>NZ_LGHL01000263.1 GCF_001908205.1 Bradyrhizobium sp. NAS80.1
GGCCGTCAGCCGCCGAAGGCGGGGGCGCGCCAGCGCCAGCCTTGAGCCCGGCCGGTCAGCGGTCTACTTCCGGCACAGTTGCTCTTGGCTTAAAGGGTGGAGAGATCAAGCAAAGCTCGGGCGAAAGGCGCCGCGAGAACGGGAAAGTGTGTCTGCGAGGCCGTAGGATGGGTAGAGCACTTGCGAAACCCATCATGCATCCGCGTGGAGGAACGCGTTGATGGGTTTCGCTTCGCTCTACCCATCCTACGAGTGCTGCGCATTGGAGGATCGCGATGCGGCCTCATACTCCGTCATTGCGAGCGCAGCGAAGCAATCCAGAGTCTATCCGTCGAGGGATTCTGGACTACTTCGCTGCGTTCGCGATGACGAAGTGGAGAAGGCATGGGCGTCAGCTGACACTCTCGGGCCCCGGCTCTGCAGCGCAGCGCCTCTTCGGCGGTGCGCTGCAGAGCCGGGGCCCATGTCTCCGAGAGCAATCGATGTGGCGTGGGTCCCGGCTCTGCGCAGCAACGCCGTAAGCGCGTTTACGCGCGTCTTCGACGCGCTATGGCGTTGCAGCGCGTCCGGGGCACGGGAGCATCAATGACCGCGTTTCGTCTCTTCGCCACCACCCGCAGCCACCACATCCGGCGCCATCGCCGCCCATGCACTGGACGCGAACTGCCTTCTCCATGTCACGATCACCACTGCCGCCGTGCTCACGAACAGTACCCAGGGGCTGACGAACCAGCCGAGATAGCCGAGCGCGAAGAAGAAGGCGCGCTGGCCGCGGTTGAAATGGCGGCCGGCGGATTCGAACAGACGCGAGGTGCGGATGACATGAGCTTCGGCCTCCGGCGTGTCGCGCTGCGAGACGGGCGGCATGCCGCCGAACAGGATCGCGACATAGTTGAACAGGCGATAGGCCCAGGCGAACTTGAAGAAGGCGTAGACGCAGATCAGCACCAGGCCGACGCACTTCAATTCCCACAGCGCGGGCGAGGGGCTGAGATCGATCGGCAGCTTGCCCAGGATGGTGATTGCGTCGTTGGTGGCATTAAGCAGGGCCAGCGCGCCGCCGAGCGCGAACAGGCTGGTGGAGGCGAAGAAGGCGGTGCCGTTCTGGAGCGAGGCCATGATCTGCATGTCGACCATGCGCGCGTCGCGGTCGAGCAGCCGACGCACCCACACCTCGCGATAGCGGTTCATGCGAGCGGACAGGCTGTTGCGGCCATAGGCCGAATGCTCCAGCGTCATGGCATAGACCAGCCATTCGATGATGAAGAAGCCGACGGCCGTGATGTCGACCCAGTGCCTGCTCATGTCTCTCTCCTCGCAGATCGCAACGATTGCCACGCATGGCTAGTCGCGGCAACGATTGATTGGCGGCAGGCGATGGCGCTAAAAGCAGCCGCATCCAAAGGACTCGGGAAGGACCAGTAACATGGCAGCGCTCAAGCTCGCGATCGGCAACAAGAACTACTCGTCATGGTCGATGCGACCCTGGCTCGCATTGCGTGCCAACGACATCCCGTTCGTGGAGACCGTTATTCCGCTCTATACTGACAATCCTGCGGACAAGGAGCAGATCCTGTCTTTCAGCCGCGCCGGCAAGGTGCCGGTGCTGGTCGACGGCGAGACGACGGTGTGGGATTCGCTCGCGATCATCGAATACATCGCTGAACGTTATCCGGAGAAGAAGCTGTGGCCCGACGATGTTTCGGCCCGCGCCCATGCCCGTTCGGTGTGCGCCGAGATGCATTCCGGGTTCGTGGCGCTGCGCAACGAATGCGGCATGAACCTCCACCGGCCGATCCGGCCCGTGACTCTGTCGGCGGATGCGCTCGCCAACATCGCGCGCGTGCAGGAGATCTGGCGCGAGTGCCGGACGCGCTACGGCGCCAAGGGGCCATTTCTGTTCGGTCGCTTCGGCGCAGCTGATGCGATGTACGCCCCCCGTTGTGCATCGTTTCCGCACCTACGCCATCGAAGTCACGCCGGAGACCAAGGCCTACATGGACACGATGATCGCGATGCCGGCGCTCCAGGAGTGGACGCGCGACGGGCTCGCTGAAACGCTTGTCATCGAAAAGTTCGAGAATGTGTAACCCGCAATTGTGATTGGGCGTCGCTTGACGGTACGCCGCATGGCGGCGCTCAATCGCAGCGGAACTACGGTTTAGGAGAGGGCACCGCCATGGGAATCCTGGACTCGCTGGAGAACAACCCTGCGCTCCGCAGCGCGCTCAGTCAGCTAGGCGCGGCGGTGCTGCCTGCCGTGCTGAATGAAGTGCTGGGCAGCAACAACCAGGGCGGCCTCAGCGCGATCGTGGCGAAGCTCCAGCAGTCTGGCTTCGGCGATCAGGTGAAATCCTGGCTCGGCAACGGCCAGAACCTGCCGATCTCGGCCGACCAGCTCCGCGCAGTGCTCGGCAACGAGACCGTTCGCCAACTGGCTGCGCGCTACAACATCCCGGTCGACCAGCTCAGTCAGATCCTGGCCCAGGAACTGCCCAAGGCCGTGGATCACGCGAGCCCCGACGGCCATTTGCCCCACACTGCCTGAAAGGCCCGCTCCGGCGGTATCATCAGCCGCCCGGTTCCGTGGCTATCATCCTGAAAAAACTACCGGATTGGCGCGTTCGGCAGCCCTGTATACTGCTGGTCAAAACGGCCTGCCGCGTGCTATACAGCGCCACGGGTTTCGAGCCAGCCGTCGCAGTGGGACTCTGGGCGCGGCCGGCGCTGTTTGAGTAATGGAGATGGGTGTTGAAGCATAAATTCCCTGTGGGCACGCGCGTATTGTTCACAGCCAGCAACATCGCGCGCCCGGCTGCCAGCGGCACCTATGAGGTCATCCGCCAGCTTCCGACCGAGGGCGACGACTACCAGTATCGGATCAAGAGCTCCACCGAGGCCTTCGAACGGGTCGCCAGGGAAAGCCAGCTCGCTCTGTCCTGAAGATGACGGGACGGCGCATCGGTGCCGCAATCGAATTTGTTCGTCCCGCCGTCAAAAAGGCCCGTTTCGCCTCAACAGGGTGGACCGGGGGCAGTTGCCGACTCGCGGCGCTCGCTTTGACCATTCGCTCTTTGCTCGCGTGAGGGGACGTCGCGCATGGCGTTCGACCAAATCTGGCGCTCGCCGGCCTTTCCGATGTGGCTGACGCTGGCGGCTGCCGGCTTCTTCGCACTGATCCTCCTGATCACGCTGCTGCGCGCCGAGAAGTCGGTCGCCAACGGCGCGCTGACTGTCATTACATTGCTCGCCATTGCCATCGCGGTCGCTGCCACTGCGCGCGCCTATGGACCGGCGGGGGAGGCCGCTCCGACCGAGGCGCGCACGCAAGCTGCGTTCACGGCGAGCCTGCCGGCTCTGTCCTGTCTCGACGATCTCGCCGGCGATGCAGTAGCCGCCGGCTGCGAGAAGGCGCTGTTCGGCGCGCCTGACGCGGCGGCTACGGCCGTCTCCTACACGGCCGCCAGGATCGATCGGCTGACCGCGCTCGGCGATGCTGCGACCGCCGAGAAGAGCCTGACATCGGACATGAAGGTGCTGCGCAAGGCACTGGAGCGCGATCGCTACGGCCTCGTCGCGCACGTGCTGATCGCGCGCGACGGCTGCACGCAGTTCGATTGCGCCACGTTCCGCTCGCTGACCGATCAGCAGCAGGTCGCCGCCAACATGAGTTCCCATCTCTACGACACGCTGGTCGCGCGCTACGCGCCGACCTGGAACACGCCGGCAATGGCGGCGCCGCCGATGCCGGCTACGGGCGCACTTGCCGGGCTACCGCCCTCGATGCCGACGGGCAAGCCGACCAACGCGGAGTTCCCGAGCGCATCGTCGACACCGCCGGTGAGCATCATGAATCCGGAGCCGCCCACGGCGGCAACGCGCCAGGCGGCGCCCGCCGCAAACGCAGCG
>NZ_LGHL01000264.1 GCF_001908205.1 Bradyrhizobium sp. NAS80.1
ACTCCCACGCATCGCGCCCCCTAGTTAAATCCTGATCCTAGAGAATCACGACACGAAACGCTTCGCTACCGACTTCTTCAACAGCCTGCTAGAGCCATTTCCGTTCCGATGAAATCGGAACGGGGCTCTAGATTCTTGTTTTGACGCGTTTTCTTTACGCGAACCGGTATCCGCTTCGCTCGAAAACGCTCTAACCCAGCTGAAACACCGCCACCTTCTGCTCGTAGCCACGTACCTCGACCTCGCCGAGCGGGACGGCGTCGCTGCCGTCATCGCCGAGCGCTTCGCGCACGGACGCGGAGATCAGGAGCTGCGAGCCGAATTCCTTGTTCAGCGCTTCCAGCCGCGAGGCGAAGTTCACGGTGTCGCCGATGACAGTGTATTCCTTGCGCCGGGGCGAGCCGATATTGCCGGCGACGACCTCGCCGAAATGGATGCCGATGCCGATCCGAAGCGGCCAGCTCGTCTGCGCGTTGATGCGGTCCATCGCGGTCAGCATCTCACGGCCGGCGGCGACGGCGCGATGCGCGGCGTCGGAGGCCTCCAGCGGCGCGCCGAACAAGGCCAGGAAGCCATCGCCGAGAAACTTGTTCACGATGCCGCCTTCGCGATCGAGGATGTCGACCAGAACAGCGAAGGCGCCGTCGAGACGGTCGACCACCTCCTGCGGCGTACGCGACTGCGCGCCGGCAGTGAAGCCCCGGAAATCGACGAACATCACGGCGACGCGGCGGACGTCGCCGCCCGCGCTCGTTCCCGCCGCCATCAGCCGATCCACCACCTGCGGGGAGACGTGCTGGCCGAACAGGTCCGTCACCCGGTCGCGCGCGGTCGCCGCCGCAATGCTCGCAGCAAACTGGCGGCGGAGCCGCGCGCCGACCGCGCCTGCGAGCACGCCGCAAATCAGGATGATGGTGCTGCGCACCGCGTGGAAATAGATCTGCGGCTCGCCGGCGCTGCTCTCGGGATCGAAGATCAGCGCGACGGCGAACAGCTCGGCCGCGGCGACGAAGCCGGTGAAGGTGGACAGCCAGAAATCGAGCCGCAAGGTCGAGAGAATGACGAAGATGAAATAGAACAGCGGCACGGTGAAGCCGAGCGCCTGGCTCGCGCCCATGGTCCGGATCTGCAGGAGCAGGATCACCGTCGGCAGCGACGTCTCGATCAGGGCGCCGATATAGCGCCTGATCGCCGGCAGGTCGCGACCGAGGCGGAGATTCTTCCTGATCTGGGTGTGGACCCAGACCTCGAACAGGATGAAGCCGGTCAACAGACCATAGATCTCGGCAAGCCCCCGCGTGCCTCGCCAGACGCGCTCCACCGCTGAGGAATCGGCGAGATAGATCGCGGTAAGGAAAACGGCGATGACGCAGCCCGTGATGATCAGCGCCCGCACCCGCATGAGCTCGGTGCGCAGGACCTCCCGCGTCAGCTCGCGCTCGAAATCCTCTGACATCGCGGCATGCCGCCGGGCCTTCCTGCTCGCAAAGCTGACCATCCCGCTCCTCGCTTCCGGAACAGTCTGCCTCAATCCAGCGTGCGGCGGAAGCGCGTCACGGCAATGGTCATGGCGACCAGCATCAGGATCGCCAGAGCCAGCGCGTCGAAGCGCAAATTCTGCATGGTCGCCCCCTTCAGCATGATGGCGCGGACGATACGCAAGTAATGCGTCAGCGGCAGGGCCTCGCCGACATATTGCGCCCAGGCCGGCATGCCCGCGAACGGGAACATGAAGCCGGAGAGCAGAATGCTCGGCAGGAAGACCATCATCGACATCTGCATGGCCTGGAGCTGGTTCTGTACCACAGTCGAGATGGTGTAGCCGATCGACAGATTGGTGGTGATGAACAGCGTCGAGAGCAGCGCCAGCAAGAACAGGTTTCCGAGCACAGGCACGCCGAACAGGCCGACGCCGATACCGATGATCAGGAAAGCCTGGATGAAGCCGACCAGCACGTAGGGAATGATCTTGCCGAACATTACCTCGACCGGCTTGATCGGCATCGACAACAGACTCTCCATGGTGCCGCGCTCGACCTCGCGCGTGACTGACAGCGCGGTGAAGATCAGCATGGTCATGGTGAGGATGGTGCCGACGAGCCCCGGCACGATGTTGAGGCTCGACGAGGCAGCCGGATTGTAGCGGGCATGGGCGCGAATCTGGAACGGCATTTCCGGGGGGATTGCCTATGTAGAGATCGTGCGCAAGCGCGGTCTGCACGACCATGCCGAGCGAGCCGAGCGCGGCGCTTGCCGCGATCGGATCGGTGGCGTCGGCGGCGACCAGCAGCGCCGGCCTGTCGCCGCGTCGCACCGCGCGCTCGAAGCCGCGCGGGATCTCGACACCGAACAGCACCTTGCCGGATTTCAGGAGATTGTCGAAATCGTCGACGTCGTGCACCTCGTAGATGAAGCGGAAATAGGCGGTGTTCTCCAGCGCCTTCAACACCGAGCGGGCGAGATCGCTGTCCTCCTGGAGCAGCACCGCGCTCGGCATATTGTGCGGCGTCGTGTTGATCGCATAGCCGAACAGCAGGAGCTGCATCACCGGCAGCATCACGATCATCGCGAACGACACGCGATCGCGCTTGAGCTGGATGAACTCCTTGACCAGCATCGCATAGGAGCGCTTCCAGAAACCGAAGCGTTCGCGAATTTCGTGCGTTGGCGCGGCTTGATCGGAGAGGCTCATTAGAAATTATCCTTGGAGCGCCCCATTAATTCGATGAACACGTCTTCCAGCGACGGCGACGATTTGTGCCAGTGCAGGTCACTCTTCTCGCGCCAGTGCGCGATGCTCGCCTCCAGTGCCGCAACGTCGCGGCCGGAGACGTGCAAGGACGTGCCGAACGGCGCCACCATGTCGATTCCGGGCTTGCCGGTGAGCGCAGCGATGAGGCCGTTCAGGTCCTCGCCCGTCACGGTGTAGGTCGTGAGCGCGGATTTCTCGATCACCTCCTCCACCGTGCCGTGCGCCAGCAAATGACCGTAGGCGATGTATGCGATTTCGTGGCAGCGCTCGGCCTCGTCCATGTAGTGGGTGGAGACCAGCACGGTGAGGCCGTCGGCCGCGAGCGCATGGATCTCGTTCCAGAAATCGCGCCGCGCCTTGGGATCGACGCCCGCCGTCGGCTCATCGAGAAGCAGCAGCTTCGGACTGGGCAGCGTGCAGGCGCCCAACGCCAGGCGTTGCTTCCAGCCGCCAGAGAGCTCGCCCGCAAGCTGCTCCTCGCGCCCTGACAGGCCAAGGCGCTTGATCATGTCGCGCGCGGCGCCGCGCGCGTCAGTGAGGCCGTAGAGCCGCGCGACAAATTCGAGGTTCTCGCGGACCGAGAGGTCCTGATACAGGCTGAAGCGCTGAGTCATGTAGCCGACCTGGCGCTTGATCTTTTCAGCATCGCGGCGGATATCGTAGCCGAGGCAGGTGCCCTCGCCGCTGTCGGGCGTCAGCAGGCCGCAGAGGATGCGAATGGTCGTGGTCTTGCCCGAGCCGTTGGGGCCGAGGAAGCCGTAGATCGAGCCGCGCTTCACCTGCATCGACAGATCGTGCACGACCTCGCGGCCGCCGAACGACTTCGTCAGGCCCTTGACGTCGATCGCGATGCCGTTGCCGCCGTTCATTGCTTGTCCGCCACCGGCGTCTTGGGATTGAGGTAGACATTGATCGGCTGCCCGACCCGCAAGGCATCAGGCCGCGAGGGCCGTGCCTGGATCAGGTAGACGAGCTTGTTGCGCTCTTCGAGGCTGTAGATCACCGGCGGAGTGTATTCGGCCGAGGTCGCGATGAAATAGATCTTTGCGGTGAGATCGGCCGAGCAATTGTCGCAGGACACGCGGACTTCGTCGCCGATCGCAAGTTTCGGCAGCTCCGTCTCCGGCACGAAGAAACGCAGCTTCATGTTGCCGGGCGGCATGATCGAGAGCACCGGCCGCTGCGCCGCCACCATCTCGCCCTCGCGGAAATAGATCTGCTGGATGGTCCCTGCGACCGGGGCAAAGCCCTTGCGCCGCGCCAGGCGCGTCTCCGAGGTCACCACCCGCGCTTGCGCAACCCGTAAGTCCGAGACGGCGGAATCGAGCGTCGCCTGCGTGCCGGAGCCGGTCTTGCGCAGGGACTCCGCGCGATCGAACACCTGCTGCGCATTGGCCAGCGTCGCCTTGGTCTGATTGAGATCGGCAACCTGAAGGTCGTCGTCGACGGAATAGAGGTGATCGCCGACCTTGACCTCGTCGCCTTCGCGGACATTGAGCTTCGTGACCCGGCCCGCTTCGTCCGGGCTGACATAGATCATGTCGGCCTCGACCCAGCCCTGGAAGCCGGGATCGCGCTTCTCGTTGCAGCCGGCCAGCCCGGTTGCGAGCACAGCCGCCAATGCGAATATAAGAATCGCTCGTGACGACCTCATGTCGTCCTCCGTTCGCCAAAAATCAAATCAAGATGGACGCGCAGCATCTCCTGGGCGTCGAGCGGCGCGTGCCGCGCAAACAGGCTCTGCCAGATCACCGCGATCATCGCGGGCGCGACCAGGATCTGCGGATAGCGCGCAAGGTTCTTCTCGTGGATCTCGCCGCGGGCAATGCCGAGCTCGATCAGCGCGCGCATGCCGGCGATCCCGCGCGAGACGACCTCGCGGTAATAGAAGTCGGCCACGGTCGGAAAGCGCGGTCCCTCCGCCACGATCAGGCGCACGAGATCGCCGCGCCTTGTACCCATGACCTCTTTCAGGAAGTTGCTGGCGAAGGCCTCGACGAGATCGCGGACCGAACCTGTCGGCGGCGGCAGCGCAGTCAGCTTCGCCACGACAGGCACGATGACTGTGCGCACGAGCTCCTCGAACATCGATTCCTTGTCCTTGAAGTGCAGGTAGATCGTGCCCTTGGCGACACCGGCGCGCTTGGCGATGTCGTCGAGCCGCGTCGCGGCAAAGCCGCGCACGATGAACTCCTCCATCGCGGCCTCCACGATCGCGGCACGCCGTTCTGCCGCGCGCGCGGCACGGTTCGAGGCGGGCGCCTCCTCGCTGGCTACGGGCGCAAGGCCTTTGGCGCTGGCGCGAGCGGCGGATGACGTAGCTGCTGTGATCGGTTTCCTTGTCATTTCCCAATTATGACTGACTGGTCAGTCACTGTCAAATTGGCGACTTTGCCAAGCCAAAATAAATTAGCATTGACTAATGCATTAGCGTCTGCTAATTGAATCTCCATGATCGAAGCCGCCCCAAACCCCGTCACCACCGTGATGCGCGCTCTCGCCGATCCGACACGGCGCGCCGTGTTCGAGCGTGTCTTCGAGAGCAAGGAGATCAGCGTCGCGGAGCTGACGCGCGGCAGCGGCGTCACCCAGGGCGCGATCTCGCAGCACCTGAAGTCCCTCAAGCAAGCCGGTCTCGTCGCCGAGCGCGCCGAGGGCCGCAACGTCTATTACCGCGCCGCGCCGCAAGGCCTCGGGCCCCTGGTCGAGTGGATGGATCATTACGGTGTCTTCTGGCGCGAGCGTTTCCAGAACCTGCGTGACCTCTTGAAGGAGATCGATCCGTGAGTGCAGCCGAGTTGAACACCGAGACTAAAGACATCGTCATCGACGAGGTCTTCCCTCACACGGCCGAGACAGTCTGGAAGGCGCTGACCAGTGCCCAGTTGATCGGGCGCTGGCTGATGCCGCCGACCGGCTTTGAAGCCGTCGAAGGCAAGGCCTTCACATTCCAGACTACTCCGGGCGGCAACTGGGATGGCGTGATCCATTGCCGCGTTCTGGAGGTCGTGCCGAACCGGCGCCTCGTCTACGCCTGGAAAGGCGGCGACGAACGCAACACCGGCTACGGCGCGCCGCTCGACACCGTCGTGACGTGGTCCCTCACCCCGGTCGAAGCCGGCACGCGGATCCGACTGGTTCATGCAGGCTTCGTCATGCCGAGGAACGACTCGGCCTACACCGTCATGAGCGGCGGCTGGAAGAAAGTGGTCAAACAGCTCGACGAGATCAGCGGCGAAGAGTGAGTGGGAGATATCGCGATGGACAAGCCCTTTACCGGCGGCTGCGCCTGCGGCGCGATCCGCTATTCGATTGTCGGTGAGCCCCTGTTCAGCAATCACTGCCAGTGCCGGGACTGCCAGCGTGAGAGCGGCACCGGCCACGGTTCGTACATGACCTTCGCGCGCGCCGGCGTCACCGTGACGGGCGAGGCCAGGCACTGGGACATGGTCGGTGACAGCGGCAACGTGAAGACGCGCGGTTTCTGCTCCGTCTGCGGCTTGCCGGTCTACATGACCTTTGCAGCACAGCCCGACATCTTCACCATCCGCGCCGCCAGCCTCGACGAGCCCGCCCGCTACAATCCGCAAGCTGTCACCTACGCAGCGCGCGGGCATGGCTGGGATCACCTTGACCATAGCCTGCCGAAGTTCGAAGGCATGCCGCCGGGGTGAGGCGCTAGCAGGCTGTTGAAGAAGTCGGTAGCGAAGCGTTTCGTGTCGTGATTCTCTAGGATCAGGATTTAACTAGGGGGCGCGATGCGTGGGAGTGACGAACGGTCCGG
>NZ_LGHL01000265.1 GCF_001908205.1 Bradyrhizobium sp. NAS80.1
TCTTGTTGAAATAGGCTTCCTCGGCCTCGCCGATCACGGCATAGGCGGAGGCCGGACCGCTATAGGGCATGATGTTGCCGAGCTTGATCTCGGTATCGGAGGCGCCGCTGTCGTATTTCTTTTGCGCCAGTGCCGGGCTGTTCATTGCAGCGCACAACGCTAGTGCGGCCGAAAGGGCCGCAACCTGAAATCGAACGGCAGTCATAGTTCTCCCACCCTGGTTGGATCGGCGCCGCATTGAACAAGATTAGCGGCGGACGTCAACAAAAAGCCCCCGCGGTCACCCGCGGGGGCTTGTCGACTCGAACGGTCCTTGGACTATCGTTGGACTACCCTTCGACTACCCTTGGACTATTACGTCAGCGTGTCACTCGGAGGCGACGTCGCCGCTGATGATCTCGCCGAAGAGTTCCCACTTCTCGCCCTTGAAGCGCTGCATCTGGAGCTGGGCAATCGGGGCGAAGTCGGTGGCGCTGGTGTTGATCTTGACGCCGGGCAGCAGGGTGTCCGGGACAAAATCCTTCAATGAAGCGGCCTGCTTCATGAGGTTGGCGCGGGTGAGATCGTCACCGCACATTTCCAGAACCTTGGCCAAAGTCGACGCCGCGCCATAGCCATAAACCATGCCGGTGTCGGTCTTGTCGGCACCGGGCAGGTACTTGTCGACGAACTCGTTCCACTTCTTCATGCCGGGGTCGTTGTTCCACTGCGGGTCCGTCGAGTCCTTGGCATAGGCCGCCGAAAGCACGTTCTGCGAGGCCTCGAAGCCGGCCGGCTTCATTACGCTGCCGACCGAGATCGACACGTTGGTGAGGATCTGAAGCGGCTTCCAGTTGAGCTCGGCGGTCTTCTTGATGGTCTGGGCCGCGAACTTCGGCGTCGTATAGATCAGCAGAACGTCGGGATTGGCGGCCTTGATCTTGACGATATGACCATCGATCGAGGGCTCGGAAATCTCATAGCTCTCTTCCATGATGATCATGGACGAGGCCTTGGCACCGAGTCCGTCCTTGGTGCCCTTGAGGTAATCTTTGCCGAAATCGTCGTTCTGGTAGAGGATCGCGATCTTGGCGTTCGGCTTCTCCTTCATCAGCCATTTCGCGTAGATCTGCGCTTCGCTCTGGTAGGAGGGCTGCCAGCCCATGGTCCAGGGGAAGTTCTTCGGGTCGTTCCACTTGGTGGCGCCGGTGGCGACGAAGAGCTGCGGGATCTTCTTGGCGTTCAGGTACTTCTGGATCGCGGTGTTCGAGGGCGTGCCGAGCGGATTGTACACGGCCAGCACCTCGTCGCTCTCGACGAGCTTGCGGACCTGCTCGACGGCCTTCGGCGGCGAATAGGCGTCGTCATAGGTGATGAAGTTGACCTTGCGGCCGTTGATGCCGCCCTTGTCGTTGATCATCTTGAAGTAGGCTTCTTCGGTCTTGCCGATGATGCCATAGGCCGACGCCGGACCGCTGTACGGCATGATGTTGCCGATCTTGATCTCGGTATCGGACGCGCCGGTATCGTATTTCTTCTGGGCGAGGGCAGAGCTGCAGGCGAGGGTCGCGACCGCCGTGGCGAGCGCGGCGGTTCGCAGTGTTCTTTCGAAAAGCAATTGGGTCTCCTTGGTTAAACAACAGTCTTGGTGATGAGAGTCTTCAGCTCTTTCTGAGCTTGCCGGCGATTTGCTGGCCCAGGATTGCAACCTGCCTTGCGCCATGCGGCACGAGGTAGATGACGAGGAACAGGAGCACGCCGAACACCGCACCGGAGAGGCCTTTGGAGATGCCCTCCGCGATGTTCGGGACGAAGATGATGAAGGCGGCACCGACGATCGAGCCGGGCAGCCAGCCCACGCCGCCGACGACCATGCCTAGGAACAGCGAGATCGCGAGCGTGATGGTGTAGCTGTCGGGCGCGACGAACTGCACCGCGATGGCGCCGAGCGAGCCGGCGATGCCGGTGATTGCAGCCGACACACCGAAGGCCAGCGTCTTGTACAGCGCGACATCAACGCCCATGGCGGAGGCCGCGATCTCGTTGTCGCGGATCGCCATGAAGGCGCGGCCCGAACGGGAGCGCAAAAGGTTCACCGAGAAGATGTAGATCGCAAGCGTCACGACGAGGGTGAAGTAGTACAGCCACATGTCCTGCGACATCGGCAGCCCGAACGGCGCGTCCGGCTTGGTGACGACGAGACCCTGCACGCCGCCGGTCCAGTGCTCCAGGAAGTTCAGCTTGAGGAGCTGCGGCATCGCGGTGGCCAGCGCAAAGGTCGCAAGCGCGAGGTAAACGCCGGAGAGCCTTAGCGCCGGCTGTCCGAACAGGAAGCCGAAGGCGAAGCAGACAACGCCCGAGATCGGAAGTGTCAGCGCGTAGTTGACGTTGAACTGCTCCATCAGCACTGCCGTCGTATAGGCGCCGACGGCATAGAAGGCGCTCTGGCCCAGCGAGAACTGGCCCGAGCCTCCGGTCAGGATGTTGAGCGCCAGCACAGCGAGCCCGTAGATCAGGAGCATCGTCATCTGGAAGATGATGAAGTTCTTGACGAAGACGGGGGCGATGAGCAGCGCGGCGAGCACCACCAGCGAGGTGCCCGTGCCCAGCGTCATGGCTCGCTTCGGAACGGCCTCGACCGCCTCGTGGCCTTCAGCGACGACTTCTTCTGCTGCGCTCATGATCAAACTCGCTTGACGATGTGCCGGCCGAACAGGCCAGCGGGTTTGACGACCAGGACGGAGATGATCAGCGCGAGCGCGATCGGGAGTTTCAGTTCATTGCCGACGCCGGGGATGTAGGTTCCGGCGAGGTTCTCGAAGATGCCGACCAGGAAGCCGCCGACCACGGCGCCGAACGGGCTGGTCAGTCCGCCGAGCACCGCTGCGGCGAAGCCGTAGATCAGCACGCCGCCCATCATGTTGGGCTCGAGGAACACGACCGGAGCGATCAGCATACCGGCGATCGAGCCGATCGCGGTCGCCATGCCCCAGCCGAGGGCGATCATCCAGCTCGTGTTGATGCCGACCAGCCGGGCTGATTCAGGCACCGATGCGGCCGCGCGCATGGCAAGGCCGATCCGGGTGTACTGGAAGAAGAAATAGAGACCAAGCAGCAGCAGCACGGTGACGCCGACCATGCCGGCCTGGTGGGTCGAGATCAGCTGGCTGCCCAGGAACGGCGCGGAGCCGAACGGGGTCGGATACTGCTTGATGGTGAAGTCCCAGATCAGGCCGGCCGAGGAGTTGATGATCGCGAACAGCGCGATGAAGCCGGCGACGTTGGTCAGGATCGGTGCCTTCGCCAAGGGCTTGAACAGGATGCGCTCGATCGCGATGCCGGCGACAAAGGAAAATGCCAGCGTAATCAGGAAGGCGGCCCAATAGGAGACGCCCCACTGCATCAACTGCCAGGAGATGAAGGTCGAGAACATCGCCATCTCGCCCTGTGCGAAGTTGAGATGGTCGATCGCCTGGTAGATCATGACCACCGCCAGCGCCATGCAGGCGTAGATCGCGCCTGTGGCAATCCCAGCCAGGACTTGGTTGGTGAAAAGCTCCATCGTGCCGGCTCCTCAGTAACCCAGATAGGATTTGCGGATTTCTTCGTTGTTCGCGATGTCCTTGGCGTTGCCCGACATCACGATGCGTCCGGTCTCGATCACATAGGCCTGATCGGCGAGCTCGAGCGCGAGCTGGGCGTTCTGCTCGACCACCAGGATCGATACCTTGTCCTCGCGGTTGATCTTGCCGAGGATGCCGAACAGGTCGCGCACCACCAGCGGCGCGAGGCCGAAGGAGGGCTCGTCCAGCAGCATCAACCGCGGCCGCAGCATCAGGGCGCGGGCGACCGCGAGCATCTGCTGCTCGCCGCCGGAGAGCGTGCCGGCCTGCTGGGTGTGCCGCTGCTTGAGCACCGGGAAATGCGCATACATGCGCTCGATGTCGGAGACGATCCCGGCGCTGTCCTTGCGGGTGATGGCGCCGAGCTGGAGGTTCTCCTCCACCGTCATGGTGGTGAAGGTGCCGCGGCCTTGCGGCACATGGGCGATGCCGAACCGCACGATGCTCTCGGTCGAGCGGTTGTTCAGCGGCTTGCCGTCGAATTCGATTGCACCGGTGGAGCGCACCATGTTGCAGATCGCGCGCAGCGTGGTGGTCTTGCCGGCGCCGTTGGCACCTAACAGCGTCGTCAGCGAGCCCTCGTTGAGCGAGAAGGACAGGCCGTGGAGCGCCTGGACCTGGCCGTAATAGGCGCGCAGATCCTTGACGTTGAGCAGTGTCGTCATTGGTCCTTGCTCCCGAGATAGGCCTTGATGACGTCGGGATCCGCCTGCACCTGGGCGGGCGTGCCTTCCGCGAGCTTCTTGCCGAAATTCAGCGCGACGACGTGATCGGCGATCGACATCACGAGACCCATGTGGTGCTCGACCAGGAGCACGGTCATGTGGCGGTCGTCGCGGATGCGGCGGATGAGGTCGCCGAGCACGTAGACTTCCTCGTGGTTGAGGCCGCCGGCCGGCTCGTCGAGCAGCAATATCTTCGGGTCGGCCGCGAGCGCGCGCGCCAGTTCGACGCGCTTCTGCGTGCCGAAGGGCAGGCCGGAGACGACGGTGTGGGCGACGTCCTCGAGGTCGAGATAGGTGAGGATCTCGTGCACCTTCTTGTTCACGTCGCTCTCGCTGCGGCGGATCCACGCCAGGCGCAGCGAGTCGCTGATGATGTCGCTGGAGGTGCGGGCATGGGTGCCGACGCGGACGTTGTCCATCACCGAGAGGTTCGGAAACAGCGCCACGTTCTGGAACGTGCGGCCAATGCCGATCTCGGCAATCCGGTGCGGCGGCCGCGACAGGATGCTCGCGCCCTCCATCAGGATGTCGCCCGACGACGGCTGATAGAGCCGCGAGAGACAGTTGAAGAGCGTGGTCTTGCCGGCGCCGTTGGGGCCGATCAATCCGAGGATCTGGCCCTTGTGCATGTCGAACGACACGCCGTTGAGCGCGACGATGCCGCCGAACACGACGCTGACGTCGCGAACCGCGAGCAGGGGCGATGTCCCCCGCGCGAGCTGTGCCTGCGTCATCTCGTCTCGCCCGCACCGTTCAGTGGGCGAAGGGGCGATGCGAACCGCTCCCGGTGATGACAAAGGCTATCTGAACCCCTCGGCCACACGCGCAACTTTTCCTCCTGATTTCAGCTTTTTGCTGATTTCTTTTTTGGATTGCGGCACCAGACCCCCGAGCGCCGCTTCGATGTTCCTTACCATCGCCAGCAAACGCGGTCCAATGTCGTTGATCAAACGCTCTTCAGTGAAGCGGAACGCGGGGGCGCCGCAATTGAACGCGTAAGGTCCGGTTCCGTCGTTGAGCTTGAGTGCGACGCCCGCGGCGCCGATATCGTCGTGCCAGTCGCCGACGGAAATCGCAAAACCGTATTTCGCGACGGTCTCGCCGGAACGCTCCAGTCCATCGCGCATCTTCGGCCAGCGGCTGCCGTAGTGCTCGCGCAAAATGCGGGACACTTCGGCGCGGTCCTCGTCGTCGAGCGCCCAGTAATAGGCACGGCCCATCGCACTGG
Organism: Bradyrhizobium sp. NAS80.1; assembly: GCF_001908205.1. GTDB lineage: Bacteria > Pseudomonadota > Alphaproteobacteria > Rhizobiales > Xanthobacteraceae > Bradyrhizobium. Next base: position 5,556 of record NZ_LGHL01000265.1, read on the forward strand.
TTGCAATCGGCACGCGGGAGCCGACGTCAAGTTGAACGCCGACGGTCTCGCTGCCACGGCTTTGCCCAAAATAGATCATGCTGTGACGGTCGCGGCCGCCGACGGCGACCGCGCCGCCGGTGGCGCGCATCATTTCCTCGCGGAACGGCTCGGACAAATGCCGAACGCCGAGATTGGCTAATGCGGCGTAACCAAGCGCCATCGCAGCGGGTGCGAGCTGATATTTCTCGAAGCGGGGAACCGGTGTCAGATAACCGAGCTTGGTCAACGTATAGGTCAGCCGCGAAACCGTCGGCTTCGGCAGGTTGGTGCGCGCGGCGATCTCCTGATTGCCGAGAAGTCCGTCGCTGGGCTGGAATGCGCGCAAAACATCTAGTCCGCGGGAAAGTGCGACGACGAAATTCCGATCGGTCGCGGTCTTCTTTCCTGTACGCTTCATCCCTGATCTGCTTCTTGCGCGGAGTCGTTGACAACGTCCGTGCTTCAAAATAACCCTGCCGTCAAGATGCGGAATTAAATTCCGCACCGCGAAACCGAACAAAAGCAAATCCCCACCAAGGAGGGAACCCGTGAGCGAAGTGGTCAAGCTTGAGCGTCATGATGAAGTCGGGATCGTCACGGTCAATAGTCCTCCGGTCAATGCGCTGAGTGCCGCAGTCCGCGGTGGTATTCTGGAATGCATGAAGGCCGCGATTGCCGATCCCGCGATCAAGGGTATCGTGCTGACCTGTGCCGGCCGCACCTTCATTGCCGGTGCCGACATCACCGAGTTCGGCAAGCCGCCGAAGCCGCCGGGCCTGAACGAGGTGCTGGTCGAGATGGAGAATTCGCCGAAGCCGATCGTGGCCGCGATCCACGGCACGGCGCTCGGCGGCGGCCTCGAGGTCGCGCTCGCCTGTCATTTCCGCGTCGCCGTGAAAGAGGCCAAGCTCGGCTTGCCCGAGGTGAGGCTCGGTCTGCTGCCGGGTGCCGGCGGCACCCAGCGCCTGCCGCGCGCAGTCGGGCCGGAACTCGCCGTCAAGATGATCGTCGGCGGCGATCCGATCGGCGCCGCTGAAGCGCTCAAGAACGGCCTGATCGAGGAGATCGTTGAAGGTCCGGCCTCCGGCGGCGAAGCCTTCGTCCGCAAGCTGATCGCCGAGAAACGTCCGCTGCGCCGTCTGCGCGACGACGACTCCAAGCTCGCAGCTGCGAAGGCCGACCGTTCGATCTTCACCAATGCGGTTGCTGCGATGACCAAGAAGTCGCGCGGCCTGGAAGCGCCGTTCGCGGCCGCCGACGCCGTCGGCGCGGCCATCGACCTGCCGTTCGACGAAGGTCTGAAGAAGGAACGCGAGGGCTTCTTCAAGCTCGTCGCCAGCGACCAGTCCAAGGCCCAGCGCTATGCCTTCTTCGCCGAGCGTGAAGCCAATAAGATCGCGGGCGTACCCGAGGGCACCAAGTCGCGTCCGGTCAACCGTGTTGCCATTCTCGGCGCCGGCACCATGGGCGGCGGCATCGCGATGTCCTTTGCCAATGCCGGCGTTCCCGTCACCCTGATCGAGACGGGCGAGGAGCAGCTCAAGCGCGGCATGGGCATCATGCAGAAGAACTGGGAAGCAACCGCGGCGCGCGGCGGCATTCCGGCCGATGCGCCCGCCAAGCGCATGGCGCTGATCAACGGCGTGGTCGGCATCGAGAATGTCGGCGATGCCGACCTCGTCATCGAGGCCGTGTTCGAGACCATGGCGGTGAAGAAGGAAGTGTTCGGCAAGCTCGACCAGTTCGCCAAGCCGGGCGCCGTGCTCGCCTCCAACACCTCGTACCTGAACATCGACGAGATCGCGAAGTCGACCAAGCGTCCGCAGGACGTGCTCGGCATGCACTTTTTCTCGCCGGCCAACGTCATGAAGCTGTGCGAGATCGTGCGCGCCGACAAGACCGCGCCTGATGCGCTCGTTACCGCCGTCACCATCGCGCGCAAGATCGCCAAGGTGCCGGCCGTGGTCGGCGTCTGCGATGGCTTCGTCGGCAACCGCATGCTGGCGCAGCGCGGCAAGCAGTCCGAAAAGCTGTTGTTCGAAGGCGCTCTGCCGCAGCAGGTCGACGCCGTCGTGACCAAGTTCGGCATGCCGATGGGGCCGTTCGCGATGGGCGATCTCGCCGGCCTCGACATCGGCTGGCGCTCGCGCAAGGACCGCGGCATCAAGTCGGAGATCGCGGACGCGCTCTGCGAAGCCGGCCGCTTCGGCCAGAAGACCGGCAAGGGCTACTACAAGTATGAAGCAGGCTCCCGCGCGCCGCTGCCCGATCCGGAGGTCGAGAAGCTGATCGACGAGACGCTGCTGCGTCTCGGCCGCAAGAAGCGCATCGTCAGCGACGACGAGATCCTCGAGCGCATGATGTACCCGATGATCAACGAGGGCGCGAAGATCCTCGAAGAGGGCATCGCGGCGCGTCCCTCTGACATCGACGTGGTCTGGCTCTACGGCTATGGCTGGCCGATCTACCGCGGCGGCCCGATGTTCTGGGCAGACACCGTCGGTCTCAAGCACATCGCCGATCGTCTGTCGTTCTACGCCAAGGAGACCAACGACCCGAGCCTCGAGCCCGCGCCGCTGCTGAAGAAGCTTGCCGCTGAGGGCAAGACGTTTGCTTCGCTGGCGGCTGCGTCGAAAGCGGCTTGATGATGGTTGGCACACTCTCTCCGTTCCCTCCCCCCTTGTGGGGGAGGGTTAGGGAGAGGGGTAGCCCCAATCGACGTCGGAGTTCGTGGCACCCCCTTCCCCAACCCTTCCCCACAAGGGGGAAGGGAGCCCGTCCGCCGGTGCCCGTCCCACACGACACCATCACGACCCCTTTGCAGAGCATCGATCGTCAATGACCCATCCCGGCGAACAGTTTTACCCCGAGGGCGTGCGTTGGGACGACACGATCGTCCAGGGCACGCTCCCTGACCTCTTGTCGAAGGCTGCCGCCGATTACGGTCCGCGCACCGCGCTCGAATTCCGCGATCGACCAATCGCCTACGCCGAGCTCGCCGCGATGGCCGAGCGCGCGGCCGCTGCGTTCCTGCGCGCCGGCTGTGGCAAGAATAGCTCCGTCGCGCTGTTCCTCGGCAATACGCCGGACCACCCCGTCAATTTCTTCGGCGCGCTGAAGGCCGGCGCCCGCATCGCGCATCTCTCCCCGCTCGACGGCGAGATCGCGCTGACGCACAAGGTCTCCGACTCAGGCTCGCGGGTGCTGGTCACCTCGAACCTTGCGGCGCTGCTGCCGACCGCACTGAAATTCCTGGAGAAGGGGCTGATCGATCGTCTCATCGTCTGCGAGGACGACGATTGGGGCAAGGTCGGCACGCCGCAGGCGGCGACCCCGAGCGATCCCCGCATCGTCACCTTCAAGGCCTTCGTCGAGGGCGCCACCGCGCCGGCGCAGTGGCCGCAAGTGAGCGTCGACGACGTCGCGCTGCTGCAATATACCGGCGGCACCACCGGCCTGCCGAAGGGCGCGATGCTCACGCACGGCAATCTCACCTCGGCGGTGTCGATCTACGATGTCTGGGGCAAGCCGGGGGCGTGCGGCGCGTGGCGACGTCATTGAGCGCGTGATCTGCGTGCTGCCGCTGTTCCACATCTACGCGCTCACCGTCGTGCTGCTGTCCGCGCTCAGCCGCGGCAATCTGATCTCGATTCATCAGCGTTTCGATGTCGAAGCCGTGATGCGCGACATCGAGGTCAAGCGCGCCACCTATTTCCCGGGCGTGCCGACGATGTGGATCGCGATCGCCGCGCTCCCCGATCTCGACAAGCGCGACTTCTCCTCGCTCAACGCCATCGGCTCCGGCGGCGCGCCGCTGCCGGTGGAGATTGCGAGCTTCTTCGAGCGCAAGGTCGGCAAGAAGCTCAAGAGCGGCTGGGGCATGACCGAGACCTGCTCGCCCGGCACCGGCCACCCGCCGGTTGGACCTGAAAAGCCGGGCTCGATCGGGTTGATGCTGCCCGGAATCGAGCTCGATGTCGTCTCGCTGGAAAATCCCGCCAAGGTGCTGCCGCCGGGTGAAGTCGGCGAGATCCGCATCAAGGGCCCGAATGTCACCAAGGGCTACTGGAACAAGCCGAAGGAATCGGCGGAGTCCTTTTCCGACGGCCGCTTCCTCACCGGCGACATCGGCTATGTCGATGCCGACGGCTACTTCTTCCTCGTCGACCGCAAGAAGGACATGATCATCTCCGGCGGCTTCAACGTCTATCCGCAGATGATCGAGCAGGCGATCTACACCATTCCCGGCGTGCACGAGGTGATCGTGCTCGGCATTCCCGACCAGTATCGCGGCGAGGCCGCCAAGGCCTTCATCAAGCTGAAGCCGGACGCAAAGCCGTTCTCGCTCGACGAGCTGCGCGCGCAGCTCACCGGCAAGGTCGGCAAGCACGAATTGCCGGCGGCGGTCGAGTTCGTCGACGAGTTGCCGCGCACGCCGGTCGGAAAGCTGTCGCGCCACGAATTGCGCCAGCAGAAGAAACCGTCACAATCTACGCAACCAGGAGGTCGCTCGTGACCGACGCCGTCATCGTTTCCACCGCCCGCACCCCGATCGGCAAGGCCTATCGCGGTGCGCTCAACGCCACCGAGGGCGCAACGCTGCTCGGCCACGCCATCGGCGAGGCCGTCGCCCGCGCCAAGGTTGATCCGAAGGAGATCGAGGACGTGGTCATGGGCGCAGCGCTCCAGCAGGGCGCGACCGGCGGCAACATCGCGCGCAAGGCGCTGCTGCGCGCGGGCCTTCCCGTCACCGTCGCCGGCACCACCATCGACCGCCAGTGCGCCTCGGGCCTGCAGGCGATCGCGCTCGCCGCGCGTTCGGTGATCTTCGACGGCGTCGAGATCGCGGTCGGCGGTGGCGGGGAGTCGATCTCGCTGGTTCAGAACGACAAGATGAACGGCTTCCACGCCCAGGATCCGGCGCTGCTCAAGATCAAGGGCGAGGTCTACATGCCCATGATCGACACGGCCGAGGTCGTCGCCAAGCGCTACGGCATCTCGCGTGAGAAGCAGGACGAATATTCGCTGGAGAGCCAGCGCCGCACCGCGGCAGCGCAGCAGGGCGGCAAGTTCAAGGACGAGCTCGCGCCGATCACCACGCAGATGGCGGTCACCGACAAGGCCACCGGCGCCGTCTCGTTCAAGGAGGTGACGCTGTCGCAGGACGAGGGCCCGCGTCCCGAGACGACTGCCGAAGGTCTCGCTGGCCTGAAGCCGGTGCGCGGTGAGGGCTTCAGCATCACCGCCGGCAATGCCAGCCAGCTCTCGGACGGCGCCAGCGCCTCGGTGATCATGAGCGACAAGGAAGCCGCCAAGCGCGGCCTCAAGCCGCTCGGCATCTTCCGCGGCTTCGTCTCCGCCGGCTGCGAGCCGGACGAGATGGGCATCGGCCCGGTCTTCGCTGTGCCGCGCCTGCTCAAGCGTCACGGCCTCACGGTCGACGACATCGGTCTCTGGGAGCTGAACGAAGCCTTCGCGGTGCAGGTGCTGTATTGCCGCGACAAGCTCGGCATCGACCCCGAGAAGATCAACGTCGACGGCGGTGCGATCGCGGTCGGGCATCCCTACGGCATGTCGGGCGCGCGCCTCACCGGCCACGCTTTGATCGAGGGCCGCCGCCGCAAGGCGAAGTATGCGGTGGTCACCATGTGCGTCGGCGGCGGCATGGGCGCGGCCGGTTTGTTCGAGGTGTTGCAGTAACTGGCCCGGTCGTTCCGGGGCATTCGCGCAAGCGAATGAACCCGGAACCTCGAGCCACAACTTCTGGGTTCCGGGTTCGCGCTTCGCGCGCCCCGGAATGACGAATAGGGAATAGCGTTCACAAGGAGGATCCGATGGATCTCGCATTCACGAAAGAAGAACAGGCGTTTCGCGAGGAAGTGCGATCATTCTTCCGCGACAATGTGCCGCCGGATACGCGGCGCAAGCTGGTCGAGGGTCGCCACCTCTCGAAGGACGAGATGGTGACGTGGTGGCGCATTCTCAACAAGAAGGGCTGGGGCGTCAGCCACTGGCCGAAGCAGTATGGCGGCACCGGGTGGACCTCGGTGCAGCACTACATCTTCAACGAGGAGCTGCAGTCCTATCCGGCGCCGCAGCCGCTCGCCTTCGGCGTCAGCATGGTCGGCCCGGTCATCTACACCTTCGGCAATGAGGAGCAGAAGAAGAAGTATCTGCCGCGCATCGCCAATGTCGACGACTGGTGGTGCCAGGGCTTCTCGGAGCCGGGTTCGGGATCTGACCTCGCTTCGCTCAAGACCAAGGCCGAGCGCAAGGGCGACAAGTGGATCATCAACGGCCAGAAGACCTGGACGACGCTGGCGCAGCACGCCGATATGATCTTCTGCCTCTGCCGCACCGATCCGTCCGCCAAGAAGCAGATGGGCATCTCGTTCATCGTCTTCAGCATGAAGTCGAAGGGCGTGACGGTGCGCCCCATCCAGACCATCGACGGCGGTCATGAGGTCAACGAGGTCTTCTTCGACGACGTCGAGGTGCCTGTCGAGAACCTGATCGGCGAGGAGAACAAGGGCTGGGACTACGCAAAGTTCCTGCTCGGCAATGAGCGCACCGGCATCGCCCGCGTCGGCGTCTCCAAGGAGCGGCTGCGCCGCATCCGCGATCTCGCCGGCAAGGTCGAGTCCGGCGGCAAGCCGATCATCCAGGACTCCGCCTTCCGCGAGAAGCTGGCCGCCTGCGAGATCGAGCTGAAGGCGCTCGAGCTCACCCAGCTTCGCGTCGTCGCCGACGAAGGCAAGCACGGCAAGGGCAAGCCCAATCCGGCTTCCTCGGTGCTGAAGATCAAGGGCTCCGAGATACAGCAGACCACCACCGAGCTGCTCATGGAAGTGATCGGCCCATTCGCCGCGCCCTACGACGTGCACGGCGACGACGGCTCGAACGAAGCCATGGATTGGACCGCCCAGATCGCGCCGAGCTACTTCAACAACCGCAAGGTCTCGATCTACGGCGGCTCCAACGAGATCCAGCGCAACATCATCGCCAAGGCGGTGCTGGGGCTGTGAGCTCGTCCTCTCCACCGCGGCGGGGAGGGCAATTTTTCCACCGTCATTCCGGGGCGCGACGAAGTCGCGAGCCCGGAATCCATCGGGCCGCACGTTCAAAGGCGAAATGGATTCCGGGCCTGGCCCTTCGGGCCATCCCGGAATGACGAAGTCAGATGATCCGGGTACGAGGAACCAAAGAAATGGATTTTGATCTGTCCGAGGAGCAGAGGCTTCTCAAGGAAAGCATCGACGGCCTGCTGACCGATTCCTACGATTTCGAGCAGCGCAAGAAGTACATGAAGGAGAAGGGCGGCTGGAGCCAGGTCGTCTGGGGCAAACTCGCCGAGCAGGGCCTTCTGGGCCTGCCCTTCGCGGAGGCCGATGGCGGCTTCGGCGGTGGCGGCGTCGAGACGATGATCGTGATGGAAGCGCTCGGCAAGGCGCTGGTGCTCGAGCCTTATCTGGCAACGGTCGTGATCGGCGGCGGCTTCCTGCGCCACGCCGGCTCCGATGCGCAGAAGGCGGCCCACGTGCCCGGCATCATCGACGGCAGCAAGACGCTCGCTTTCGCCCAGCTCGAGAAGAACTCGCGCTATGATCTCTTCGACGTCTCCACGACCGCGAAGAAGAAGGGCGACGGCTGGGTCATCGACGGCGAAAAATTCGTCGTGCTCAATGGCGAGAATGCCGAGACCCTCATCGTCACCGCGCGCACCAAGGGCGATCGCCGCGACAAGTCCGGCATCGGCGTGTTCCTAGTGCCGGCGAATGCCAAGGGCGTGACGAAGAAGTCGTACCCGACCCAGGATGGCCTGCACGCCGCCGACATCACCTTCACCGGTGTCGAGGTAGGCGCGGATGCCGCGATCGGCAACCCCGAGGACGGCCTCGCGCTGATCGAGCGCGTCGTCGATGAGGCCCGCGTCGCGCTCTGCGCCGAAGCGGTCGGCCTGATGGACGAGTCGCTCAAGACCACCGTCGAGTACATCAAGACACGAAAGCAGTTCGGCGTTGCGATCGGCTCGTTCCAGAGCCTCCAGCATCGTGCCTCCGACATGTTCGTCGCCGCCGAGCAGGCGAGATCGATGTCGATGTTCGCGACCATGGCGAACGATTTCGAGAACGCCAGGGAGCGCTCGAACGCGATCGCCGCGGCCAAGGTGCAGATCGGCAAGTCGCTGAAGTTCGTCGGCCAGCAGTCGATCCAGCTCCACGGCGGCATCGGCATGACCATGGAGGCGAAGATCGGCCACTACTTCAAGCGCCTGACCATGATCGAGAACAGCTTCGGTGACACCGAGTACCACCAGCGCCGCGTCGCCGATGCTGGCGGGTTGATCTGACGACTGTCATCCCGGGGCATCGCGAAGCGATGAGCCTGGGATCCATCGTGCGGCATCACGCGCGATGAAATGGATTCCGGGTTCGCGCCAAGTGGCGCGCCCCGGAATGACGTGCCCCATGAGGGCGCACGCTAGGGAGGCCCAACAACAATGAAAAACACCCCGTTCGATCTCACCGGAAAAGTAGCCGTCGTCACCGGCTCCAGCCGCGGCATCGGCCGCTCCTCGGCCGAGCTGCTGGCAAAGCTCGGCGCCAAGGTCGTGGTCTCGTCGCGCAAAGCCGACGCCTGCAAGGAAGTCGCCGACGGAATCAACGCGGCCGGCGGTGATGCCATCGTCATCCCCTGCAACATCGCGCGCAAGGCTGAGGTCGAGGCGCTGATCTCGGGCGCGACGAAGCACTACGGCAAGATCGACATCCTCGTCTGCAACGCCGCGGTGAACCCCTATTACGGCCCGCTGCTCGACATCACGGATGAGGCCTTCGACAAGATCATGGGCTCGAACGTCAAGAGCAACATCTGGCTCTCCGCGCTCGCGATCCCGCAGATGGCCGAGCGCGGAGGCGGCTCCGTCGTCATCATCTCCTCGATCGGAGGCCTGCGCGGCTCGACCGTGATCGGCGCCTACGGCATCTCCAAGGCCGCCGACTTCGCGCTGTGCCGCTCGCTCGCCGGTGAATGGGGCCCGAAAGGCGTCCGCGTCAACTGCATCGCGCCCGGCCTCGTCAAAACCGATTTCGCCCGCGCGCTGTGGGAAGACGAAGCCAACCTCAAGCGCCGCACCGCCACCACGCCGCTCCGCCGCATCGGCGAACCCGACGAAATCGCCGGCGCCGTCGCTTACCTCGCCTCGGATGCGTCGAGCTTCATGACCGGCCAGACCATCGTCATCGACGGCGGCGTCACCACCGCGGCGGTGTAGGTGGATATCGTGTCCCGGACGCATTGCAGCGCGGAGCGCTGCGATGCTGAGCCGGGACCCAGAAAGCCTTGGAGCTGGGCCCCAGCTTAGCAGCGCACCGCTAAAGCGCTGCGCTGCATCCGGGGCACGAGAGCCACCTTGACCTTCCCGTCCTAATCCGCTCCCTTGGCGCTACCCAATGATCCCTTACGGGAAAACGCCAAGGTAGCTTCATGTCTTTCGTCCTCGCCATCGACCAGGGCACCACGTCCTCGCGGGCCATCGTCTTCCGCAGCGACATCTCGATTGCCGCCAGCGCGCAAGCCGAGTTTCCGCAGCATTTTCCGGCCTCAGGCTGGGTCGAGCACGAACCGGAGGACATCTGGACCTCGACCGTGACGGTGTGCCGCGAAGCGATCGAGAAGGCGGGAATCACCGCGAAGGACATCGCCGCGATCGGCATCACCAACCAGCGCGAAACCACCGTGGTGTGGGACCGCGCCACGGGCCAGGCCGTGCACCGTGCCATCGTCTGGCAGGATCGTCGCACCGCCGACATCTGCGCGAAATTGAAAGCCGACGGCCGCGAGCCGGTGATTTCGCAGAAGACCGGTCTGATCATCGATCCCTATTTCTCCGGCACCAAGGTCGCCTGGATCCTGGACCAGGTCCCCGGCGCGCGGGCGCGCGCCGCGCGCGGCGAGCTGATGTTCGGCACCGTCGACTGCTACCTGCTCTGGCGCCTCACCGGCGGCAAGGTGCATGCCACTGACGCCACCAACGCCTCGCGCACGCTGCTGTTCAACATCCACACCGGCCAGTGGGACGACGAACTGCTGGAGATCATCGGCGTGCCGCGTTCGATGCTGCCCGAGGTGAAGGATTCCTCCGCCCGCTTCGGCGAGAGCGTGCCGGACCTGTTCGGCGGCCCCATCGCTATCTCAGGGATTGCCGGCGACCAGCAGGCAGCGACCATCGGCCAGGCCTGCTTCCGCCCCGGCATGATCAAATCGACCTACGGCACCGGCTGCTTCGCGCTGCTCAACACCGGCACCACGCCCGTCGTATCGAAGAACAAGCTGCTGACCACCGTCGCCTATCAGCTCGACGGAAAACGCACCTATGCGCTCGAAGGCTCGATCTTCGTCGCAGGCAGCGCGGTGCAGTGGCTGCGCGACGGCCTCGGCATCATCAAGCATGCGGCCGAGACCGGCCTGCTCGCCGACCAGTCCGATCCCATGCAGAGCGTCTATCTCGTGCCGTCTTTCGTCGGCATGGGCGCCCCCTACTGGAATCCGCGCGTGCGCGGCGCGCTGTTTGGTCTCACCCGCAACAGCGGTCCGGCCGAGATCGCGCATGCCGCGCTGGAGAGCGTCTGTTACCAGACCTACGACCTCCGCGAAGCGATGCGCGCCGACTGGCCCGGTGAGAAGGCGGAAAACGTGCTCCGCGTCGACGGCGGCATGACCGCGTCCGACTGGACCATGCAGCGCCTTGCCGATCTCCTCGATGCGCCCGTCGACCGCCCCGTGATCCAGGAGACCACGGCCCTCGGCGCCGCCTACCTCGCCGGCCTCCAGGCCGGCGTCTATCCCGAGCCCACGAAGTTTGCCGACAACTGGCGCCTGGAGCACCGCTTCAAGCCGAACATGAGCCAGGCAACAAGGGAGCGGAAGCTCGCAGGCTGGACGCGCGCGGTGAAGGGCGTGCTGGCGAGCGACGAGGGGGAATAAGGGCGCGTAACGCGCCCGATCAACAACAACGAAAGGAACGACAGTGAACACGGATTTCAACCGGGTCATCAATAAGCTCTGCGGCGCAGCGATCTGCGCCGCACTGCTCTCTTCGACGGCCATCGCGCGCGAGAAGGCGAACCCGCTCGGAAGCGCGCGGCAGGTCAAGACTGACGTCGCCGGTCTCAACGCCCCCGCCAAAATCCTCGTCGATGTCTGGGGCATTCCGCACATCTATGCCGGCAACGAGCACGACCTCTTCTTCCTGCAAGGTTTCAACGCGGCGCGTGACCGGCTCTGGCAGATCGATCTCTGGCGCAAGCGCGGCCTCGGGTTGCTCGCCAAGGATTTCGGCCCGGCCTATGCCGAGCAGGACAAGGCGCTGCGGCTCTTCCTCTATCGCGGCGACATGAATGCGGAGTGGGCGGCCTATGGCCCCAAGGCGAAGACCTATGCGGAGGCCTTCGTCGCCGGCATCAATGCCTATGTCGCGGATGTCCGCGCGGGCAAGCGAGCGTTGCCGATCGAGTTCAGGATCGCCGGCACCATGCCGGATCCCTGGACGGCGGAAGACGTCGTCCGCATCCGCAGCCACGGCCTGACGCGCAACGTCGCCTCCGAGGTCAAGCGCTCGCTGGTCGCCTGCGCGGCCGGCCTCGAGTCCGATCGGTTTCGCGTCAAGCTCGAGCCGGCCTGGACGACGAAGGTTCCGGACGGCCTCGATCCCTGCAGCGTGCCGAAGGCGGTGCTCGCGGCCTATGATCTCGCGACGCGCCCGGTGGTCTTTGCGCAGCCGAAAGACCGTCAGGCCGCGCTTGCGCACGATCCTGACAAATACCTCACGGAGGCCGACCAGCAGCGCGACACCATCGGCTCGAACAACTGGGTGATCGCGGCCTCGCGCACCGCGACGGGCCGTCCCATCCTCGCCAACGATCCGCATCGCGAGCACAGCGTGCCGTCGCTGCGCTACATCGTCGGGCTGAATGCACCCGGCCTCTCCGTGATCGGCGCCGGCGAGCCGGCGCTGCCCGGCATCTCGATCGGCCATAATGGCACCATCGCCTTCGGCCTCACCATCTTCAACGTCGACCAGGAAGATCTCTACGTCTACGAGCTCAATCCTGAGAATCCCAACCAGTACCGTTATGGCAATGGCTGGGAGGACATGCGCATCGTCCACGAGAAAGAGCAGGTGAAGGGCGAGGGCGATCGCGACCTCGCGCTGAAATTCACCCGGCACGGCCCGGTGATCTATGTCGATGAGGGCAGCAAGCGTGCCTTCGCGGTCCGCTCGATCTGGTTCGAGCCCGGCACCTCCGCCTATTTCGGCTCCTCCGATTACATGACCGCGAAGGATTGGAACGGTTTTCTCGCGGCCATGCGCCGTTGGGGCGCGCCGTCGGAGAACCAGGTCTATGCCGACACGCGCGGCAATATCGGCTGGGTTGCCGCCGGCAAGACGCCGCGCCGCGCCAACTACGACGGTCTGATGCCGGTGCCTGGCGACGGCCGCTATGAATGGAAGGGCTTCCTCTCGCTCGACGAGTTGCCGAAGGCCTATCAGCCGAAGCAGGGCTTTCTTGCCACGGCCAACCAGATGAACCTTCCGGCCGATTACCCTGTAGCCGAACGCAAGGTCGGCTTCGAGTGGTCCGACAGCGCGCGATGGCAGCGGATCACCGAAGTGCTCGGGGCGAACAACAAGGTGACGCTCGCCGACGCGATGGACCTCCAGAACGACGACACCGCGATGCTCGGCCGGCGACTGGTCAAGCTGTTGCAGCCGCTCTCCTCCGACGATGCCAATGTGAAGAAGGGCCTCGAGCTGCTCAAGCCATGGGACGCGCGCGATGCCGCCGACAGCGCCGCGGCCGCGGTGTTCGAGGTCTGGATCGCCAATCATCTCGGTCCCGTGCTTTTGAAGACCACGGCGCCCAAGGCGGCCGACCTGATCGCGCCCGAGGCGTCCAGCATTTCGGCGATCGTCGCCTATCTCGAGGCTCCGGACGCAGCGCTCGGCTCCGATCCGGCCGCCGCACGCGACCAGGTGCTGCGCGAGAGCCTGGGGGCTGCGGTTGCCGACGTCGCAGGCAAGCTCGGTGCCGACTCATCCACCTGGCGCTGGGGCCGCTTGCATGTCGCCAAATTCGACCACGCGCTGATGCCGCTCGCCGACAAGGCGACGGCGGCGCAATTGTCGGTCGGTCCGCTCGCCTATGCCGGCGCCGCCAATGTGCCACGCGCCGCCACCTATCGCCGCTCGGACTACCAGCTCACCGCAGGTGCCTCGTTCCGCATGGTGCTCGATGTCGGCAATTGGGATGCAAGCCGCACCATCAACACGCCGGGCCAATCGGGCGATCCCTTCAGCGGCCACTACCGCGACCTCGCGCCGCTCTGGGCGACGGGACGATATGTCCCGCTGCTCTATAGCCTCCCGGCGGTCGAAGCCGCGACCGCGGAGGCGATCACCTTGATGCCGAGATGATCGGCGCCGAAAACTCCGCTTCACCTCGCCCCGCTTGCGGGGCGAGGTCGGAACGCATCGCTAGATGCGTTCCGGGTGAGGGGGTACAGGTCTATCGGGGCGCATTCCCGCTTCGATCTGCGCCCTGACTCCCCTGAGAGGCCACCCATGATCCTCCCCGACGGCTATTCCGACGTTCCCGCCGGCAAGATCGCAGCGGTCGTCACGCATCTGGAGATGACCGTGCGCCCGGCGCGCCGTGGCGATCCCCCGGGCGCGTGGTCCTTGCGCAAGGTCGAGCCGCCCGCGCTCGATTGGTATCGCGATCTCTATCGCCGCGTCGGCGAGGAGTGGCTGTGGTTCACCCGCGTCGGGATCGATGACGCCGATCTCGCCGGGCGGATCCACGCGCCCGGCGTCGAGCTCTACGGGCTGGTCGTTGACGGTCATGATGAAGGCCTGCTCGAACTCGATTTCAGTGTGCCTGGCGAATGCCAGCTGCTCTATTTCGGCGTCACCGCAAAATTCATCGGCACCGGCGCCGCGCGCTTCCTGATGAATCGTGCGCTGGAGATCGCCTGGTCGCGGGACGTCAGCCGCGTCTGGGTGCACACCTGCACCTTCGACCATCCGTCGGCCGTCGCGTTCTATCAGCGCTCCTGCTTCCGCCCGTTCCGCCGCCAGATCGAAATCGCCAACGATCCGCGGCTGGACGGCACGATGCCGCGGACGGCGGCGCGGCATGTACCGATCGTTGAATGGTAGGTACCAAGGTGTGTAACTATAAATCCGGGACTCTCCGCTTGCAGGGGGTAGAGCAGACATGGCCTGACGGCCGGGAACGTCTGCAAATCCAGCCAGTTGCGCGTGGGGAACCATCCAGGCCGGATAACGTTTCTACGTTAGAGTGGAGGTCCCTCATGAGCAACGAGCGGAACAGCCACCGTAACGCCGTCGTGCTTTTCGGCGTCTCGATGATCATCGCAATACTCGCGGCATTCGTCACCACGCTTGAGCGGGTCGACACAAGGACGGCTAGCAACGAGACTCCGCCCGGTGCGACGGGCCTCGCCAGGCCACATCCGCCACTGGACCGCGCACCAGGCCAGCCGGTGTTGGGCAGCGGCGCGGCCAGAAATCCTGCCGGTCGGTGATCCCCGGGGTAAAATTCCCAAGGGGCGCATCCGAGGAGCAACAACATGACCTCACACAACTCCGAGGAATTTTCCACCAAGTTGATCGACTGGCGTCCTGTCGTGATCTCGGGCAACGCGATGCCGCCCCGAGATCCTGATGAAGACGAAGCGTACGAGGACGAAGAGGAAGACGGCGAAGAAGACGACCGCGACGACGAACCGCCGGTCGTGCGCGAGCCGGACGAAGACTAAGCAGGGTGCCTCTAGAGCTAGGATCGGCATAGTCTCAGTTTCGGAGAGTGTGGTCCGCAGCGGACACGCGTCCGGTAGTTTCCAAGGTTCCTTCGAAATCCCGGGAGCTCCGGTCGGACCTCGAATGGACGGTGGTTCTCGGCGGGAGCCCGCGAACGGCGATTTTGAATCGCCGAAAAGTACACGGCGTCGATTGGAGTTTCGCGGAAGCGACTCTCTCTTCGCCTTACCTTGGCGGCAGCAGCCCAGACGACGAAAACCATCCGGCCACGACCTCGTCTTGGCGTGCTTTTTCCAGCAAGCCGTCGCGCTCTTTGCCCGGTGGCAACAGGCGGGCGCGCTCAATGTTCTTCTTGGAATCCATCACGAGACGATCCTCCAAGGAGGTCGTCAGCTTGAAACGGCGGCGCCTTATCATGTGTTGACCTCATGATTTGGCTGCCCCGCAGTCGAACGCGTGACGCGCAGGAATGTTCTTACGAAATTGTAAGGTTGCGCTTCCTGCGTTCCTTCATGAACGTGCTGTTCATAATGGAACGACAATTTTCGCGTTGGTACCCACTCATTTTCACGAAACCAATCTCTGCCCCGATCGTTGGCCGAGCGCTCCGTCACTAGCGAGAGGAGTGCCAAATGAAGCGAATGATCCTCGCGCTCGCCGCGGTGGCTACTCTAGCTGCGGGAGCGGTAACAACAGCAAACGCTGTTGAGTTCGGCATCGGTCCCGGCGGCGTCTATGTCGGCCCGGACCGGTACTACCGTGACTACGGTAGCCCATACTACGCTGGCGAATATTACGGCGGTTGCCGAACCGTCGCCGACCACCGGATCAACCGGTTCGGTGAGGACGTCGTGGTTCGCCGACGCATCTGCGACTGATCGCAGTGAGTAACGGGCGTGGGCCTCGACGCGTCCAGTAAGTCGGGGCCCTTATTTTTGCGACGGCGTCCTCTTCATGCTTGCAGAGCAGATCGACACGCGCTGATGCGCTGCAGCTATCATCCGAACACGGACAACGTGACCGACGTGCCGATCATGCAGCGGCGAAACACAGGAACAGGAGCTTTGTTCAGGTCGTTTAGTGTCTAACGCAAAGGAGAAAGACTATGTTTGCTAACAAGCTAATGATCCTGGGTGCGGTGCTGGCCTCCAGTGCCAGCGCCGTGTATGCGGGTCCCTGCAATATGGCGAGCCGCAATGCAGGATCGGGGAATGTCCCAGGCTATACCGGACAAACCACTGGTTCCACAGCAACTACAGCAACTGATTCCAGGCAGCATCCGCCGACATCTGCGATGAACAAAGCCTCCGAGAACATCGCAACATCGTCGCAGGACGCTCAACGCCAGATGCAGAGCGAGCCTACCGCTGCCGAGCAATCAAAGAAGATCGAGCCCGCACCCTCCTCGCAGTCACCGGATCGGACGGCGGGCACAGTCGAGCAGACCCGTCCCGCGCCCACCGAACACTCAAAGAAAATGACGGCCGGTGAAGCCGAGCAAGCACCGTCCGAGCAAAAGGCGGACCAGGACTGCGATTAAGCGCGAGGATAATGATTTCGATTTGCAGTTAGGGGCCGAAAGGTCCCCTTTGCTCCCGCAAGAGACCAAGAGGAGCGTGCCATGATCGCCCCCCCTCATTTCGATGCTTATTCAGTCCAAGCACGCATCTGTCTTGGCGTTGGGACCTTCGCTGCGCTGCCCGTTGCTGTGGCGATGACGAGCAGGCCGCGAGCGGCCTGCTGAGGCCGCTTTTGTTCTGGCGTCGCTCCGGTTCCGGGTGCATACTGGTTCCATCACCGCACACGGCACCATTGCTTCGATCGGTGATCAGAACGCCGGTTGCGCTCCTGCCCAGTTCACGTAGGGAAAGGAGAGTGCCATGAGACGACGCTCGCAATCCCACACATTTGACGACAATCTGAATGCGGAGAGAGCCCGCATCATAGCGGAACTGGAAAACACACAGCCAGGACTGCAGCGTGATCATCTAGAAAGCAAACTCCGCCAGCTCGAAACCGTTTCTCATATAGACGGGTGGCTGACGTCGTCGGGCCTGCAACCCCCTGAAGAATAAGGCCGCCTCAGTTGGTGACCTCTCATTTGCAAGGGGGCGCCAGATGCACCAGATGCTAGAGTACCGCGCATTTATCATGGGCCTCGACGGGCGTATCGAGCTTCGCATCGATCTAATGTGCGAGGACGAAACCGAAGCCAGGAAGCGCGCCAAGGTCTTGGCTGACGGGTACGACGTCGAGCTATGGAATCAAGATCGCAAGGTCGCCGAATTTAAGAGTGAGTAAGTAAGGCCGCCGCAGTTAGCGGCCTCTCATCTTGGGTTGGCGCCGGCGGTGAAAATGCTCACCAATAAGTAGTCGTCTGTGAAGAACTGACGCGGCGCCCCGGCTCAAGCGATGTTTTGAGCCGGGACGGTCTCGATGAAGGCTCGAATGATGACACGCAA
>NZ_LGHL01000266.1 GCF_001908205.1 Bradyrhizobium sp. NAS80.1
CGAGCTTCCCATTGGCTTTGAGGACGATCCAGATGGCGGATGTGGCGCCTTTCACCTCATCGCGAGAATTTTGCGACCGCTCAGATTTTGAGTTTTTCAACACAATCGCGCCGAAAGCGGACGTAAATTCAGAGCATTAGCTGCACGGGCCACAGGGCGTTGCCGGTTGATCACGCCGCCCTCGATGGCTTCCAGCCCGATCGAATAGGTACGCCTAAGAAAGAACGCCGCGCCGTCCTCGGTGATCTCGACGACGCTGCGTTCGGGGTGTTCCAGAATGTAGAGCGAGCCGTCTTCACGGCGGTGCAGTTCATCCAGGACGTTCTGCGCTCCGTCGAAGTAGCGGAGTTGTGCGATGATCATGGGGGCCTCTTTTGTAGACTGAGACCCCCATCTAGCACGGCCCTTTGTTAGGCCGCGTCAGGTGATGCGGCCGCCGCGCGCAGCCTGCTCTCGACTGCGGGGTGAAGCCCGCCTGTAAGGTGCTGCTCGATCTCGCGCCAATCGCCGCCGTTCGCGCGGATGGTCTTGATCAACTCACGCTCATAGCCGTCGAGCCTTGGTGCATGTTCGGCCTCGATCTCGCCGCGCTCGACGGCCTCGGTGGTCTGGGCTGCAAGCTCTTTCAGTGCTGCCACCCCTCGCCGCGACGCGTCTCTGATCGCATCGCGCCTGATGTAGATCGCGAACCGGCTTTCGTGCGACGCCTCCTCAAAGCGATTGCCAAGCGCTATCAGGCTGTCCGCCGTCGCCATGTAGTTCTTGGCAAGCGCTTCCGCGTGCCGGCGGAACTCCCGGTCGCACATCATGTTTACGGCGGTGCAGTGAATGCAAATCGCATTCTGATTGCAGGCTTCGCAAACGGTCGCGGTTTCGCGCGTCGTCACCTTTGCCCCATCTTCAAAGACGAACTTGCCGTCACGAAACTTCGGCGGCTTATCGTCGACGATACGGCAAGCCTCGACAGTGACGCGTGCGTTATCGATGTAGCGCCAAAGCATGTTGGCGCGGTCAGCGTGGTCGGTCATTTCTCCAGTCCTCTATTCGCCTCGTCTAGTATGTCACGCATTGCGCGTGGCCTCAGCGATCTTGCTAGTACGCCCGCGGTGTTCCACATCGTGCGCGAGTTTAAGTTATGGCGCTTTATGCATATGTGCTGCCGTGCAATCTCGCATTCTCGTCCTTTCGGGATGATGTTGGCGACGGATGCCGCGAAGGCTGACAGCCAAAAGGCCGTCAGCCAGAACGTTGGCGCAAGCGTCGCTAGAACTTGCGTGGTGAACCTCATTTGGGCTACCGCATGGTCTTCAAGAGCGTTTCGACGGTCCGTCGAGCGTCCAGTCGAGCCAAGGTGAACGCCTCGCCGATGGCGACACCTCCACTGTTGAGAATGTTCCTGGCGTGGGCGAGTTTCTTCGCCTCGTCACGCGCGGCTTGATTGCCTGTCGCATTCGCTGTGGTGGACAGCGCGGCAATGCGGAGATCGAGGGCGCGCCGAAACTTGGCGCTGTCTGCAGTGGAGATCGTAGACATGGTATCGTCCTGTTCGATGTTGGTGTTCGTCTCGGGCTCCATTCCACGGAGGAGTGTGCGAGCCTGATCGATGTTGGTGACGTCGGTGGAAGTCGAAAGCGCTATTGCGGCTGAAGGTCGATCGACCGCCTCGGGTAGCACGAGGATTTGCAGGCGAAGCGTCTCTGCAGCCGACAGCGGTACGGACTTCTCGGTCCGATCGGCCCCTACGGTTGACGGCTTGACGAGCTGGTAGCCGTCCCTCCTCGCATCCTCGGTTCGCATCTGAAGGCCGCTGGCCGTGTGACAGCAATCGGCGTCATTCGGATCGATGATAGCGATCATCGCGTCTCGTCGTTCTACGCGTATTCGTTCCCGCACGAGAACGAAGTCGAGCGCGTTCGCTTCCGAGAGCGGCATACGAACCCCGCCCGCCACGCACATGCGGGGATCCTCAAGGTCAACATAGGCGATTTTGCTCATGTTCTTATGGCCTCCATGGCCACGTTGAGTAAGGCCCGACCCACGGCCCTGCCCGACGCGGCCCGACAACTACCGCCTGACCGCGAAGCGGCTTCGGCGTTCCATTGTCGTTGCACATCTGCTCAAGCCGCCTGATCTCGGCCCGTAGTTCCTTGATGTTCGCGGTGTTGTATTCGACCCAACGTTCATTGAAGCGAACGACCTTCCGCTGTTGGCCTGATAGAAGTTGCACGAGCGCTTGCCGCAATAGCGGCAAGGTTTCGCACGGCGATGTAATCCCCGCCGGAGGTCCGGCGGGGCTGCACGCTGATGACATCTGCGTATTTCCTTATTGCTTGCGACGGCGCGGCTGGTCGTCTTCGTCGGGTACCGACCTCGTTGAGGTCGGCTTCGGCATTATCTGCTCGGGCAGCAGTCCAGCTTCGCGGAGCGCCCGTTGTTCGGGTTACCGAGAAGTTGACGAAGCTGAAGGGAGAGATGGGCAAGCTTGCTGCCTACGAGAAGCAGATGCTGGCTTCGCCGGATCAGCAAATCTCCCTGACCGATCCGGATAGCCCTTCGATGGCAACCAGTGGCCGCGGATCCGGCGTTGTCGGCTACAATGTCCAAGTCGCCGTCGATACCGACCATCACCTGATCATCGCGCATGAGGTGACGAACAGCGGCTCAGATCGCGCACA
>NZ_LGHL01000267.1 GCF_001908205.1 Bradyrhizobium sp. NAS80.1
TGCTTGTACTTCGGGCCAAGCGCCCTTGTTGCCCGGCGTCAGCAGTACGCTGACCTTCCTCTTGATCCGCAGCACGCTTTTCTTGGAAGGAGCCGCGCCAAGATACCATCGTCCCCCATTGCGGAAGCAGCGGGGTCCGAGCGTGTACCCAAGGAAGTCAAAGCTTTCCAATCGGGCATTCTTCACCGAGGTGGCAGGCTCCTCAGGATGAGGTCTGTCCTCGTAGCGGCATCTGAGACCCTGATGGGTGAGGAGCCGGCCGGAGACGAGCGTCTCCGGACGATGCTCTGCATCGCCGGGCGAACTATGAGGCCGAGCAATCGTACGACCCAAAGCAAACGGGCGGCAGATTGTTCTGCCGCCCTTGCCGTGTCGTTGCAGGAAGAAACTTACTTCAGGTTGGTCATCGCCGTCAGGTCGAACGACAGCTTGGCGATGCCGGCAGCGCCGCACCAGTTGGAGCCAGCACCGCCGGGGTTGATCGGGGTGACGTTGGTGGTGCCAGTGGCGTTAAACGCGCTGGTGAAGGCGTTGCAATCACCCTTGTTCAGATCGGTGTCGGAGTAACGCAGATCCAGCGTGACCACCTTGTAGGTGAAGCCGATGCCGATGTTCCAGGTGTTGTAGTCCTTGTAGGGGATACCGTTGGCGAAAACGGTGCCGGGACCGGTGCCGTAGAAGGCGTCCGACGTGCCGAACCACTGATGACCGAATTCACCCGACACGTACATGCCAACGCCCGAGGCACCGAAGGTCGTGCTGGGCGCCGTCCACTTGGCGGTCAACGAAGTGTAGTTGCCCCAGGCACCCGAGTTCAGGAAGTTCGGCGAGTAGTACTCGTTCACGCCGACCGCCCAGTTGTCGTTGATCGTGTAGTTCAGCTTGCCGTAGACTTCGAAGAAGCTGACGTCCTTCTTCATGACGTTGCCGTCGGCGAGGAAGATAGTGGTCGTGCTGACCGGGCAGACGTTACCGCCGGGAATGCCGCCGGTGAGCACGTTGTCGGCGCAGCTCCCGCCCGGATACAGGTAGCCCCAGACACCGATGTCGAAGGCGAATGCGCCGAAGGTCGGACGGATACCGCCGTAGACGTCAACCTCGGCTGCAGCGCGATTGGCGAAGGAGATGCTCTCCGCGGACACACCGGCGTAGAGCTGCAGGTCCTTGTTGATGTTGTAGCGCGGCTCGAAATAGGTGGCGACCGAAGGTTGGTGGTTCGACTGGGTGACGCCACGGAAGATGTAGTCGCTCATGACCGCGCCGCCGAAGGCGACATCCCAAGGATCGAAGGCGGGCGGCGGCGGCGCCTTCAGTGCCTTGACCGGCATGTCTGCCGCGAAAGCCGAACCCGTCACCATTGCCAGCGCCGTTGCCAACAAAGCCACTTTCTTCATTTCAATCCCCATCACCAGTTCTCACCCAGTCGATTTTCCCGGAAGCCCCCCGGGGCGTACGACCTGTCTGCAAAATTGCGTTACTGCGGCAATCTGGATTGAGGGATGTGAACGGAGAAGCCAAAATCGCAGGCATTTGCTGCCTTATTGGGCGTTCTGACGACTCTACGAAGGGTTGTCAGCCAGTGTTGCTTCTCGATCACACGATTTGCATTCCAACGCGCACGGAGCCGTCCGGGTTAGTACGGAGTCCCGCGGGCTAGTGGCGCCTGCGCCACGAATCGCAGTGGTGCGAGAACGACAACCGCCCGAGACCGCTGTGACGATGCAAACTGTGACGATGCAAAAAGGCCGCAGCGTCACCGCCGCGGCCTTCCTGTTCTCGATCGTTATCGTTGGGGTGGACCTGGCCTCTGGCCTAACCTTGCCCCTCGACCGGCGTCGATTCCGCAGAAGACGAAGGCATCGCCCAGCTTGTTTCGACGGCGGGCTCGGGAGCCGGAGCTGCCGCCGGCGCTGACGGCTTCGGCGCGGGAGCTGCCTTCGCCTTCTTCGGTGCCGCTTTCTTCGCGGCCTTCTTCGGCGCCGCCTTCTTCGCCGCAGCCTTCTTTGCTGTCTTCTTGGCGGCCCTCTTCGGCGCGGCCTTCCTGGCAGATTTCTTCGCTGTCCTCCTCGCGGACTTCTTGGCAGCCTTCTTCTTCGTCGCCTTCTTCGCCGCTACAACCTTCTTGGCCTTTTTGGCCTTCCTGCTTTTCTTCTTCTTCGCTTTCGCCATCGTGGTCCTCCTGTTGTCGCCAAACAATGGTCGATCGGGCGTCTTCAGCCGTCACCTCCGGACGAAAGCTCAGCTCGACGCGTTCAATGTCGGCCGCGACCCGCCCGTAGCCCAATCGAGAAGCTCAATCGTGTGTACGACCGGAACTGATGTGCCACTGGCAATCTGCACCATGCAGCCGATATTGCCCGCGGCAATCATGTCCGGCTTGACGCTTGCGATGTTGGCGACCTTGCGATCGCGCAACCGACCCGCAAGCTCGGGCTGGAGAATGTTGTAGGTCCCCGCCGAACCGCAACACAAATGGCTCTCCGGGACATCTTTCACCACGAATCCATTCTTGGAAAGCAATTCTTTCGGAAGGCCCGTGATTTTCTGCCCGTGCTGCAACGAACACGCGGAGTGATAGGCGACGACGATGTTGTCCTGCCGCGCGACCGGTTCGAGTCCGAGGCCGGCGATGTATTCGGTGATGTCCTTGGCGAGCGCGGACACCTTCGCCGCATCAGCCGCGAACGCGGCGTCCTCGCGCAGCAGATAGCCGTAGTCCTTGATCACGGTACCGCAGCCGGACGTCGTCACCAGGATGGCGTCGAGCCCCTCGCCCGCCACTTCCGCACCCCACGCCGTGACATTGGCGCGAGCCCGCGCCAATGCATCGTGGTCATTGCCAAGGTGATGGGTCAACGCGCCGCAACATTGCTCGTCCCTGACCAGGACGACCTCGATGCCGTGGCGGGTGAGGAGACTGATGGCGGCCTGGTTGATGCGCGGCGCCAGCACCTGCTGGGCGCAGCCCTGCAGCAGCGCGACCCGGCCGCGCTTCTTGCCACGCGCCGCGAACACGCTGCCG
>NZ_LGHL01000268.1 GCF_001908205.1 Bradyrhizobium sp. NAS80.1
TTCAGCCCCCTTTCGACTGTCGCTCTAGCAGTCGAGACGACATTTCAGCCGTCGGTAGGAAATCAGCGAGCGTAAGAGGTGCTACTTAAATCATGTTTCACCTCTCTAGCGCCTTCACGGCGCACCATCCATGTCGATGTGGATGATCTTACGATGAGGCGCCGGGTGAGCGCCTTGCTCCGGATCGGGTGGGGCCATACGCCAATTGTACAGGGAGCCAACAGCGGAGTCGCGGCGAAGGGAGCCTCAATCCGTTGGCGGGCACTCCGGGCAGGTGTCGCCGATCGAGTCAAGCACCTCGGCGATGGCCGCGGCGGCTGCCTCCGGTGAGACACCGGCTGGCGGATCCCGACGGGCGCTATCGAGGGCACGTTCGCGAGCGTGCGGGTCGGCTCGATCCTGCATCCAACCGTGTTCCTCGCATTCACGGATGGCACCGGCTTCGTCAAGCACAAAGATGGCCCAGCCGTGCAGCGTCCGGATCGCGGGCCGCCTTTCCTTCGTCATCAGCATCGCAATTTGCTCCTGCTGGGACGAATCCATGACGCCCCTCCGCCGTTCCTGGCGGTTAGCACAGGGTAGGGATTCGAAATCGCGGGAGCTCGCGCTTTTCCACCTGTTCCCTCTGCCTGTGCAAAAGCTAAGCGGCGGGTGGAGGATCTTCCTTTTCACCGGTCGCAACGATCTTGAGCGCACCGTCCGGAAGCGGCCGCTGCAACGCCTTAGCCTCCTCCCAAGGGGCGGTGAGCCATGTGTCGTACTCCTCCGTCGTCGTCAGGATGACCGGCATCGCTTTCGGATGGACGCGCTTGACCTCAGCGTTTGGTTCGCAGGTGAGGAAGCCGAAGAGATCGGCGGTCACTTCGCCTTCCTTGGCCTTGCGCACGCTGGTCCAGTTCGTCCAGAGACCCGCGAAGGCTAGGAGGGGCCGGTCCTCGTCCGGGGAGAACCACACGGGCACCTTCTTGCCGTCGATGGTGTCGTACTCACTGAACGACGTGAACGGCACCAGGCAGCGATGCTCCGGATCGAGCCATCGCTTCCAGTGGGCACTGTTGACGTTCCTGATATTGGTGGTGCCGCTATCGGGCTCGATCCGAAGAAGTTCCTTGAAGTCGACCGACTTGCCTTTGGCCTCGAGCTTTTGAGCGCGTTTCTTCGTGGCGTCCATTAGCGCCTTTGACGAGGAGGGCATGCCCCAGCGTGCCATGACGATCTCGCGCCCGTCGGACGCGCTGCGAACGATTGGCGCCGGATAATCCGGGAAGATTCCGGGCAAGCTGGGGAGATTTCCGACGCGGCTGTTCAGGGCTTCGAACAAACGGCGGATCGCGTCGACGTTCCGAGTCATCGAATAGAGATTGCACACCAAAGGCCCCCGCATTGGTCGTTGACGCCTTAGCACATCTACTGCATCAGGCGGCGCGCTCGCGTCCGGACCCATGCTGCTCGAATGGAAATGACCATGGCAGCAATGAAACAAGCGTTCCCACCGACAGTCCCCTTGACTCATTGTTCATGTTTTGTTCTTATTCTGCGTGTCCAGCCAAGAAGCGAGCCATGGACAACCGCATCAACGAAATCCGTAGAATAATCAGAGCCTTGCGCGTCAGCATGCGCGAAGCCGAATCCATTATGCACGAACAGATCAACCGCGATGAGGATTGCACGTTCGTCGCCGAAGAGATTTTGAAGATGCGCACGGCTATGGCCGGACTGGCCCAAGAGCGGGCGAGCCTGGGCGACACCGATCCCATCGTGGTCGCCAGCCTCTTCATCCCGCGGCGCGCGCCGGCCTCGCCACGGCCTCATCCGATAAAGCGTCGTCTCGTACCGCCAGGATCAGGACTGCGGCAGCTCGCGAGGTAGTCGCAGGATGCCATGGATAACCTTCGGCGATTTCCGGCGCCGTGGGTGATGGAAGAGGAAGAGGATTGCTTCCGCGTCAAGGACGCGAACGGCTTCTCCATCTGCTGTGTCATCCATCGGAACGACATGCATTCGCGGCGCTATCAGTACGCCGAGAACTACCTGTCAAAGGATGAGGCGCGGAGGATAGCAAAGGCCATCTCTCGGTTGCCCGAGCTGTTGAGGCGACCTCAATACTAGGAACTGCCGAAGCGGCTCCGTGCTGGGGACTCGTGATGAGTAAAGATGGATTAGACTACCCCGCTGCTGGCATTCCCTTCCAGCGGCGGGTTACTTTTGTGAGTTGCGTAGGTGGCGAAGCGTACCAAAGCACTTTCGATGCCGGGCTTTATCAAGCCACAGCTCGCCACGCTCAAGAGCAAGGCGCCGTCCGGCGCTAACTGGCTCCACGAAATCAAATACGACGGCTACCGTATCCAGCTTCACATTGGGCTTCTACTTCGAGGGCGATCGTTACGCGCGACCGCTTGCCGTCATCGAGTGGCTCAACTGTGCCTTTGGCAATCGCTGTGAGGGGGCTGCCAACGCCGCGCACCGTCCACGTCCTCGGAGGATTCAGTTCGGTGATCTCCTCCGTCCTCTGCAACTTCCGCGGACCGACCCGCCGGGTCACCACGGCTTTCAGTGGGGCGTCACCTTCCCGGCGTGCCGACACGACGCCCCCCTGCCATTCGGGGAAATGCGAAAAGTCCGTCGCGTATACGAACACGTCTTCGGGGCGACGGGATATCTCAATGCTCTCTACGATCGTTGCCATCTGTTCCTCCTCTGCTCCGATCTCCTGCGGATGTCGCTGGGCCGAGGCGCTAAGCATCCGTCGCCGCGGGGCCGCCAGGTCGGAGGCGCGCCTGGTCAGCAAGAGTGTCGCAATAGCAAGTCCAGCGACGAAGAAAGCTTTTCCCGCCAGGAAGATCGTGAGTTCAACCTCCTCACTACCGGGAATGATCTCACTCAAATCCAAGGCTGCGGCCGGCCCGCTCGCCATGCAAACCGCGCGGGCCATCCCTTTCAGCAGGGCAGAGCCTCAATCACGCAGCGACGGACGCGCTTATCGCGCTGCCCGGAGCGTCATGTGCGAGACGCCGAGGGCAAGGCTGGCGCCAGACTGCCCCTGGACGGCCAGCGGTTGCAAGACAACCGCCCGGTCCGGTCCGCGGGCCAGCATATTGGTTCCCGGGCCAGCGGCACCGACGGTCACCCCGGCGGCGGCGCCTGAGTAGTCGCCGGCCAGCATGCCTGGACGCCCTCCAGCGGGGGCATAGACGGCCCAGCTCATGCGACCGCCCGACGTGGTCCCGATATTAAGGCCCAACGTATCCACGGTGCCGACATAGGCCTGGCGCGGTCCACGCCGCATCGAAGCATAGATGCAGTTTAGTTGTGTTTGCGACCCGACAACGACGCCAACAGTCGGGGACATGTTGCACGTGAGGGTGCCTACCCGCGCGCGGGCACTGTCCTGAGCCATTGCTGGCGTGGCGGCGAGGGCAACGGCTAAACCAACCAATGCGTGTATCGGCCTGTTCATGATGCAAACCTCCTTGAGGGGGACACCGCGAAAACGCGGTCAGCGTTCCAGTGTTCCACCATGTTCCGGCGGAGTCGGCGCAAAGCGCCGCTGGCTCGCTATTTCTATTTAAGCGCCTTAGCGTACCCTGAACGCGCCCGATCCGCCTGATGAGTATACGGCGGGCTTATCCTGTCGGAACTGCCGTCTCGTTGACGCCGGACAATCGGGAGAGGCGATCGTGCTTACTCGGCATTTGACAAAGCGATGTCTGGGTGTAGTCGCGGTCATCATCACGATATCGCTGATTGCTGCTTTGGCGAACTGGCCCAGCACGTTGGCAGCCGCCGCGGAGAACCTCTATCGTGCGCAGACAATCGTGACTGGACAGGGCGAAGCCAATCGCATCATCGGCTTCGCCGCTTGTCTCGAGGACGTTCTCATCAAGGCTACTGGGGCGCTCAATCTCGAGGGCGATCCTCGACTAAACGCGTACAAATCGCGCTCGGCTGATTTCGTTAGCGCCTATGGCTACCACGACCAGATGTCCGGCACGCCGAAGCGCGACGAGCAGGGTAGCCGCGACCGGCCGTACGATTTGATCGTCGATTTCGATGACAAGAAGATCAACGACGTTCTTGACTCGCTCGGCGTCAAGCCCTGGCTTTCGCGCCGCCCGATCCTCGGCGTTTTTGTCGAGATGGAGCAGGGCTCAAGACGATACATCGCCACATCGGATGCAAAGCAGTCCGACCTGCAACGGGACTCGCTCCTCGCCGCAGCCTTGAAGCGGGGCATGATGATCGTGCTGCCTGATGTCGCAGCATTGACGAAAGCGAACATTAATGCCGCAGAGCTCTTGACGACACCATCCTCGACATTGGCATCTGTGGCGGCCGAACGCGGGGGCGAAGTCGCCTTGGTCGGACGGCTAAAGTGGGAGGATTCTGAGCTCGGATGGGCGACGGAGTGGCGGATGGACTGGAATGGCCGGATGCACCGATGGCAGCTTCGCAGCGTCACGTTTGATGAAGCCTACCGCCGCGGCATCGGCGGCGCAGCTCAAATCCTCTCAGGCAACGGCGATCCGGGATAGGTGGTCGCGGCGATCTGCGCAATGTGCGGCGCATCAGTCCGGGTCTGGCCCAACTCTGGCCTAGCCAGATGTCCACTTTTGTGCTGCTGTTGGGGGCGAAGCGGCCTACGCATCTATATTGAGCTCTAGGACGAATGAATGCGGCAGATTCCGTTGGGAGCCAGAGGAACATCGACATTGCGGGTGCAACCCGAGCATCTTGCCGACCGATTCAAGGACGCCATATTGCCGCAAGTGCTTGCGACGCCCGTGATGATTTTGATCATGGAAAACGCCGCGCTCAATGGTGGCCGTCAGTCATGATGGCGTCACGGCCCCGCGTGCCGAACCTGCTCATGAAAGAGCGGTAGCGCCTTGCGATCGGAAAGGGGCAAATCGGGTGCGACCAGAAGGCGAGAATAGCGTGACTGCTGCAGAAGAGCACGGCGTCGAAAACTATCCGCTCTACCAGTGGACGAAGGCGACGATCGAGAATCCGGCGAAGAAGGAAAAGTATTTGAAATCCTTTACGCTCTACGTGGACGACCGGGAGGTCTATGCCAAGGAGGTTGCTGACGCGCTGGAGGCGGCCTTGCAACCGCTCTCCACTAGCGGGCTCATCACGCGAATATCCAAGTACGATACCAATCCCGCCAACAATCCTCAGTCGCCGCAGCGCCCCCGCGAGCGGCCCTAGCCCATCCGCGAGAGCGAGCTCGATACCCGCTCCTGGCCCGTGCTGACCAACCCCAATACTTGTCTGCCCGCCTGCTTTCAGGGGTAGATCGGACGTGGCCAGCGACGCAGCGAGCTCGACGCGAATGACCCTAGACTGACGTCACCAGCGTCAAAACAAGGGCATCGGTCATCGGGGCAGTCTTTTGAAATCATCAAAGCGAAGACGTTCGACAAGGGGGGACTCTGACATCCGTCGGAGTCCCTCGCTTGGATCTCGTGGCAGAAATAAAGAGGGCAACACCTTACTTGATGCCAACAGGGCACCCTTGTCTCGATGCCCTTGGTAATAGGATCGTCGGTGATTTCGACAAATGCGCGTCTGAGCATCACACCGGGCCCGAAGCTCGCGGCGAGATTGGATGGGTCGACCAGTTCCACGCTGGTCGGATCGTTCGGATCGCGAAACCGCCCCAGCACCGGAATATCTTCGAGCGGCAACTCACCCGTAGGCTTCAACCGCTTCACCTCGTCGAGATAAGCGGCGGACGGTGGATGACGTAGGCCCCAGAAGGCGCGCGCGGGGCATCGCCCGTCGTTCACCTGTAGCTGTGATCTGATGAGACTATATGCGCGCGTTCACTTTGGGTTCAATGGAAAGATACGTGTGTAGCCGTTTGGCAGGAGCGCCCTAAGCTCTCAGTCTTCAAGCGCCAGTGGGATTACGGTACGGTACTTTCCGGCGGAAGATGGAACTGGCGGTTCGGCGGCCAACTCAACAGACACGTGACCAAGCCCATGCTCATTCAACAGCTTGGTCAATTCGGAATGCACCGTCCGCCAAACCCGGTTTAGGTCAGCGTCGGCTGCGGGATGGAGGCGAACGCGCAATTGTGTTGGCGCAGTCTGCACTATCTGAAACAACTCCACACCGGGTACATGATCGATCTCAAGCGCGAGCGATGGCACTGCGACTTCCTCTCCGCGTTCGGTTGGAAACGTGAGGATGTCGGCAGCTCGGCCCCGTACGCGGATCGCCGGAAGCGGGTTGCCGCAAGGACAAGGATCAGGTCGTTGCAGGATGCGGTCGCCTAGATCGTAGCGGAGGATCGGCTGCACGCGATTGGCGAGGTTGCTCACGAGGACCGTATGCGACTCCTCGCCGGGCGGAACCGGCCGATAGCTCGCGTCGACGGGTTCGAGAATCACCCAATCGCTGTTGACATGATACCAACCGTGTTCACAGCCGATGGCCATGAACAGGCATTCAGTCGCGACGTAAACGGTCCGGACCTTGGCGTGGAATGCCCTTGCGATCCGGTCGTATCCGTCCTGCGAAAGCCCTTCCGAAGTCGGAAGAACCAGCACCGGCTGAATATGTAGGCGATCGGCATCCTGCTCGGCGGCCAATAGTGCCATGACGCTGGCGTATCCGATGAGCAGAGCCGGGCGGTACCGATTGAGTTCGGCGACCAGATTGCGCAACGGCGCCTGCGCCGGAAGGGCCCGTAATCGTCGGGCCGATCGCTTTGTACGGATTGCAGCAAAGCTGGTTGCGCCGATGTAATGGCCGCCCATCGCCAGGACCGACGCCGCACGGCCGCCGCGGACGAGGAGACGAAACATGTCGCTGACGCTAAGCCAGCCCATCATCACGCGCAGCGAAAAAGCGAGAGTGACCGTCCAATTGTGTGTGTCTAACAGAAATATTCCAGGTGTCCCGGTGCTGCCCGAAGTGGTTGCCACTGAATACTTGCCAAGGAGGCGCTGCCCAATCAGCTCAGGGTTATCGACAAACCCTCGCACTGCCGCGAAACTCAGCTCGCGGTCTGTGACCCAATCGTCAAAACGACGCATTAGCTCTTGCTTATTAGCCACCGGCAGCACGGACGAACTCTCGATCCGCTCCGGTAGGCCCTGATAGAGTTCGCGATAATACGGCGAGTTGGCGCGAGCGAAGGCGACGGCCTCGCCGAGCCGAGCGCGTTGTCGCTGCGCAATGGCGTTGAGACCTTGCCTTCTTGCGCAATGCGCATCGAGCAATACCCATAAGATGCTTTCGCTCATGACAAGTGAACCCACAACAGGCGAGTGCGTGGCGATGACATTCACGTCGCACCGCCGCGCAAGCGGCTCGCGAAGGCTTACAGGATCATCAGACGAAAACGCCCTATAACTAACCAACCGCGCCCACCTCGCGGCGCAAGCGCTTGCGCCACGTGGGGCGCGGAGGTTGATGCTCGCTTTCTCTGGCCGCTAGGACGCTGGCACTGTCGGCGCTGACCCCGTCGGGCACTGGCACTGTCGCCTCAGGTCCTATGGCGCTCGTGGCGCGAGAGACCGTCTCGATCAACCTGCCCCTCATGTAGACCCGCGCAGGCAGTGGACCCAACTCACGACTAGGTGAAAGGCGAGATCGGCTTGGGCCTTGATCTGCCTAACCGGACAACGGGCGTCGCGCTATTGGTCTATTGTGCCTGCATCGAAGCCCGGCGTCGTATTAAGGCGCCCGGCAGGATCGAGCGGGCGCTTCGCGGAAGACTCTGCTCTGCCTACGGATCTCGGCGGCGAGGAGGTCAGCGACAGGCCCCGCCGCTCGAAGCCGAAGAAGCCACTTCCTCCCAAGCTGAGCGAGAAGGCTGCCCGTAGAGTGATCATACGAATGCGTCAAGCGCGGGTGATGTGCAGGGTCGGGCTGGTCCAGCGCGTTCACTTACTCCGACAACCCGATCAGGTATCGGATTACGACGAATGTCCCCGCGCCAACGAAAGCGGTCAGGCCCACGGAGAACAGAACCCTCAAAAGGTGAGCTTGCTTGGTGCTCAAGTGGAATCCCCCGCATCGTTCGTCTGCCGTTGGCAACAGAGCGCGGCATTGCAGTGAGAAGATGGCGGGCGTGGGTCTCCGGTCCCAACGAGTCCTGAGACAGAGGCCCGCCGGTTCACGCTGGCGGGCCATCTTATGGCGGGATAGAAGGGCCAGACTGCGTTAGCCGCTGGAGAGGGACTTGAGCGCCGGTGCAAACCGGCGGTCAATGGAAGCGCTGATCCTGGTGACCTTGATGCGGAAAGCAGAGGCGCGGTTAAATATCGACGGATACGTCCTTATGCTGCGCATCCGATGCGACGGCCTGGAAAACGTTGGATGCGTCGCACTTGAGCAGATGGCGGCCGACTGATGGACTTTCCCTATATCTACCGCTGGGATCGGCATGGTCGGAAAGGACAATTCTGCCGCGTCCTAGCGCGTGGAAAGATGAATAGCTGCTGCGTCGAATTCGAGGACGGCTACAAGATGATCACCAGCCGCAACGCGCTAGGTGCGCGGAGGTAACTGAGACACTGAGCGAGTTGCTTCGCAAATTCAGGCTTGCAGATTTTTCGCGCCGCCCGTTTAGTGCACCAGAAGGGGCGCGGCCGTACATCCGGCCGCGCCGATTTTTTTGACCGTCCCCTCCCGAGGCAGGCCTTAGGCCGCCCTTCTGATGCCGCGTTCTCTGACATCGCTCGTCGGTTTGATCTCGCCTACAAGCTCCGCGCCATGATAGACGCGCACCTTCTCGTCGGGCGCGAAGGGCCAGACCTTTTCGCGGGCAACACTTACTGCGGCTTCAAGCGTCGGCTTGACGCGGTACTCGAAATTTCGCGCCTTAACCGTGTAGGTGGTGGCCTTGGTCATGATTGGCATCCATCAATCTCCGCCCCGGCGTCGGACAATCAGCTGCGAGTCAATTCGTTCCGCGAAAGTTTATTACTCTGCGTGATTTTTTCGCGCATCACGCGGGCACACAGTCAGGAAATCGGCACCCCGCAACGATCGGGTATACGCATCTGCGCCTTCGGATTTTTTTAACGGACCAGCAGGACTGCGATGGCGGAGGCGAACCCCAGCACTAGTATGCTGGCAGCTGTTACCGCGACCAAGTCGATCGAGTTGTGGTGAAGGTGAAGGCGCATGGCGACCTCCCGCGCGTTGGCGACCTATCAATTCGGCAATCGCCAAAACAGTTCCCTCGGGCAGGTCGTCGGCAGCTCGCTCTACCTTTCATTCCGAAAGTCGGGACTCAGCGAGAAGCGCTCCGCGGCAAGCCGGAGTTCAAGCGTCTCATGCGCGCCCTGACGCCCGGCGACGTAGTCGTGGTGACTCGCCTCGATCGGCTGGCGCGCTCAAGCCGTGACCTGCGGAACATCGTTCATGACCTGCAGGAAGCTGGTTGCGGCTTTACCAGCTTGGCTGAGTCGTGGTGCGACTCCACCAGCCCGGCGGGCAAGTTGCTAGTGACCATCCTCGGCGGGATCAGCGAATTCGAGCGATCACTGATCCTTGCCCGCACCGAGGCCGGCATCGCCAAGGCCCGCAAGCAACGCAAGCGGTTCGGTCGACCCTCCGCCCTTGATGCAGGCCAGCGCCAGAAGATCGCCGAGTGCTATGCTGCAGGCGAGACAATGGCCGCGCTGGCAGAAGAATACGAAGTGGGCGAGGCCACGTTCTGGCGGGCCCTGCAACCGGCACTGGCGTTCCTCGGCCGGGGCTCCGACACCGGCAAGCGCAAAGGCCTCTCAGCGGCCGGTGGTCAGCCGCGGCGGGATCTGGGACATCATCCAGAGCTCGATCGCAGCCAGG
>NZ_LGHL01000269.1 GCF_001908205.1 Bradyrhizobium sp. NAS80.1
TGAAGCCACGTGCTAGCTTAAGCGCTAGAACCGCCTTGGACGAATAACTTCTTCTATCGCGCTCAAGCGCCTTGGCGTTTTCACACAGCCAAGACCCTCAACGGACATTGCGGCCACCAGCTTCTGCCGAATATGCCGCGCCCAGCCCGCGCAGGGCCTCTTTTGAGTGGGCGTGGGATGGTGTAATCTTTCCGTCAAGCTGCTCTTCGAGGCGGGATGAGCCGAGATTCTCCGTTAGGACCGAGTGGGCAGCGCGAATGCTCTCGGCAGGCATCGCATTCTCCGAACTGCCGACAATCCTTTTGTGCCGGTCTCTCACTGAGCGTTCGCAGTGCGCGCGGGCGATCGCGAAGTACAACAAACTCGCGAACCCGAGGGATTAAACGTGCGAACTATCGTGAGCGTAAGTCCCCAAGGCCCGCGCCACCAACATGTAGGGAGGGAACTATGCGCTGGTCATATCTAGTTCTGCCCGCTGCAATCATTTTGTCATTCGGCATCGCGTCTAAGGCCGCCACAGAAGAAAACGCTGAAGACTTCATGGGCATTCATAAGATAGAAATCATCTTCCATGAAGCGGGCACAACTAAGAATCTCGATCTAATGCTGTCGTTATTTGCAGACGACGCGAAACTGACATCCGGCGGAAAAACCTATCAAGGGAAGGATGAGATAAGGAGCTATTGGCAGTCCGCTGGAACGTTCCAGCCTCAGAACCAGTGGGTCGCGTACACACCTGCCTTTCGGATTAAGTACGCCGTGGAAGGTGACAGTGCGCACTTATACTTCGAGTGCCTCTATGTGGATAAGGTGAAGAAAGAGATAGCCGCCCACACTAACTCGGACGACGCCCTAATCCGGGTCAAAGGCAAATGGCTCATCAAAGAAATGAAGGCGAGTTCTGTGCCTGAACTCTGAGCTGGACGCCCGAAGGCGCTGACACAATGGCGCACGCTCGATTTTCTACCGCTGTGGAGGAAAAACTCACTCCAGCAAGCGCTTCAGCACTGGCGATCAAAGGCCGCCGGGCATGATGTACCTGGAGCGGAAACTTGGCCGCCTGATGCCGCAACATAGTCGCGCCTGAACGCGTGGCCCTCGCCGGTCTCGTCCGACCGTGGTCGCCGGGCTTGCGGCAACAGCGGGAGGGGCCTGCTCGAAGCGCTTGCGAGTTTCCGTCATGACTGCTTATGGCCCTTCGCGTCATTTCGTTGCCGCGCAGCAATTAGGTCGCTTTCGGGGAAGAGCAGACATCGAACGGCGGCCGAAACCCGCAGAGTCGGTCGAGAATGACCCACAAGAGACATGACTGACGGCCCTACCGTCGGGCTCTTACGGTTCACGTTGCTGGCGTGGCGTTCGACGCCTGTGTTGGGCCTTGATCCGGCGCTTTTGGGCAATCGATGAATGGCGTCGTGGAAGCGAATGCCGCTTGGCAGCGCTCACCAGGGAGACTGGGTGATGTCCGGCCTCCGCAACGTCTGACCTTCTACAAGACCCATCGCTAGCGCCCGCTACGCAAGGCGCGTAGACTGTGCTGTAGCCATCCGGGAGCTAAGCATGGGCACGGAGCGCCTAGAGCGGCGGCTCACAGCCATCCTCGCCGCTGATGTCGCGGGCTACACTAGGCTGACTGGCATGGACGAGGAGGGCACGCACCTTCAGTTGAAGGAACATCTGCGTGTTCTCGTTGATCCCAAGGTCAGCGAGCACCGAGGACATGTTGTCAAGAACACCGGCGACGGAATATTGGCCGAATTCAACAGCGTAGTCGACGCCGTGCGCTGCGCCATCGACGTTCAGCGCGGCATGGCTGAACGCAATGCCAGTCTGCCGCAGGAGAAGAGAATCGAGTTCCGCATTGGCATCAATGTTGGTGATGTCATCATAGATTGCGGTGACATATTCGGTGATGGAGTAAACGTAGCGGTGCGTCTGGAAGGTATCGCGGAGCCGGGCGGCATCTGTGTTTCGAATCCAGTTCAGGAGTACGTACGAGGCCAATTCGAGATTCCCTTCGAGGACGTAGGCGAGCAATGGCTCAAGAACATTGATAGGCCAATACATGCCTACGCGATCAAGATTGGTGCGCAGGCCTCGCTTGCGCCAAGCAACGGCATGCCCCCTGTATCGAGCGTGCCGCGCCTTTCCATGATCGTACTGCCGTTTGTCAATCTCAGCGGCGATCCAGGGCAGGATTATTTCGTAGATGGCGTCACCGAAGACCTTACCACAGAGCTATCCCGCCTCGCTGGCTCCTTCGTGATCGCGCATAGCACTGCCTTTACCTTCAAGGGCAAGTCGGTGGACGTAAAGCAGGTCGCGCGTGAACTCGGCATTCGCTACGTGATTGAAGGCAACGTCCGAAAGGCGGGTCAGCGCGTGCGGGTTGGCGTCCAGCTGATCAATGCCGAAAATGGTACTCATCTATGGGCTGATCGGTTCGATCGAGAAATTTCAGAGCTTCTCGAGCTGCAGGATGCAATCACCGTCGAGCTCGCGCACGCGCTCGACGTGCAGCTTATTGAAGCCGAGAGCCGTCGCAGCGAGCGTTCGACAAATCCAGATGCGGTAGACTTGGTGATGCGCGCTCGCGCACATCTCTACCACGGTGTGTCTCGCTCAAACACCGTCGCGGCGATTCAGCAATATAGAGCGGCGTTGCAGCTGGCCCCTGACGACGTTCGGGCGCTAGCAGAGTTGGCGGACGTGCTAGCAAGTAACATCGCGAGCTTGTGGAGCGAAGCGCGCGACGAAGACCTACGTCAGGCTGAGGCCATGTCGGCACGGGCTCTGGCCTTGGATCCATCTGACCCGTACTGCCACCACGTTGTGGGGATCGTGCTTTCTCTACAACAGCGCTTCCGGGAAGCTATCGACGAATTCGAAGCGGCGATCCGGCTCAACCCGAATTTGCACTTCGCGCACTGTGGCCTTGGTTCTGCGAAGGTTCTTTCGGGCCTCGGTGAGGAGGCCCTGGTACATTTCACCGACTTCATCCGCCTCAGTCCACGCGACCCGTTTTTGTTCCGAGGGTACAGCGGCATTGGCTGGGTCCAATTTCTGCTTGGCGACGATGTCCGAGCAATTGCGATGCTGCGCAAGGCGATTGGCTTGAGCCCAAACTATTCTTTGGCTCACCTATGTCTCGCTGCCGCTCACGGCATGAAGGGTCACGCCGACGAGGCGAGCGCTGCACTCGTCAACTATCTCCGGACTGGCCCGTCCGCTCGGACGATTCGCGAACTACAATTTCTTCGTCCGTCCAAGCATCCATCTTACCTAGCCAAGTGCGAAAGATTATACGAAGGGCTGCGCAAGGCGGGGATGCCAGAGAGGTGAATCCGCTACGCCGGACCCGCCGTTGAATCGCGTGCGATTGTCGAAAATAGTCCTACAGGGATAGCACGCAGGAACGGCCGCTTCTGGCCCATCGCGTCTTTTCGCTGCAAAGCAGCGCCTCGGTCGCTTTCAGGTCGAAGCGGACATCGGCTGGCAGGGAGGACCGGCTGGCTCAGTCGAGAATGACCCATAGCAGTCTTAGCGACCGTGTCACGTTTAGCGCCAGCGAACTAAGTTGGCATAGGTCTCCATGATTGATCGCGGCGTTGTGACAGTGCATTCATGGCTGGTTGTCGGCCTTGCTGGATTATCCGCAACACCAATCCAGGTCAGCAATCGCTTGCGGTCATTCCAGACCAAATCGAATTGGCCGGAGCGACCGGCGACCGTGAATCTAATGGAGTCGTCGTCGGCCCCAGTGATGTTGCCCGACATGATCTCGGCCGCGGATTGAGTCTCCAGGACTACTATTCTCGTGGAGCGATCCAGAGTGACGAAATATGGGCTGTACTGGCCCGGGCAGGCGAGCGAAAAGGTATCAACCGGGTCGAGACGTTTCGGGTCGAATTGCTCGGGTTGGCGGAATACTGACAGCATTGTCCTGCCGGGCACCTCCGCGCAGACGTGTTGCAGCAAAGGTCTTCCCAGTTCATGCGCCGGCATTCCCGGCCACGTCATCACATTGCGCTTCCGATTGAAGGAAAGAAGAATACGTCCTCCATCAGCCCTGAGGCTGAGGTCCAGTTGTGCGTCGGTTACCGCGATGATCTCGCCAGGCAGTTTGTTTCCACCGGGGTTCTCATACACAAAGTGATTTGTCACGAGGTCGTAGGTTACAAAGTACGGCTGCTGCCGATCGTAATATTTGCCATCGCAACGAATAGATGTTGGTGCGGCTTCCGCCTGCATGGCGCAAGCGAAAACGATGAAAAGTGATACCGCGAGATGGCGCATTTTGCTCACTAGCCTAAGTGCCACTATATGTTGTATCAATCGTATATGCTCCGCTAACGCGAAGTCGAACTTTAAGACGATTTCCGAAATGTCGCATAGCGGAACGCCGCTTTAACCGTGGGCGGCACTTCCGCATATGGCCCAAATGCGAAGCGTCGTCTGGATGGGGCGAAGTCCGCTTTCAGGGGCCAAACCGGAAGACATTTGCTCGGCTGGGTTCTCCTCAGTTTGACCCACAGCGGGCATCCGGTGGACTGAGCAGTCTCCCCTACACGGCTTAGGGGTTGGTCTTAATTCGGTGCTCGCCGAGCGTTCCGGTTACCGTTATCGGCTCGACTGGCCCGAGCCGTCTCCGCACGAGCCGTACAGCGTCGATGTAGGGACTTGACGCACGATGCCGCTCCAAATCAGAGCAAAGCGCATCCACTGCCGCCTTATCAAAATCGATTTCGGGTGGGTCTAGCTGCAAGTCGGTCTCGACCACAAGAACCGTCTTCGTGCCATTCGCGTCAATGACGTATTCGACATCAACG
Source organism: Bradyrhizobium sp. NAS80.1 (assembly GCF_001908205.1). Taxonomy (GTDB): domain Bacteria; phylum Pseudomonadota; class Alphaproteobacteria; order Rhizobiales; family Xanthobacteraceae; genus Bradyrhizobium. The sequence continues at coordinate 4,830 of NZ_LGHL01000269.1, forward strand.
GAGAGCGCGTTTCGGTCGGTTATCATATGAACCTCATGATGAAGGCGGTGGGCGGCCTCCTCATATCAGGACCCACTTGCGATGTCGCCTGTTGGCCCATCGCGTCGTTTCGTTGCCGCGCATAAGTAGGTCGCTTTCGGTGGACTCAACCGGTCGGTGCAACACTCTAATTTTTTAGCAAAGATGGAGTGTGGGCATGAAGCGGCGACGTAGCATCTATTATTCTGCGGTTCAGGGGTCTGAGATCTGGGATCGCTGGCAGGCTGGCGAGTC
>NZ_LGHL01000027.1 GCF_001908205.1 Bradyrhizobium sp. NAS80.1
CGAACATCACGACCCGATCTTCGAGCGGCTCACCCGCTGGACACGAGTGATATTGGTCGATCCGCCCGGCTTCGGCTTTTCGACACCTAAGCCCGGCTTTGATTTTTCGCTTCGCGCATTCACCGACGCCTATACCCGGTTGATGCGGGAGCTTGGCGCCGGACCTTACGTGCCCTGCCCCACCTGTACGAATGTCTACCCATGCGCGTTGATCGCGGCCGAACATCCCGATCTGATCAGCCATGCAATTCTGATGCAGGCACTCGATTGGGATAAAGAGCGAATCTGGACAAGCAAGATCGTCGACCCCAATGGCGATCTTGCGAGGCCCTACACCGGTCAGGAGCTGATCTATCGTACCCGCGGGAGTGCCGCCGCGAACTGGTATCCGAACGCAGTCGGTGATTCGAGGCACCACGAATCATTCCTTCGCCAGGCCTGCACATGCTTCGACCACGGCGGCAACTTCTGTCTCGCATCGTTGATTCAAGCCTGGTTCGGGCCAGAGGCTGCTACACCCGTATTCCCGCCATTTCACCAACCGACACTCACGATCTGGGGCATGAACGACCGCTCCCATCGTAGGAGCGACAAACGCTCGCTGCTTGCTATTGCCCCCCACGCACGCCTGATCGAACGTGAGGGCATCGGACATTTCCCGGAAATCGAGGATCCGGTCTGGTTCGAGGGGATACTAAGGGAATTTTTGACAGGGATTGATGCCGGGAGCGGGCGCAATCTTAAACCAAGCATCCCACAGCCTCTGATGCGAGACCATTGATGTCGTCCGAACTCACCTTACGAGACTTCGGCCCGAATGATCGGCGTCGATGCGCTCTAATCCTCGCCGAGGCGGGCCAGCAGGTATTCTTCTGGGCAGAGTGGCCGTCCTTCGACGACGACAAGTTTAATCAGGTTACCGCCGAAGAGACTATTTACGTCGCTGAAGAGGCAGGCATTGTAGTTGGCTTCGTTACTGTCTATGAGCCAGATGACTTTTTACACCACCTGTATATCCACCCAACTGCTTCCCGCCGGGGCATCGGAACTGCACTACTGAATTTAGCTCTACACCGGCATGGAGGCTATCTGAAATTGAAATGCCAAGCGCGCAACACATCAGCCAGAGCGTTCTATCGCCGTGCGGGATGGATTGAGGATCTCGACATTGGCGGGACCGACGAATTAGGAGGCTGGTTATTTATCCGCAGCCCTGCTGCAGGCCCAACCATGTAGAGGATCCGACCGAGTACGGGTAACCTGAAGATACGTGTAAAAACCGGACAAGGGCAGTTCGAACGGCAGGGGCTTCGGAACGAGCGGGTCCGGCAAATCCTCCATTTCGAGGCCCTATTTTCCGAAGCGTCGAGTATTTTTGCGCATATAGGGGCTGGTCGAGGCGACGAGTTCGGCCGTGACGGGGTGACCGTCGGTGACATGGCTGAGAGCACCTCGGTCAGATCGGCGACATTGGAGAGCACGATCGTGTTGGCAACGAGGGTGGCGTATTCGAGCTGCTTCTCCTGCTCAACAGGGTCGCCGCTCTTGATGACCGGGCCGCCGAAGGTGATCCAATCGAGGAAATCGTTGAAGGACTAGATCTTGGTTGTCTCGGAACGGATGGTCCGACGGATCTGCGAATCGGAGATGTAGCGCAGCTCGCCGGCCTCCTCACTCTTGTGACCGGTTTTTACACATATCTTCAGGTTACCCGACTATCACTCTCGCAATCTTGAGCAGCAGGCCATGCCGGCCTGACTCAAGCCAACCAGCCTCCTCGAAACCCGGGGCGGTTCAGTCCGTGAACTGGGGTCAACATCAACTTCGGACAGGCAAACGACGGACAACACGGACTCGCAAAAGATCTCACGGCCAAACAGGTACGCCGTCCAGCCCTGCGGTTTCTGGCAGGCCGCAGATCAGGTTCGCATTCTGCACCGCCTGACCGGCCGCTCCCTTGCCGAGATTGTCGACCACGCCCATCGCGATCACCAAGCTGCGCTCTGGATCGGCCGCATAACTGACGAACGCGATGTTCGAGCCGGTAGCCCATTTGGTCTGCGGCGGCTTGTCGGTCACGCGGATGAACGCCCGCCCGGCGTAGAAGCGACGGGCCGCGTCCAAGCACTGGCTCGTGGTGGCACGGCCGCGGCAGTACATGGTGACGAGAACGCCGCGGGTCATCGGCACCAAGTGTGGCGTGAACACCAACCCGGCCGCGCTGCCGCCACTCAGCCGCTCGATCGTCTTGGCGATCTCGGGCATGTGGACGTGCTTGAGCAGACCGTAGGGCACCAAGTTCTCGTTGCTCTCGGCGTAGCCGAACTTGCTGTCGGCGCCGCCCCGACCGGCACCGGAGATGCCAGTCTTGGCGTCGATCACGATGTTGCCAGGCTCGATCAGCTTGTTGACCAGCAACGGCGCCAGCGCGTTCAGCGTCGCCGCCGGGAAGCAGCCGGGGTTGGCGACGCGGGTCTGACCCTCGATCTGGGCTGGCCAGACGTCGGCCAGGCCGTACGCCCAACCCTCGACGTAGCGGTGGTCGCCGCCGATGTCGACGATCTTCACGTCCTTGGGGACGCGCGCCAGCGCCTCGGCCGAGGCGCCCGTGGGCAGCGTTGCGAACAGCACGTCGAGCTTCGGCAGGGTCACAGGGTCCCACTTCTCGATCACCAGCTCTGCCAGCTTGGCCGGCACGCCAGGGAAGCGGTCCACCAGCCGGCTGCCGGCGCTGCCCTCGCCTGCGGCGTAGACTAGCTCGAAAGACGGGTGGCTCGCGACCAGGCGCATCGCCTCGCCGCCGCCAAAACCGCTGATCCCGACAATGCCGACGCGAATGCTCATGGTGGTGTCCTACTCTGGAGTGAGCGAAAAAGTTTAGCAAACTCGCGCTGCCGGCGCGGCGCGCTCAGGCCGCAAGCGGGTTCCATGAACAACAGCCAATTGCGTAGATCGTCGGGCATGTCAACCGACCCGGTCGCGATGGGGATCCCAGCGGCTGTCGAGGCGCTGCGCCAGTACTGGATGCCGATCCGCTACAAACGCGCTCGTTGATCGCTGCCGACGTGGAAGCTCATGCCGCTTACTGAAGAGGCAGCTAGTGTCCTGAACCAGAAATTCGCGACATTACGATGCCTCGTCTTGAGTATTGGTATCGGCAGAAGCGTTCGATGGAGGCGAGGATGTCGTCGGCGGACTTGGTCCATTTGAATGGCTTGGTGTCGGCATTGTGATCACTGATGAAGTCCATAATGTCTGCGCGCAGAGCTTGAGCGCTGCGATAGATGCCGCGCCGGATCTTTTTGTCAGTGATGAGCACGAAGAAGCGCTCGACCTGATTGAGCCAGGACGAGCTGGTGGGCGTGAGATGGACATGCCAGCGCGGCCGTTTGGCGAGCCAGTTGCGGATCAGTGGAGCCTTGTGCGTGGCGTAGTTGCCCAAGACGAGATGGACATCGAGACCGCGCGGGACGGCGGCCTCGATCTCGTCGAGGAACTTGCGGAACTCTGCGGCACGGTGGCAGGAATAGCATTTGCCAATGACCTTGCCTGTCGCAATGTCGAGCGCCGCGAAGAGCGAGGTCGTGCCGTGGCGCGTGTAGTCGTGGCTGCGCCGTGCGGGCTGACCGGGGCGCATGGGCAACATGGGCTGGCTGCGGTCGAGCGCCTGGATTTGGGACTTCTCGTCCACACACGGGACGACGGCATGCTGGGGCGGAGAGACGTAGAGACCAACCACATCGCGCACCTTGGCCACAAAATCCGGGTCGGTCGAGAGCTTGAACGTCTCCGTTCGATGAGGCTGCAAACCGAAGGCTCGCCAGATGCGCTGCACGCTTGAGACCGACAGCCCGCTTTCCTTCGCCATACCGCGCGAGCTCCAGTGGATTGCATCCCTTGGAAGGCGTTCCAAGGTTTTCACGATGGTGGCTTCGATGCGCGCATCATCAATCGTCCGAGGGGTTCCGGACCTTGGCTCGTCGCGCAGGCCCTCCAGGCGGTCCTGTACAAAGCGCCGACGCCACTTGCCGACCGTCATCTCGACTACACCGAGCCTCGCCGCCACCTCCTTGTTCTGGCTGCCTTCCGCACAGGTCAGAACAATCCGGGCCCGCAACGCCAGGGCTTGGGCCGTCTTGCGGCGGCCCGCCAGCGCCTTCAGTTCAGCCCGCTCCTCATCGCTCAGGATCAGGGGTGCTAGTTGCCGCGCCATCGAATGCTCCATCGCTATTACCACGAAAAAACATGGCACAGCGATGCGACTCTGACGCGAATCTAATGATGCGAACTTGTGACTCGGGACACTGGCGACTCGCATGATCGTGAATATCCATGCCGTAAACGGCATGAATGGTCCTGGCAAAGTTTCGAGTTGAATTGGACTCCGAACAAGTCTGGCCAATACTACTTGCTGTCACGCGCATTCGATCCTTGCGGGGCTATTCAGCCGCCGGCGGACGCCAGAAATTGTGTCCACGAAGTTCGAATTACTGATGGTTTCGCAGATCATCGCCGATCAAGCCTTCTGTGAACTCGCGATCATTGACCTGACAGATATTGCAGAAACCGCGGCGCCGCCAACTATATGGTCAAGCGGCCGAAGGCGCCGCCCGGCGTCTGCTTGAGTGCGCGCTCGCGAAGCTGCAAGCCAGGCAGCGCCAAGCCCTCCGAAGTGTCAGAGCCCCAGCTGACCGATGAGAGGTGGCCACATGTGCGACCAGGGGCGCGCCCGCTCAAAAGCTCCTGAGGCTTTGAGCACGGTTTCTTCATCGAGATGACGGCCGACAATCTGAAGCCCGACCGGAAGGCCGTCCTTCGTGAAGCCCGCCGGAACGGTGGCGGTGGGCTGGCCGGTCAGATTGGTCGGGAATGTGAAGCACATCCACTCGGTCGAACGCACCATCCGCCCCTCAATGATCTCAGGTCCCTGCGTGTGCACCGGAAACGCCGGCACAGCCAGCGTCGGCGTCAGCAACAAATCGTACTTCGCCATGAACCGCCACATCACATTGTAGAGCTTCTTTCGGCTGGCGGCGGCATCCGTGAAATTTTCCGCCGCCCACGGATGGGACAGCAGATCGACGAGATGAGGGGACATCTCCTTCTCGCGGCCCTTCATCATCTGCCGCATGCCGGACAGGTCGGTATCCGCCGCCATCTGCGCCCAGAAGGCGGGAAGCGGGTCGTCCCAGCCGGGGTTGGCCCGCTCCACCGTGCAGCCGAGATCGCTCTCAAACGCGGCAACAGCATCTGCCACCACGCGACGCACTTCGGGGTCGACCGCGGCATAGCCCCAGTCTTCGCTATAGGCGACGCGCAGCCCGCTGATGTCGCCCTTGGTCGCCTCGACATAGTCGTACGAGGCGGCCGGGATCGAGTGGCGGTCGCGGGGGGTCTGGACCTGCAATAACGTTCAGCATCAGCGCGGCGTCGGCAACTGTGCGGCTCAGCGGCCCGATATGCTCCAGCGATTCCCAACTCGACAGCCCTGGGTAGCGTTCGTCCCGGCAACCGGGATAGAGCGGCACACGCCCCATCGACGGCTTGATGCCGAACAAACCGCAATGCGCCGCCGGAATCCGTACCGAGCCTCCGCCATCGCTGCCGATTGAGAACGGACCCACACCCGCCGCAACGGCTGCGCCGGCACCGGCGCTCGAGCCACCGGGCGTCAGCGCCGTATTCCACGGATTGCGCGTGGTCTCGAAAACAGGATTGTGGCCGACACCGCTATAGCCCAGCTCGGGAACGTTGGTCTTGCCGATGATCACGGCGCCCGCAGCCTTCAACCGCTCCACCACGATATCGTCCTCGTCGGGGACGAAGTCCCGGTAGAGTTGGGAGCCCATCGCCGTCGGAATCCCCTTAGTCGCGATCAGGTCCTTGATGCCGATCGGCACCCCAGCCAGGACGCCCGCATCTTCGCCCGCCGCGATCTTGACATCGACCGCGCGCGCCGCGGCCCGCGCCACGTCGGGCGTCGGCGTGCAGAATGCATGCAGATGCGGCTCGACGATGTCCATGCGCCGGAGGACGGCCTCCGTCACCTCGCCCGCGGACAATTCCCTGGATTTGACCTTTGCCGCAATAGTGCGCGCCTCCATGCGGCAAATCTCGTTGTCCGTGCTCGTCATCGAATAACTCCTCACATGATATGCGACCGCGCCTCGGTCGATGCCGGGCCCGATAGAGGGCCCCGCGGTCGGTCATCGGCATCCAGGACGTGGGTCAGATCGCGTCGTTCGTCTCGGCCAGTCGCGCGGCTTCCTCCTCGCGGCGAGAGGTCGTGCGGCCGGCCCGCCCATCCCGCTCTCCCGCGAGAACAACCGGAACACGGGACGTCTCGTCAACCTGCAAGCGGAACACATCCGGCCGCGCATAATGCCCCACCACATCGAAATCGAACTTGGCGCGCGCGATTTCGCCTCGGTCGATGTCGGCGTAGAGAACTGCCGGCCCGTCGAAATTCGGCCCCGCAAGAATCTCTCCCATGGGCGAGTAGATCACGCTCCCGCCACGCATTAAGACGGTGGAAGGATCATTGCCCTGCACTGCGGCATAGTCCGGCGGGCAGTCGCCGCGGGTGAGATGCTGACAGGCGGAAAGAACGAAGCAGCGTCCTTCGAGCGCGACATGCTGCATCGTCGACTGCCAACTGTCGGGATCGACGGCCGTCGGTGCACAATAGATCTGGATTCCTTTGGCATACATGGCCATCCGCAGCAGCGGCATATAGTTTTCCCAGCAGATGACGCTCCCGATCTTCCCGATCGGCGTATCGAAGACAGGCAGCGTGGACCCATCGCCAAAACCCCAGATCAGTCGTTCCATCGCGGTCGGCATCAGCTTGCGATGCTTGCCGAGCAGCGTGCCCCGAGGGTCAAACGTCAGCACAGTGCAGTAGAGCGTGCCGCCGTCCTGCTCCACGACACCGATAACAAGATAGACCCCCGCATCGCTCGCATGCTGCCCGAGGGCCGCGGTATCCTTGCTGGGAACCTCGATCGCACCCTCGAAGTAGCGCTGGAAATCGCGGCGCCCCTCCGGGGTTCGGCTGCCAATCCTGGCGCCGAAGTCGAGGCCCTTTGGATAGGCCGAGACGAAGGCTTCCGGAAAGACGACCAGCTTTGCCCCGCCTGCCGCAGCCTTGCGAACCAGATCTCCGACCTTCCGGATGGTCGCGGCCGGATTGAACAGCACGGGGCAATCCTGCACCACTGCCACACGTGACACCGACATCAGATAGTCTCCTTGCGCTTGCGACCACCGCTCGACTGACCGAATTCGAACCCGCCGGCCTGCTCGAAACTATGCGCGGCCCTCAGGAGCGTCGCCTCATCCCAGTGTCGCCCGCTCAGCATGAGACCGACCGGCAACCCGTCGCTGAAGCCACAGGGAAGCGAGATCGATGGATGATGGGTACTGTTAAACGGCGCGCAGTTGCCAAGCATCTCATGCGCCCGCTGCATATACTCCTCCCGGCTCGCATCCACCGCCGGCAACCTCGTCGCCTTCAGCGGGACGGTCGGCATCAAGAGGAGATCGTACTTCGCCAGAACGGCGTCATACGCGGCGCGCAACTGGCGCATCAGGTTCATCGCCTTGCCATAGTAGCGCAGCCCATGCCGGCGACGCACATAGGTTCCAACCAACGTGAACAGTTTTGTCGATTCGGACAGCTCATCCGCCCGCTCCCGCCAGCGACGTTGATGATCCATCAATCCGGTCACATAGAGATCGTTGCGACTGGCGCCGTACGCGTCCCCCCACATCATCGTGTGCGTCAGCCCGTCGATTGCAATCGGCCCCCACAGCGAAATGCCGAGACGATGCATCGGGATCGACACCTCACGCACTGTCGCGCCAAGCGACTGGAAGAGCTCCGCCGCATTCCGCACACGCTGATCGACATCAGGTTCGGAGTTGGGCCAGCCGAACCCTTCCGTCACGACCGCGATCTTCATCCCCTCAACCCCACCATCCAGCTGCTCGGAATACGCGGGCACGCTCCGCCCCACATCCTGACGGGCATCGAAGCCATCAGGACCGGCGATGACCTGCAACATCAGCGCGGCATCGCGGACGGTCCGGGTCATGGGGCCGGCGTGATCAACCGTCGGCTCGATCGGCATGATCCCGGTATAGGGCACGAGGCCGAACGTTGGCTTAAGACCGACCACGCCTGAATAGGCCGCCGGCATGCGGATGGATCCACCCTGATCGCCGCCGATGGCCATGTCGACCTCGCCGAGAGCGACCACGACCGCACTTCCCGACGACGATCCGCCCGCGGAGTAGCCCATGCGATGGGGATTGTGAACGGGCCCCTTGCTGCCGGTGTGGCTGTTGCCCGTCAGGCAATAGTATTCGCAATGCGACTTGCCGGCGATTCTCGCTCCCGCGTCCAGGAGGCGCGTCACGAGGGTCGCATCGATATCAGGAACATACCCTTCGAGGATCGATGCGCCATTCATCATGGGGACGCCGGCGACCATCACGTTGTCCTTGATGGCGACCGACTTTCCACTCAGCAAGCCCCGCGGGGCACCGTGAATGTCCGTCTTGACGTACCACGCATTGTGCCGGTTCTCCTCCGTCGACGGGAGCCGGCCCGGCGTGCGCGGATATTTGATCTCCGGAAGGTAATCAGGCAGGGCGTCGACCACGTTATAGGCGTCGATGTGCCCCTTCATCAGTCCGATAAACGATTGGACGTCGGACTCGGAGAGCGAGAGGCCGAGGTCCGCGGCAGTATCCCGCAATGCAGCCGGCGTCGGTACCCTCACGGTCATAGCTCTCTCCTCATTGTTGGAAACGGACATCCCGCCGCACGCCCGCCCGGCCCACCGCCCCGGTCTCCGCTCTGTCATGTCCGACCGCCCGCAAAGTGCGGGAGGCCCCCGAGCCACGAACCTAGATGGGCAGGAGACGGCATAGAACTGCTGAAGTGGCTACGACCCGTTCGCAGAATGCGAACACGCCTGGGCCAACCTCGAACAGAGTGCTTGGGGATCAATCGACGGCGAAATCGTCATCGCCGGCGACAGCGAGACCCCGTTATGCTCGTGCGATTGCAAAATAGACAACGGCGGCCACGACAGCAGCCGATATCGCAGTCGACAGCCCCGGCATCAGATATTCGACGGCAAAGGCACACGCGGATCCGGCGGCCCAAGCGATGAACGCCGGCAGACGCCACTCCGCGTCCGCGCGGGCATCCGGCCGCAGCACATACTGATCGACCAGGATCACCGCCCCGATCGGCGGGACGACAATGCCGAGAAGCGACAGCCACTGAATGAAGAAGCCCCAGACGTTTCCTGCCGCGACGACAATGCCGATGGCTCCGAGAACGATCGTCATCACGCGCATGTTCGAGCCGAGGATGCGCGACCAACCCGTCCCTGCGTTGTAAAGGCAGTGCGAACAGACCGACCCCAGGTTGGCGTAGAGAAAGATGCAGGCGAGCACGTTGAGCCAGAACAGCTGCTTGCTGCTGAGATAGCCGAACATGTTGTCGGCGCCGAACGGATTGGCATCGGGCACCGCCAGCGCCGCCGTCATGACGCCGCCCACGAGCATCGCAAAGAGAATGCCGAACGGGAATGCGCCGAGCGTGGAGATCAGCGAGGCGCGAGGATTGGGCGCCCACCGGTTGAAATCGGCCGCCACGGTCCCGGCATCGGCAAACAGGGCGAGGACGACAGTCAGCCCGACGCCGATCGACATGCTGGCAGCCCCATTTCGGCCCGCATAATCGAAGATCGCGGATACGGTCGTCGTCGACGCCGCGTCGACCGCAACCCAGAGGCCAAGACCCACAAACAGCGGCACGGATGCGATACCGATCCAATGCAGGCCCTTGACGCCAACAAACGTGATCCCGATGTAAAGAATGCCTGCGATGATCGACATCGCGACATAGTTCAGGCCGTAGGTCGAGCTCACCAGCGCCGCGGTAATTCCAACCTGCACCGCATACCAGCCGAGCAGCAGGGTTGACAGCAACCCCGACGCCAGCACGTAGCCGCGTCTGCCGAACACGACGCTCGCGATCAGCGCGAAGTTCGTGCCACGTCTCGTCCCGATCATCCCCAGCGCCGCGACATACGCGAACATCATGACGTTGCCGAGAACCATGGCCATCAGCGCATTCCTGAATCCCATCCCCAGCACCAACAGCGATCCCGTCATCGCCGCGGTGATGACCATGGGAAAGCCGAGCCAGATCATGGTGATCGAGAATGCATTCCGCCTGGCACTCAGCGGAACGGGCACGTGCTCATACTCGCTCCCCAGGACGTCATCCAACGTATCGTCGGTCCCCTGAATGGCGGTCGTATTTGCATCGCTGCCCATTGTCGCTCCTCGCCGGCCCCTCGCACCGATCATTCGAATGTCGTCGGAGCTCGTTGGGCAGGCATCTAAGGAGCGCAGCGAATGGCGGTCCATTGCCGAGATGTCTACGCCCCGTTCGCAAGGTGCGAACACGGGAACGCGAGAAGGCTAGAGATCGGCGATTCGTTGCTGAAGGAGCTTGAGGAAAGCGATCGCGGCGCGAGGCAGCTCTCGACCGCGACGCACGCAGAGCGCGACAGTGGCCCGCTTCAGACTGACGTCCGAGAACGGAATGGCGACGAGCTCACCGAGTTCACATTCCTGGCGGGCCGCGAACCCAGGAACGATCGCGACACCATAGCCGCGCTTTGCGAACATCTTCGCCATCTCGATGGCATTGACTGTGACGGCGGAGGGAACGACCAGCTGCGCATTGTGAAACGCCTTTTCGAGCAGTCGGCGCGTTCCGAACGACGGATCGAGCATCGCGATTTCGAAGCCCTGGAGATCTTCCAGCGAGAGCTCGCGCCTGTCCGCCAATGGATGCCGAGGCGACGTCACGGCGACAATCTCCTTGCGCAACTTCGCGACTACCCGCACGTCGATATTCGCAGACAGATTGAATCCGACCCCGATGTCCGCATCGTCCCGAACAAGGGCTTCGATGACGCGGGCGTTGCCCGCGGCCACGACATCGAACGTGACGGCGGGATACTGTCCCCTGAACTCCGCGATCGCCGGAAACAGATAGCTGGCGACCGCCCCTTCGACCGAGTACAAACGTACGTGCCCCCGCCGCAGTCCACGGATCTCGTCGATCTCCGCTCGCGCAAGATCGATGTCCCGCATCGTCCGCTGGGCATATTTGAGGAACACGGCACCCTCGGCCGTCAAGCTCATTCCATCATTCTTGCGCTCGAACAACTTGACCCCGAGACGGTGCTCGAGGTTCGCGATCTGCCGGCTGATGGCGGAGGGAGCGATATTGAGGTGTTCCGAGGCCTGCCGAACAGACCCCGTTCGCACGATTTCCAGGAACTGGGACAAAGTGCCGAGTTGCATGTCTTACCGACCAATTTCATCTCGCGGAGAGGTTCGGCGCTGCCTCTCGAACATCCGCTACGCACTCATATTGTCGAAGGAGATCAATACGCGACCCACTCTGGAAGCCTAGGTTGCGCTCGCATAGCACCTGTGGCTTTTGCCGTGAGGTCCACGCCGACAGATTATCCGCTTTCGGGGCCCCGCCCGCTATTTCGAGCGCCTCCGCTTCGCCCAGGTTTGCTCCGCGCTTTTGCCGGAGAAACAGGGGGCGAACGTACGACCGTATCTTCTGGACCCAGGACACGCCCGTCCTGTGATCGGAGCTCCAGTCTGCGAACCGGCAGGCCGGCCTTCCTGTCGACCAGAAGCACATGCGCCTCGTCGGGCTCGAAGAAGAAATCCTCGCCCCACTGCCTGAGCGCGACAAGAAGCGGAAACAGGCCCCGCCCCTTCTCTGTCAGGACGTACTCCTGGTAGGGAGTGCCATCAGAAGCAGGGACCGAATCTATGATGCCGTGCGCCACGAGATTGCGCAGGCGGGCTGCCAGAATGTTCTTCGCCAGTCCGAGATTCCTCTGAAATTCTCCAAATCGGCGCAGGCCATCGAAGGCGTCGCGAATAATCAGCAGCGACCACCAGTCTCCGATGGCGTCCAGCGGCCTGGCCACGCCACACATCGAGTGCATGTGGCTTATTCTTTTGGCCATCTCGATACGGTCTCCCTCGCCCCGCCCCTACTCCGTCAGTTCAGCCTTCGGCCACGCTACCCGGCCGGGCCGCAGCTTCGCCTTCTACCGAAACATAGTGGTTGCAATTAAAAACCTCAAGCGCTACAGCAGTCCTGGTTGCTAATTAAAACCACATATCCTGCAGCGCGCGGACAAGGAGATATGTATGACGCACTACCGCACTGTCGACATTGATGGGCTCAAGATCTTCTATCGCGAGCCGTATCGGCGGGACCTGCCTAAAGCAGACCTCAAACTGCTGGATACAGGACACTTCGCGCTTGAAGAACAAGGCGATGTCATCGCCGCGCACATCCGCCGATTTGCGGCTTCCCTCTCTTCCCTCTAGAGAAATCGCCAGGCGGCAACCGCCGCTTGGCGCCAAAACCGCGGGTAGCGAGCCGATCGCCTGCCAAGCGCATGGCGCATGCGACCCGCTCATTCAAAGCGAGCGCTCCTATGATTCGATCCGACGCCACGTTCGGTGACACCTTTCCGTTTGCACCGCATTTCACCGCCGCCCCCGGCTTCCAGATGCACTATGTCGACGAAGGGCCTAGGGACGGTGAGGTCGTGCTGTGCCTGCACGGCGAGCCCACCTGGGGCTATCTGTTCCGACACCTCATTGCCACGTTGAGTCAAACGCATCGTGTGGTGGCTCCAGATCACATGGGGTTCGGAAAGAGCGAGACGCCGCCCGATCGCAGCTATTGGCTGCAGGACCATATCGACAATTTGGAGCGGTTCGTTCTCGCGCTTGAGCTCAGCGGGATCACCCTCGTGATGCACGATTTCGGCGGCCCCGTCGGCATGGGGTTTGCCGCCCGGCATCCGGATCGCATTCGTCGGATCATCTCGGTCAACGCACCTACGCCGTTCGGACAGTCCGACCTCCTCGAACGCGTGACGGCGAATGCCGCACACTCGCCCTGGTTCCAATGGATCATGAAAGCCTCTGCCGACGGCAGCCTCGAACCAGTGCTTGGGCAGCTCGGCTACAACATTCTGAGTACGTTGAAGCTCAACGGCTTCGAGAACAACACGATCGTCACTGATACCTGGCTCGCCGCCTATGGCGCGCCCTTCGCGACTCCGGCTGATTGCCTCGGCGCAATCGGCTGGGCGAAAGGGTTCGCAACCGGCGCGCACAGGTTCGAGATCCCCGATCCTGCGGCTGACCGCGCCATTCGGGCGAAGCCTGCACTGGCCATCTGGGGCGAGGCAGATCGCACGCTCCAGGCAGAGCACTTTCTACCGCTCTTCAGCACCATTTTTCCCACCGGGGCCGTCAAGCGTGTCGTTGCCGCAGGCCATTACTCCCTTGAGGACGCCCCGGAGGCGATCGTTGTCCTGATCTGGGACTTTATCCGGTAGCCCCAGTCACAGCGCTCTCCATCTCGTTCGAGCCGAGGGTTCGGCTGTCGAACTCGAAAAGCGCTGAAAAGATGCCGCGCGGACGACTAATTGTCCGACGCATGGTTGCAATTTAAAACCTGTAAGGCGAGATTCATGTCTCTAGAAGGTAGGGCAGTCGCGGACGGTGGCAAAACAGCAAACTTTACATTTGAGGCTGCAGAGGCCGACGCCTCGCCTGCAACTGCGAGGTTATCTCGCGGCGTGGCCCTGCTGTTCGCGGTCGCCTGTGGTCTTGCCGTCGCCAACGTCTATTATGCCCAGCCCCTGCTCGACACTATCGCTGACGAGTTCGGAATCAGCCATGCGACGGTCGGGCTCGTCATCACCATCACCCAGATCGGCTACGGGCTCGGGCTTCTCCTGCTGGTGCCGCTGGGCGATTTTCTGAACAGGCGGGGCCTGATCGTTGGCCAGTCGCTGCTCTCCGTCTTGGCGCTTCTTTCAGTCGCCCTGGCGCCGAACGGCACGATTCTGCTCGCCAGCATGGGTGCCGTGGGCCTGCTCGCCGTCGTCACTCAGGTGCTCGTGGCCTACGCGGCCGCTCTTGCGCATCCATGCGAGCGCGGCAGCGTCGTCGGCACTGTTACCAGCGGCATTATCATCGGCATTCTGCTCGCCCGTACCATCTCCGGCACGTTATCGGATCTCTTCGGTTGGCGATCGGTCTACATTGTCTCGGCCGCAGCGACGCTCGTCGTGGTCGTCGCGCTGGCCAAAGTGCTGCCGCGGCAAGAGGAGCGCAGAACGTCCATGCCCTATACGCGGCTCATCGGGTCGGTGTTCACACTGTTCATCGAAGAGCCTGTGCTGATTACCCGCGCAGTTCTCGCGCTCCTGATCTTCACGGCCATCACGATCCTATGGACGCCCATGGTGCTACCACTCAGCGCGCCACCGTTCTCTTTGTCACACACTGAAATAGGCCTGTTCGGTCTCGCTGGCGCAATGGGCGCTGTTGGTGCGGCTAGCGCAGGCCGTCTTGCCGATCGTGGGCACGCGCAACGCATCACTGGCATCGCGCTCGCGATCATGCTCGTCTCCTGGCTGCCGATCGCGCTGCTGTCCCACTCCCTGTGGGGGCTCATCATCGGCGTCGTCACCATCGACTACGGACTTCAGGCGGTGCATGTCTCCAATCAGAGCCTAATCTACCGCGTACGGCCCGAAGCGCGCAGCAGGCTGACCGCCGGTTACATGATCTTTTATTCGGCCGGCTGTGCCACGGGGTCAATTGTGTCGACTCTCGTCTACGCCCAAGCCGCCTGGACTGGTGTGTGCGTCGTAGGGGGTGCGATCAGCGCGGCCGCCTTCGTCTTTTGGGCTCTGACAAGGCATCTCACGCCAGCGTCGGCAGGTTGAGCTTTCAAGTTGACTTTCGAACTGTGCCATATCTGTTACGTCGTAGCAGCGTCGGAACATGGAAGTATCCTCGGCGCAGCGCGGGCGTTGAATGCGCGTGGGTCGGCGGTTAAGCGCCGATGCGCGACGGGCGTTTTCGTCATTCCCGCCGTTCCATGTCTCGGCTCTCTCGGACTGGAGCGAGATGATCTGGTTCAAGCGCTTGGCTTGTCCTTCAACGTCTCCACGTTGCCGCTGGCAGCAGGTTTGACCTGGCACGGCGCTCTGCCCACAGGAGTCGCAGGCGCTTCGTTGTTAGCGCTCGTACCGGCACTCGCCGGCATGCTGTTTGGCGGCTGGCTTTGCGCTCGGGTCAGTCCCGAAACTTTTCGCGTGATCTTTTTCGCCGGCCTATTGCTGCTGGGTGGCGAACTCTTCTCGCGCGGCCTGGCTTGAATACACATCACCATTGAACTGGCATGCATTTGCGGAGGCACACATGAAAGGACGGACCACATCGCTGGATACTAGTCTGACGCTCCTGGCCGTCGCTATTATTCTAGCTCTGCTCGATGTTGCGGTGGCCACACAACGATCAACGTCCACGCAGCCTGAAGCGTCCACGTTGGTCCGAAATGTTACTCTCGCGCCCAAGACCGAGCAGTGCGCTCCTGCTCTCCCGCCGGAGCTCCGCGACATGATCGGGCGCGATTGAAAGCAACCGCCTAATTAGCAGCATCGGCCGGCGGAACGCGCGATCTAATCAGCACAGCAGCGGCATGCCCAGCCGCCTCGACGTAATCGGCGTTGCGATGAATCAGCATAGTGGAGAACGCGCCATCCATAAGAAGGACGATTTCGCGAGCAAGCGTCTTCGGCTCCAAGAGCCCGCGGTTGGCCATCTCATCGGCCAGCCAGCTCTCGAAGTTGGCCTTGTGCCTCGCTCCAACCTTGATGGCGGGATGCCCCGGCATAGCAGCGAGCTCGGCGGCGGTGCGCAGAAAACCGCACCCCTTCCACTTCGGGTGACGCGCGACGCGCGCCAAATTGGAGAAGATCGCCTGCACCTTTCGGTCCGGACCGCCCTCCTCAGACTCGAACCAGCCGGCCATTTGCTTCAGATTTGGTTGATCCCGTGCATCAAGATAGGCGGCGATCAAATCGTCTTTGCTTTGGAAATGATAGTAGAGCGTGCGTTTGGTCAGTCCGGCCTTTTCGGCCACCGCATCCACACTGACACGACCGATGCCTTCCGCATAGAAGAGCTTCGTCGCGGCGTCGATGATGCGCTTGCGTGTCGGATTCAGGGCGTCGGGCATGCTGTCTTGTATACCGACTAGTGAATGTACACAAGCTGCGAGCAAGATAATCATCCTCGTCAGGTACCCACCAGAAGGGAAGTCCCATGACAGATCTCGTGTTGTCTGAATACGGCGACGCAATCGCCACTCTCACTCTCAACCGTCCCGAAAAGCTTAATGCGCTGAGCTACGCGCTCATCGACCGTCTCATGGAATTACTCGATGCCATCGAGACCGATGATGCAGTTCACGCGGTCATCCTCACCGGGGCGGGCGACCGCGCGTTCTCGGCCGGCGCCGACATCCGCGAATTCTCGCAGAGCGTGGCACGCGGCGCTGACGTAGCCCTGCGTGACTTCGTCATGCGCGGCCAGCGTCTAACTGCCCGCCTCGAAGCGTTCCCAAAGCCCGTCATCGCTGCCGTCAACGGGCTCGCCTTCGGTGGTGGTTGCGAAATCACAGAGGCAGTACCTCTTGCCATCGCCAGCGAACGCGCCTCCTTCGCCAAACCGGAAATCAATATCGGTATGCCGCCGACCTTCGGTGGAACGCAGCGACTGCCCCGACTTGCCGGACGCAAACGTGCGCTCGAACTGTTGCTGACAGGCGATGTATTCACGCCGCAGAGGGCTGCGGAGTTCGGCCTCGTCAATCAGATCGTGGCGCACGACGATCTTCTGCCAGCGGCACGCGACTTGGCGAAGCGCATACTTCGGCATTCGCCGCTGGCCGCAGCGAGCATCCTCAGAGCCGTGACACGCGGTGTCAATCTGAGCATTGCCGAGGGGCTTCTGGTCGAAGGCGAGCAATTCGCCCGAATGGCGCCAACCGCAGACCTACGCGAGGGCCTCGATGCCTGGATGGCGCGCCGCAAGCCAAACTATCCAGGCTCCTGGTCGCTCAACGCAGCCGTCAAGTAATCGAGGAAGCATTGCCATGGGATTTACGACTTTCTCCCGCGAGACCTTCGCCGCTTTCCGCGCCAGTGATCGACCGGGACCGGTGCACATGCTCAACTTGATCCGCCTACACAGCTTCGCTCGCTATCCCGACGGCCGAGATGCCACGGGCGCGGACGCCTATGCGAATTACGGCCGGATCAGCGCTCCGGTGCTCGCCCGTCTCGGGGGCCGAATTGCCTGGCGAGGTAATTTCGAGCTCGGGATGGTTGGTCCCGAAGATGAACGATGGGACATCTGCTTCATTGCGGAGTACCCGAGCCCTGGCGCCTTTGCACAAATGCTTCGCGATCCCATCTATCGCGAAGCGATGGAACATCGGCTTGCGGCGGTGGCTGACAGCCGGCTGATCCGCCTGGGAGTCATGGCTAATGGTACAAGCTTCCACGGCGCGACTTAAGATGAACAGGAGGCGCCGGTGCAGCACAGAGCGATACGTTAAGACTGCGGGGGCGCCGATGTCCGCTAAGGGTCTTGGCTGTGTAAAAACGGTCTTAGAGGGCGTCGGTCCAGGAAGATAGGAGCCGCGGGTGTCTCAGGCCGCGATCGCGGCGATCAGCGGCTTGATCCCGACGATGTTCATCACCCGTGTCAGGTTATAGGCCAGGGTCGAGAGCGCCATTTCAGCGGCTACCTTTGGGAGCGTTTTGGTGAGGAAGTGTGTCGCTCCCAAGCGCGCCTTCATCGTCCCGAACGGATGCTCGACCGTCTCTCGACGCTGGCGCACGGCTTGTGGGTTGGCATCAAGGCGCTGCTGCACGGCTTCGAGCAGATGCTCATGCTCCCAGCCTCCTCCTCTCCTCGAAGTCCTGCTTGCCGAAGCGGTCATCCGACTTGGCACCCGACGTCTGCGGCTTGGGCAGAGTTACGGTGATGCCGGCTTCGTGGCACGCGAGGAGCTCCAGGCTGCTGAAGTAGCCGCGATCGGCAACCTCCTCGAGCGTCTCGGTCTTGAGAACGGCCTCCGCCTGTCTGGCCATATTGCCCAGTTGCGCCCGATCTGAGCCGCTGTTCGTGACCTCGTGCGCCACAATCAGATGGTGCTCGGTATCCACCGCACGTGAAAGGTAAATATTACGATTCACTTTTGACTCGCGCGCTTCGTGTCTCGCTGGAGATCGCTTGCAAGAACATCTCTGCTTGATTCCAGACAGGCAATGCGTTCCCTCGATGCCGCCTATTTCACTCGTTAGGGTCGCGCAAACCTCGTCGCAGAGTTCGAGTTCGGGACGGTCGTTCAGCACGCAGGGAAGCAAAGTGCGGATCGTGGCGAGTTTGAGGCCAGCACCGCTGCCTTCGCCGGACGATTTGTTCTTCGGCCGGGCCATAATCTCGATAACCGGAGTCTCGCCGAGCCGGCTGCAATCCCTTCTTCATAATAGCGCAGCATCCGCACGCTGGACGCTGTGCGGCGCGACAATTCTCCGATCTTCATCCTGGGGCGCTCTTTCACTTGTCGTCTTCGCGCTGATCTCGACGATCACGCTCGCGATGCCGCCCGGAACAGCTTTCACCCGATGTCCTGCGCTGCTTCGGTCGCATCGTGCCCCCCGACGCGGCCAGGGAAATCATGCTTTGCCGAGGAGGGGAATCTTAAAATCAAATCGCAAGGTTCCGCGACCGCAACGCAAAACCTTGCGATTCAGAACCGGCTTTCGCGCCGGAAAAGTGGCTCTCAACCAAGCCTTTGCCGCTTATTCACGGACAACTCGATATTGGCGCGCAAGAACAGCAAGGGGACGAATGGGAGGCGTAACAGGGATTTCGACTGAGAAGCCAGCTCCTCAAACAGCGCCATCAGCGACGCGATGGGTCAAACAGTGTGGGGTTCATGACGCGAAGGCTCGTTCGCGCGACCGATCGGCAGGCAGGCCAAGCAATTCCGTCGCCTCGGAGAAGGACATGAGCTCGTTCGTGATCCGGGAGAGGTCTCCCGACTCGGCGAGAATGCTCAGCGCCCGGTGCATCGCCGCGCCGGCGCTCGCGAGCGTCACACCCGGGAAGGACACCCGCGCGACACCGAGGGCGCGGAGCTCGGTAAGCGTCATCGGGGGCGTCTTTCCGCCAGGCGCGCCCAGCATGTTGATACTAACGGGTCCACGGATGGAGCGGACGATATGGGCGATATCATCATAGCTTTCAGGCGCCTCGACGAAGACGAGAGTGGCGCCGGCCTCCAGATAGGCGTTCGCCCGCTCGATTGCCGCCGCGATCCCCTCGGTCGCGATAGCGTCCGTGCGCGCGTTGATGACGAAATGGGGATCGCGTCGCGCAGCGACCCCCGCTCGGACCTTCTGTAGCATTTCCTCCATGGGCACGACGCACTTATCGTCCATATGGCCGCAGCGCTTCGGGAATGTCTGGTCCTCGATATTCACGCCGGCGGCTCCCGCCGCCTCGAGCAGGCGGACAGTGTGATAGGTGTTGAGGGCGTTGCCGAAACCGGTATCACCATCTGCCATGACCGGAATGTTGACCGCATTTGCGATCGCTTGGACGACATTGATCTGATCACGCAGCGATAGAATGCCGATATCTGGCAAGCCGAGCGCCGCCGCTGCCACAGCAAAACCGCTCACCTGGCACGCTTTGAAGCCTGCCGCTTCCACGAGGCGGGCGCTGAAGGCGTCATAGACGCCGGGCACAGGCAATGCCGCTCGCGCTTCGATGAGATCGTGCAGAGCCTTGCATTTGGACATGGAACGCGCCCCCTCGCGCCTGAGCCGGAGTTTCCTTAGTTGATATCAGAACGATTCCAGCCGTCGGCGTTTTCGCCTAAACGACGTTACACCATTTCGAGAAACACTGGTGTCTGGCTGGTCATGTCGCCGATCGCTGTTCATTTTTTGTTGACGCCCCTCTGTCATGGCAACCTCACCGACGCGACGGCCGCGAGAAGCTCGTCGACACCAGCGACTTGCTCGAGCGACCAGATCTGTCGGATCAAGGCCTTGCCCTCGGCCGTCGATGTCCGCGGACCGACGACGTTGCGCCAGAACTTCGCCTCGATGTCCTCGCGGGTGAGCGGTCTGCGGGGTGATCCCGGCAAGTCATCGACCTGTTCGGTCAGGGCCTCGCCGGAGCGGAGAGTCACCGAAACGCGGTTGGGAATCTGCCGCGGATAGAGTGCCGTCAGCGCCGGATCTTCCGCGATCTCGATCCTGGCCATCAGCGCGCGGACATCCGGCGTGGCGAGCCGCTCCGGCGCATAGCTCCCGTTGGTGATGGTCCCATCAAGGAGCGCGCGGGCCACGATATATGGCATACTGTGGTCAGCGGTTTCCTTGGTCGCCGGTGCCCACACGTCCGGCCCCGTTGCCGTCTGCTTGTAACCGAATTGTGTCGTTGCAACCGTCACCTTCTCGATGGCGCCGCGATCCCTGATCTTGCCAGACAGGCGAATAGCGGCCTCCACAGCCGTCAAGGTATGGCCCTGGGCGGGATAGGGTTTGACGAGCACATCATTGATGCGGAAGGGCCGCCCCTTGCCGCCGAAGGTCGTCGTGTCGATCTTGATTTCTTCGCCTGCGACAAGGTTGTTCAATCCAAACCGCCCCTCGAAAATGGGGCTCGGCCCCGTGATGCCTTCCCGCGCAAGGATGGCGGCGAAGACACCATTGCGCGATGCCGAGGCGTCAGCGAGGCCCTTCCAGTTCGAGAGCACCTGGACTCTCGTCTGATTCATGGCGACATGGTCGACGAGTGCGATATTGACGGCCTGCGTCAGGCGTTCAACCGGAAGCCCCATCAGCTTGCCAGCCGCGAGCGCCGCAGTGATCACTCCATAGGTCGTGTTGTCCCAGCCGCGGGCATTGAGGGAGACCGCATCGAACAACCGGCATTCGATCTCGTAGGCAGCCACGACCGACACGATGAAATCACGGATCGACCGCCGCTCAGATTGAGCGACCGCGAGACACACCGAAACGAAATCGCTGGGGTGGCCGACCTCCTTCGAGGCATAGCCGTCGTTGAGGTCGTAGTAGCGCAGAGCAGCCCCGTTCGCGAAGGCTGCCATCTCGGCGCTCGTCCGGTGTCGTGTGCCGATGAGTGTAGACGTCCCGCCTCCAGCGGCCTGGGCAATGCGGAAGCAGCTCGCAATGACCGGCTCATCGAGCGCCGCAAGCGCACAGCCGAAGGTATCCACCAGGCGGAGCTTCGCAGCTTCGATGGTGCCCGCATCGATATCGGCGTAGCTGAGCCCGTCAACATACTCGGCGAGCCTCCCTGCCAGAGGCGGCGTTTCCCTGCCATTCGCAGATTTTGTGGCCTGCTGCGCCTGGCCATGGCCGGTGAACGCAAGAGCAGCGCCAACCGATGCCGCCCCGGCCATCAATCGACGTCTGTCCGTCAAGATACTGAACATTGCTCGACCTCTCCTGTGACGCATTGTTTTGGGTGGTCCATGTGATGAGTGGTCCCTTCGGCCCCCTTGGACTCCGAGGCTTCAGCAACCTCAGCTTCCTCGGTCGGGACCGGATGGACGGCCTCCCGAAAGCTCACACCTAGTGGCTGCCGGGCTTGTCGGCACCAGACAGGCGGATCACACCAACGCCGTCTTCGATGGAGATTGTCGTGCCGAAGGGTTTGGAATACGCGATCACCTCATCCAGGATTTTTCGTGCCACCGCTGGCGAGGGTCGTCTGGGCGTTCCCAGATCGGAGCCCGGGCGCGGTCCCTGGCCGAGATCCACCGGATAGATGCGTACTTCCACCAGGCGGCCACCGTCGTAACGACTGCTGGTCAGAAGCGCCTCGAGATTGGCCGGTCGCTGAAGCCAACCTTGACTGAGCTCATTGAGCTGCCCCTGGCCGACGATCTCCTTTGGGCCCGGCATCGAGGCCGAGAAAGCCGAACTGCTGTAACCGGTCGCAGAGCCACCGCGTTCGGCCGGCACCATCTGCGACTGGAACACATAGTTGGAAACCCCGTAGAAGATCGGCTTGCCCTTATAGATCTCAATCCCCTTGATCGTATGGACACCGTGCCCGACGAAGGCGTCGGCACCCTGGTCAATGGCATCGTGTGCAAACTTGACCTCAAAATCAGCCGGATAGTGATCGAACGAGTAATGTTGAAAAGCGAAGCGGTTCTGGTGCCAATGAATGGTGGCAACGGCGAAGCTCGAAAACTGCTTACCGGTCCGCAATTCCTTCAGAATGTCGGCCTCATCTTGCGGGAACATGTCGTAGGTGTAATCACCCGGCTTTGCCGTGATCCGAAAGTTCTGTTTCCAAGCGGTCATGGTCTCGCCGCCACCCTTATCACCGGCGATCGCGCGGAGCTGAGCCATCTGTGCGGCGGTAACACCGTTATAAGCCGTCAATCGGAGGGAATTGTTCGTTGCCTTCATGTTCGTCGCGTGGGGCTGCGCCTCGGCGGCCTCGTCATGGATCGATGGCGGCGGCACGCCCTCGCTCTTGAACAGGATGCCGAAGACCGATACCGCCCCGGCCGGATCGGGCTCCGGAATTTCGATCGGATCTGCGACCTCTCCCCGGCGTGCGACGATGGAGTCCCTTATCGCCTTGAGTTGAACGATCTGCTCGGGCGTGACGTATTGCACGCCCCCGCCGGTCCCGTAGCCGACTGTGCGATTGCTTGGGATCGCGTAAGCGCCGACGAGAGAAACCAGCCCCTTTGGCGTCTGTGCGTAGCGCGCCATCCGCGCTTCGGCCAAAGTCTTGCCGACCCCCACATGCACGATTCCCACCCGCTCCAACTGACGTAAGTTCTCCCAGAGACGAAGTTCGCCGCCGTCAAAAGTATGATTGTTGGCCTTGGTCACCATCCGGATGCCCATATTGGCCCAATCATCAGCTACGGCCTTGTCGGCGAAGTTGCTCCCGCCTACCGGGTGGGTCGCCCCCTCAAGCGAAAAGTCATACTGATCGATATCGACGATCATGTTTTCGTTGTTGGCGATCGTCATATCGGCGTTCCGCATCAGTTTCACCAGGTACTGAACGTCTGGATCAGCGTTCTTGGAAAATGGTTGGAACTCGAGCATGTCGCCCACCGCCACCAACGTGAAGGATGTCTTGATCTTCATCGCCAGTTCGACGCTCTGGTCCCGCCGCTGGCTCGGTGCCGGGCTGCTGAGGGCGTTCTGAGCCAGAGCAGGTCCCGACAGGGCCAGCACGCCGCAAGCGACAGGCCCGAGATTCAGGATAGCCCTAATGAGTGCGCACATCTTTCAGTCTCCTGAAAAGTCAGAAATGTTTCACGCGCGCCTGACAACCCAGGCCGCGGCTCGTTGAATTCAGCGGTTGATAACAAGCAACTCGAAGAGGTCGTCGAGCTTGTCCTGGCGCTCCAGATTCCACAGATAGTCGAGCACCTGGCGCTGGCGGGCGTCGGACCACACCTTCGCGACGTTGCGCTTGAACTTCTGCTCGAAATCGCTGCGCTGCATCGGCATCCCGATGAAGCCCGGCAGCGCATCGACCTGGTGCGAGACCGTGCGGCCATCGGTCAGCGTCG
This sequence comes from Bradyrhizobium sp. NAS80.1, assembly GCF_001908205.1. GTDB lineage: Bacteria > Pseudomonadota > Alphaproteobacteria > Rhizobiales > Xanthobacteraceae > Bradyrhizobium. Next base: position 23,609 of record NZ_LGHL01000027.1, read on the forward strand.
CCGTCACCCGGTTGGGCAGCGCCTTCGGCGTCAGCGCGGTCAGCGCGTCGTCGGGCCTTACCGTGATCTTCGCCATCAGGCTGCGCACCGCTGGATCGCGGATGGCGGCGAGCGCGTAGCTGTCGTTGGTGATGTCGCCGTCGAGCATGGCGCGCGCCACGATGTAAGGCAGGCTGTGGTCGGCGGTCTCCTTGGTCTCGGGCGTCCATTTCTCCGGGTCCTTGCCCGCGGACAGGTAGGTGAAGTTGACAGTGGCCACCTCGATCGCCTTGATCCGGCTGAGATCGCCGATATCAGCCGCGACCTTGGCGGCAGCCGGGATCGCCGTCAGCGTGCCGCCCTGCGCGGGATAGAGCTTCACCCCGCAATCGTTGATACGGAAGCGCCCGCCGCGGCCGCCGAACTGATCGATGATGAGCTCGAACGGCCCCGACACCTGCTTGAACAGCCCGGCGTTGCCTTCGAAGATCGGCGACGGCCCGGTGACACCGCGCCGCGCCAGCAGGGCGGCGAACACGCCATTGCGCGTCGCGTTGGCATCCGCGATACCCTTCCAGTCCGACAGCACCTGAACCCGTGTCTGGTTGAGGGCAAGATGGCCGCTGATGGCGAGGTTGATGGCCTGGGCGAGCTGCCCCGGCGCAAGCCCCATCAGTTTGCCCGCCGCGAGCGCCGACGCCGGCAGGCTGTAGATCGGATGGTCCCAGCCGCGCCGCGTCAGCTCGGCGGCATCCATCAGGCGACAGGCGATCTCATAGGCGAGCACGATGGACAGCAAGAGGTCGCGGCCGCTGCGCGCCTCGGCCTCGGCGATCGCAAGGCATGCGGTGACGTTGTCGCTGGGATGCCCCGGTTCGCGGCCGACATAGACATCGTTGAAATCGTAGTAGCGCAGCGCGACGCCGTTCGCGAACGCCGCGAGATCCGGGCTCGTCCGCCGGTCCGTCCCGATCACCGTCGACGGTCCGCCGGGCAGCGCCAGCGCGACTTCCCGGCAGGCGCGCACCGGCATCTCGCCGAACGCCGCGATGCCGCAGCCGATGGCATCGATGAAGTGCGCCTTGGCGGTCTCGATCGTCGCTGCGTCCAGCGTACTGGCGTCGGCGCCGGCGACATAGGCGGCGAGCTGCTGGGCAAGGTCCGGCGCCGCGTCCGGTGCTGCTGATGACCGCGCAATCTGCGCCAGCACAGCCGTCGTTCCTGCGATGGCGCCGAGCGCGAACCGGCGGTTGATCGGGCTTCTCATTCTCATCTCCTGCCTTCGAGCTGCATGATCCGCGCCGCTGCAGGCGCAGCTGGCACCGCGTTGCCACGCGCAGACTTGCCGCGCGTGACGACATAACCGTCCCAGGACAGCGCCCGGCCGATCTGCAGCGCGGTCTGCTGCAGCGGCGCGAGGTAGCGCTCCGGGATCTGCGACGGGCTGATGACGCGCGTGCTGCAGACGATGTTCAGTGCGGCCACCGACTGCTCGCCGACCGTGATCGCCACCGCGATGGTCGACGCGCGGACGAACGCGAAGCTGTCGCCGCGGGTGGCAAAGCCGCGGGCGCGGATGCCGTCGAGAAGTTCGCCCGTCCGTTCCGGATCGTGCGCCGCGTCGTCATGAGGCCGGCCGGAGTGTGCCAGCGCATCGAGGATCCGGCGGCGCTGCTCGCGTGATCCGAAGGCGAGGTACGCGCGGCCGAAGTCGCTCTCCAGCATCGGCAGATCGGAGGTGTTGATGGGAGCGGTGATGCTGATCGGCGCGGTCGCGCGCGTGCTGTAGCGGATCGCCATGCCGTGGCCCTCGAACACGGCGAAATCAGATGGCCACTGCACGCTGCGCGACAGGCGATCGATCGCCGGAACCGCGACCTCGGTGATCCAAGCCTGCGACGACACGCCCGCGCTCAGCGCATTGACCTTGGAGGACGGGCGATAGCCGCCGGTATCGTCGCGCTGCACATAGCCGGTAGCGCACAGGATCGCGAGCAGCCGCGAGATTGTCGGCTTCGGCAGCCCGGTGAGCGCATGGAGATGGCGCACCTGCAAAGGATAGACCTCGTTCAACAGCCGCAGCAGCTCGAGCCCACGGATCAGCGAGCCCTTGTCGCCGGCGTCGGTGGCAGCCCGTTCGTTCGCACCGGACCGCATCATGACGCTCCGTCCTGTCCCGACACACCGGCCGACTTGGCGGCAAGGCCGCCGTGCTCGAGCGCCTCCAGGCTGCGTCCGGCGGTGTCCGGCCCCAACAGCGCGAAAGCCATCGCCAGCACGCCATAGAGCAGCCCGACGCCGGTCACGACCAGCAGCGGATTGTCGAGGCGCACCAGTGCCGCGCTCACCGCGAAGGGGGTCAGCGCCGAGCTGACGCGCCCGACGAGGGTCGCCGTGCCCATACCGCGCAGCCGCACTCCCGTCGGCAGGATTTCCGGAACGTAGATCGCAAACCCCGTCGCCGAGATGAAATAGATCGTCGTCGTCAGGGCGAGACCGATCGACACCAGCCACAACGGTGCCGCCTGCAGCGGGTAGACAAAGCCCATCACCGCGCCGAGCAGCGACGCGACGACCAATTGGTAGCGACGCTCGAAGCGGTCGGACAGGGCGATCGCCAGCATCGGGCCGAGCAAGCCCCCGGCGAAGGTGACGGCGGACAGCGCGAAGGTCGTCGCGGTGTCGAAGCCGCGGGCCGCGATGATGGTCGGCAGCCATCCCGAGAAGATGAAGACCGCCGACAGGTGACAAGTCTGGAACAGCAGCGCCAGCACGAAGCGCGGCCGCATCCCTCCGCTGAACAGGTGGCGCCAACCGAGATCGCGTGCCGGCGGCGGCAGCACGTCGGGCGGCGCGAGGGCGACACCGTGCTGCTCCAGGCTGCGCTCGATGGCGGCGACCTGCTGATCTGCCTCGGTGAGCCGGCCGACGGACGCGAGCCAGCGCGGGCTCTCGGGCAGCACGGCGCGCGGCGCGAAGGCCAGCGGCAGCACCAGCACGGACAGCAGGAACAGCACGCGCCAGCCCTCGTCGGCGGCGAAGTTCGGCACCACCAGCCAGGCGACCAGGGCGCCCACCGGCAACGAGCCGTTGACCAGGAGCGCGACCACCGACTGGAAGCGGCCGCGCGACAGGCGCGGCGTCATTTCGTTCAGATAGGCGAAGCCGGTCGGGATCTGCATGCCGAGCGCAAACATCGTCAGCATGCGCAATGCCAACAGCATCGCGTAATCCTGCGCAAAGCCGCAGAGTGGACTGGCGATCCCGTAAATCGCGATGTTGGCGATGAACAGCCTTCGGCGACCATAGCGGTCGCCGATCAGGCCCGACAGCGCCGAGCCGAGCGCCGCTGCGAACAGCGACAGCGAGATCAGCCAGGCGCGCGTCGGCTCTGTGATGATGCCAACCTTCATCAACAACGGCGTCACCAGGCCGGTGAGCGCGAGGTCGTAGCTGTCGAAGAACATCGCCGCGCCGATCACGGCGCAAACCAGCACATGAAAGCGCGACGGCGGCAGGCGTTCCAGCCGGCCGGCGATGTTGACCCGATCGTCCGCCGGCGGCGGTCTGCGAAGCTCCACGCGCTGATGCATGTCGATCTCCTCTGCTGACCGTGCGATCATGCCCCCGCGAGAATGTCCCGCGCCCGCGCCGCGATCGCCTCGTCGACGAACGTGCCGTCGTCGAGCACGAGGGCACCCCGCCCCTCGCGCATCGCATCCGCGTAGGCCGCAAGGATCGTCCGCGCCCGGGCGATCTCCTCGGCGCCATGCTGAAAGACGTCGTTCACGATCGGGACCTGCGCGGGATGAATGCAGGACCGCCCGTGGAAGCCGAGCGCCCGGTCTTCCTGGCAAGCGCGGCGCAGCGCGTCGAGGTCCCTCACCGGCATGAACACATGCGCCACCGGCGCCTTCAGGCGCAGGAAGCGCGAGCGCGCGACGAGATGCTGGCGGGCGTAGAGCGTCTCGAGCCGCGCCGGGGTCGGCTCGGCGCGCAGGTCACGCACGAAGTCCCCAGCCCCGAACGCGAAGCGCCGGATGCGCGGCGAGGCCGCAGCCATCGCGTCGAGGGCATAGAGCCCGGCCACACTCTCGATCAGCGGCTGCACGATGATGCTGCCGGACGGCACCGCTGCGGCCTCCTCGCGCGCGGAGAGGAGGCGGTCGATGGCGCGGATCAGCTCCGCGTCCTCGGCTTTCGGCAGCAGCACGCCGCGCAGGCCACGCACGGTCAGCCCGTCGAGATCAGCAAGCGCTTCGGCCCCGCTATTGAGGCGCACCAACAACGTCGCGCCGGTCGCCGAGGCCAGGAAATCGCTGACGATGCCGCGCGCCTTCGCTTTCTCGGCCGGCGGCACCGCGTCCTCGAGGTCGAGGATGACCGCATCCGCCTCCTTGCCGAGAACCTTGCCGAGCAGGTCCGGCCTGTTTCCCGGCGCATAGAGATAGGAGCGGATCGTCATCTCAGATCACGCCCGCTTTCGTCAGCTCGGCCATCTCGGCCTCGCTCAGCCCGAGCTCCCGCGTGAACACCTCGGTGTTGTCCGCGCCGAGCGGACGCCCGGTCCAGCGGATCGTCCCGGGAGTGCCGGACATCCGGAAGATCACGTTCTGCATGCGCACCGGCCCGAGCTCCGGATCCTGCACGGTGGTGATGGTGTCGAGCGCGCGGTACTGCGGATCCTCGAAGATGTCCGAGACGTCGTAAATCGGCGCCAGCGCCGCCTCGGCCTCCTCGAACGCCTGCACCACCTCCTTCATCGGGCGTGCGCGAATCCATTCGGCGACCTTGCCGTCGAGTTCGTCGACATGTTGACGGCGTCCGGACGCCGAGCTGAACCAGGGCTCGTTGACGACCTCCGGCCAGCCGACCAGGGTCATCGTCCGCGCCGCGATCGAGGTCGACGAGGTGGAGAGCGCGACCCACTTGTCGTCAGCGGTCTTGTAGGTGTTGCGCGGCGCATTCTTGTCGGAGCGGTTGCCCGTGCGCTTCTGGATGAGTCCGGCCTGATCGTAGGTGATCGCCTGGGCGCCCAGCACCGCCATGATCGGCTCGATCAGGGCAAGGTCGACGACCTGGCCCTTGCCGGTGCGCTGTCGGGCGTTGACCGCCATCATCACCGCGAGCGCGCCGGCGATGCCGGCGATGCCGTCGGCGAGCCCGAACGGCGGCAGGGTCGGCGGCCCGTCCGGCTGCCCGGTGATCGAGGCGAAGCCGCTCATCGCCTCCGCGATGGTGCCGAAGCCGGGCCGGTGGGCATAAGGCCCGTGCTGGCCGAACGCGGTGACCCGCAGCATGATCAAACCCGGGTTCTCCGCCGCCAGCTCGTCGTAGCCCAGCCCCCATTTCTCCAGGGTGCCGGGCCGAAAATTCTCGACGATGACATCCGCTTCGCGGGCGAGCTTGCGGAACAGGTGCTGGCCCTCGGGGCTGCCGAGGTAGAGCGTGATCGCGCGCTTGTTGCGCCCGATGACCTTCCACCACAGCGAGCTGCCGCCGCGCGAGGGACCATGGGTCCGGGAATTGTCGCCCTTGGGATGCTCGATCTTCAGCACGTCGGCGCCGTAGTCGCCGAGCAGCATCGCTGCGACGGGGCCCGCGAACAGGGTTGCGACGTCGATCACCTTGAGGCCTGCGGCCGGTCCTTCACTCATTCTCGACTCTCCTTCAGCTTGGCAGGTGCGGCGTGGCGCGTCAGCGCCAGTGCCGCTGATAGAATGGCGTCGCGCCCTCGCGGATGCAGGTGCGGTCGGTCGCGAAGAAATCGGCGTAGTGCAGCACATAGGCTTCGAGGCTGCGGCCGTGGAACGGCGCGTTGGCGGCGTGGGTCGCGACTGTGCTGATCACGAGATGCGGGAAATCCAGTTCCTTGAGCAGCATGGCGCCGACGACGCCGTGCGGCAGCTCCTTCGACAGTGCTGAGGGAGCCATGGCGCCGTTGTCGCGGACATACATCAGCGGCTTGTCGACATCGTGCAGGATCAGGATCGACACCAGGGTGTCCATCACGAAGGCATCGCCCCACTGCTCGGTGGCGCTGCGCGCGAGCTGGACGCCGACACGGGTGACCTCGTTGACATGCCGCATCAGCGGATAAGCCGCGAGGTTGGAGTACGGCATGTCCTCCAGCCTCTCATGGGTGCTCGACGTCCACGCGCTCACCCATGCGGTGAGAATGCGTTCGCGGACCGGCGTCGAGACGAGATCGAGGCCGAACAGCCAATTCTCGACGTCGGCGCGTTGCGGCGGCGTCCCGCGGTTGATGGTGTAGCTCATTCGATTGTCATTCCCTTGGTTTCGGGCGCAAACAGCAGCACGACGATCGCGAGCCCAAAGGCGAATGTCGTGGTCAGCATTCCCGCTTCGAAGCCATGCGCGTCGGTGGCGAGCCATCCGATCAGCGAGGGCGCGATCAGGCCGCCGATGCGGCCGCCGTTGTAGGCGATGGCCATGCCCAGCGCGCGGGAGTGGGTGGAGCGGATCAATTCGGCCGTGAACGGCCCCATGCCGGCGAAGATGCCGCCGATGCCGAACCCGGTGAAGAAGCTCGCCACCAACAGCACGTCCGGATCGGAGGACATGACGAGCCCGAGCACCGCGGCCGCACCGATCAGCAGGTAGAGAACGAAGGTCGGACGGCGCCCCAGTTGGTCCACCAGCATCGCGAACACGACGAAGCCCGCTAGTGATCCGAGCTGCTGGGTCAACGTGAAGCCGAGGCTCTTGATGAACGCGAAATGCTTCACCGTGACCAGGAAGGTCGGCGTCCAGGTGAACACCGCCCAGTAGACATATTGCACGAAAAAGATGAACCCGAACGCGATCAACAGGCCCCGCCCGGTCTCGCCGCGAAACAGCGCGCCGACATTGCCGCCCGGGCGCTTCTCGCCGCTGCGCCGCAGCCACACCGGCGATTCCGGCGTGTTGCGGCCGAACAGCACCAGCACCACGATCGGCAGCGCGCCGATGCCGTAGACCCAGCGCCAACCGCCATGCTCCAGCCCGCCGGGCAGCAACGACACCAGGGCGACCACACCGATCGCGAGCATCGACCCCAGCGGCAAGCCCATCTGCATCAGCGCACCGCCTTTGCCGCGGTGGTCGGGATGCCAGGTCTCGGCGATCAATGACGCGCCCGCGGTCCACGCCCCGCCCATGCCGAGCCCGCCGACGAGGCGCAGCGCCACGAGCCAGCCGAGCGAGGGCGCCAGCGCGATCGCGCCGGTGCACAGCGAATAGATCAGGATCGACAGGAACAGCGTGCGGACACGGCCGATCCGGTCGGCCACCCAGCCGAACACGATGCCGCCGACGATGGCGCCGCCCGCGGACACGCTGGTGAGCAGGCCGGCGTCGGCACGGCTGAGGTCGAAGGCGATGATCAGCGCTGGCGCGGTCAGCGCCAGGACGTAGAGATCGAACACCTCGAACAACCAGCCGAGCCCAGCAGCCCGCAGCACGCGCCACGCGTCCGCGGACACCTCGCGATACCACGGACGACGCAGGTCGCCGGTACGCGCCGAGCCACCCGTCGGCACGGAGACGTCAGTTGACTGCATGGTTTCCTCCCGGTCGGTCATCTTGGGACAGCGGATCGGCCGCATGCCCGCGGGACCTTGGTGACAGCTTGTCCACCCCGATGCGGTGTTGAAAAGCGTCAATGCCGAGCGTTTCGACTATCGAAACGCGACGGACACATGGCAGCCGTGATCGCAGCGCCGCCATGCTAGAACCTCGCGCCCATGCTGGCGGCGAACACCGAGCGGTCGCGCAGCACGTTGAACGCCCCACCCCAGATCGGCAGATAGGCCACCTCGGCGTAGTAGCTCTTGAGATATTCGGCGCGCAGCGCGATGGAGGCGATGTTGCGCCCCTCATTGAACGTGCCGTCATACGACCAGCCGGATACGTCCTTGCCGTAACTCGCCGACAGCGTGACATCGAGATCGGCGACACGGCGCACCGCGTAGGTCAGCGCGCCACGCAAGCGAAAGCCCCACGCATTCTTGCTGACGAAGCCGTCCAGCGTGCAGCCGGTGTAGAGCACGCTGGGACTCGGCGGCGGGCAGTAGCCGTTGACCGGCCCGGTGCCGAATGTGTCTGCCCGCAGGTAACGACGGACGGTGGGATCGGGCAGGTCATAGACATGGCGCAGGCCGACCTCGGCTGAGAAGGACGTGAGCTTCGCTCCCAACAAGTGGTCGAATTGCTGTTCCACGGAGAGATTCAACAGGCCGGTCTGTCGCCGGTCATAGCCGGTGTAGAAGCTGCCCGGTGCCAGCGCGTTGAGCTCTTGCCGCCACAGGCTGGGCGCGGTCGCCGAAACCGCCGCGGTCAGCTCCTCGCCGGCGGGAAAGCCGAGCGCGTAGTTCGGGCGGTAGACGTATTCGGCGGACAGCGTGGTCTTGGTGGCGAGCCTGGTCTGCCAGGTCGCGCCGAGCATGTCGATGTCAGGCGCGTACACGGTGCGATAGAGCGGATTGCCGCCGTCCGGATTGCCCGGAATGAATGGCTTTGCGGCGGAGGGCCGGAAGGTGCGCGAGATTTCTGGCAGCGCATTGCGTGCGTTGTAGTGGGCATAGAACAGCCCGACCTCACTGCGCAGGCCATCGAGCGCATGGCGCGCACCGATGCCGCCCTGCCCCAGTTCGTTGTTCTTCGGCGTTTCCCCGCGCGTGATCCAGTCGCCGGCGCTCAGCGCGACCTGGTCCGTGACGATGAACGGCGCGCCGACGATCACATAGTTGCACCCCTGGGCGTAGTAGTCCGAGGGATAGAAGGTCCCGCAGCCGTCATAGGCGTTGCGCGCCGCGCCGAACTGCCAGAAGCCCTCCAGCGACAATTTCGGGGTCACCGCGAAGCGTGCCGACGCGGCGGAAAACGGAATCCGGGTTTCCTCGGCGGTCGCCCCCGCGCGATGCGTCGCCGGGCCATCGATGGGATTGAGCGCCGACAATCCACCCGCAAACGAGCTGCGCAGCCCCCAGGATATGAGCTGGTTGCCGACCTTGAATTCGAGCGGATGATCGCCGAGCGCCACGTGCCCGAACACATAAGCTTCCTGCAGCGCGGCGCCGGAGAACTTCGACCTGTCCGCGAACCCCGCATCGGACAGCGGCGTGTTAGGCACATAACCGTTCGGATAGTTGCCCCACGGCACCGACTGGTCGGCGAGCGTGAAGTCCCGCCAGCCCTTGCCACGAACGAAGAAGCCGAACCCGTCATACGCCGCCTCGAGCGCGACCCAGCCCTGCAGCGCGGTGGAGACCGGCGACCCTTTTTTGAAGTTGAGCTCGCCGTCGTCGCTGTTCCGGGTGTTGCCGGCAGAGCTGACGCCGAGCGTCCGCGCGTTGGGGATAGTGGTGAACTGCAAATCGGGGTTGTCGGTCCGGACCACGGCGCCCACGCTCGCCGCGCCATGGATCGTGACGTCGACATCGCCGACCTTGAACTGCTCGGCAAAGGCCGCGGTCGACCCCGTCACCACCAGCGCCAATGATACGCGCAGCAGCGGCGCCCGAAACGCAAACACACCCATCTCTTCGTTTCCCCCTCGATCACATATTGACGTCAATCGTCAATATGTATTATTTTGTTCATAAATTAGGATTGGGTGATTTACCCGTCAATCTGTACAGATTTTGTCGATGTGAGGTCGCATGGCGGAGGACGACCACCTCTATTTCAGCGCCGATGAGGCTGCCGAGCATCTCGGCGTGTCGCGGACGACGCTCTATGCCTATGTCAGCCGCAAGGGGATCCGCTCGGAGAAGGCGGCGAACGCCAAGGAGCGGCGCTATTGGAAAGCCGACGTGCTGGCGGTTCGCGCCGCAAAAGGCGCACGCGGAATCCGCGCCACCGAGGCGAGCGGCATAAGCGCAGTGTCGGCACTGACGCTGATCACGCAGCAGGGGCTGTTCTACCGCGGTAGCAGCGCCGCCGAGCTCGCTGAGAATGCGAGCCTGGAGGCGATCGCCAGCCTGCTGTGGAATGCCGACGAGGACGCTGTGTTCACGCGACGCCTACCGCGACTGTCCGGCCGCTTCGGCAAGGTCGTGGCGCTGTTCGACAATGACGGCCTCGCGGATCGCGCCAGCGTGCTGCTGCCGGTACTCGAAGCGGACAATCCCCGCTCGTTCGATCTCTCGCCGCTCGGCATGGCAAGCACCGGCGCGGATCTCGTCCGCTCGGTCACCGCGATCCTGCTGCGCCGGACCAAGGTCGCCGCCGAACCGATTCACGAGCAGATCGGCAAGGCTCTCGCCCTCTCGAAGGAGTGGACCGATCTCGTCCGCAGGATCCTGGTGCTGTCGGCCGACCACGGCTTCTCGCCGTCCGCCTATGCGGTGCGGGCAGCCGCGAGCGTCGGCTTGACTCCTTATCGCAGTGTGGCAGCCGGGCTCGCGCTCGCGGCGGGGCGTTACTCGGCGTTCGGACGGCTCGATGCGATGTCACGCTTCATCGGCGAGTTGACGGAGGCGCCCGATCCACAGAGCATCATCGTGCGGCGCTTGCGTGAAGGGGAAGAGTTTCCGGGATTCGGAGGGAACGACGTGTATGCCGGCGAGGATCCACGGGCGCAGGTGCTGCTCGCGCACCTCGACAAGGTCTGCTCGCGGGATCAGGCTTTTCGTCGGCTCAAGATGGCGATTACAACTGTTGCGGAAGTACAGGGGCTGAAGCCGGATTTCGCGCTGCCGGCGATGTTTGTCAACCGCCGCGTGGGATTGAAGGCACAAGACTTCATTTGGCTACTGGGACGAACAGTGGGATGGGTCGCTCACTCTATAGAACAATCTCAGTTCGGTGCACGTGACCGCGCTCCCTATGCCTACGTTGGTGATCTACCTGGCAACAAGCGCTGAACGGCGTCAAACCGACCGCGCGCCCACTTAATTGAGGGAAGCAGCTCTCCGCGATCTCTTACGCTGTCTCAATCGATCTACGGCCACCATTTCACGAGCTGCACTGGCATGCTCGCAGAACGGGTTGCCATGAGGCGAATGCAAAGACAGGCATCGCAGAATAGCCAAGAGCCCGGATTATACTGAACGCTCGTCCGCGCACAGTTTTTGGAACGATTTCTGTGACTAGAACGCTCATCGTAACGATCTAGCAGCCGATGCCACAGCTTGCCATAAAGAGGAGTACATCGATCGCCATGGTTGCGTTTGGAAGCGGCCGGACGCACTGGAACGACGCTCGGCGCACCGAAGCCGGCTCGCAACCGCGTCACGCCTGCAATCAATACATGGCACCATGTCCCGATCATGCTCCGACGACGTAAGCTCAAAAGCCGACGATTCACCCTTGGCCTGGCTCGGATTCATGCTCAGAGCGATACAGGCGATGGCCTATCACCGTGTTCCGCGGTGTACTCCCTGGCGAGCGCCAAGAAGTTGGCGACGGTTGGCGAGGCATCGGCGGTGCGCGCCAGCAATATGATCTTGATGCTGAAGGTCGGGGTGGAGCGTAGAGGCAGATAAACGACCGCGTCGGCACGCAGGCCCACGATGCTTTGCGGAACCAGGGACACCCCCAGCCCCGTTGCCACGAGATTGACCGCCATGACGAATTCCGGTGTTTCCTGGGCAATGCGAGGTGCGCGGCCGAGTTGGGTGAAGGCGGCGTCGATCTGCGTGTGCAACGGGCCGTCTCCGTCCCTCGCCTGGGGCCAGATCAACGCCTCGCGCGCGAGCGTGGAGAACGTGACCGACCGCTGCGACGCCAGGCGATGGGTAATCGGCACAACGGCGACGACGGCTTCACTCACGAACGGCCAGCTCTGCAGGGCGGCGTCGGGCGGCGCCGGCGGCCGAACGAAGGCGACATCGATCCGCCGCTCGATCAGGGCCGTGACGAGGCTGCCGCTGCGCGCCTGAATCAAGCTTGTCTCCACACGCGGCCAACGCTCCCGCGCCTGTTTCAGAATCGCAGTTACGGCCGGCACGAACCCAGACGATTCGGTCAGTCCGATGGACAGCCGCCCGGTTTGACCGCGCGCCGTTTCCTGGGCAATCAGGCTGGCGACGCGCACCCGATCGAGGATCGCTTCCGCTTCACGTCGAAAGGCGATGCCGGCTTCCGTGAGTTCGATCCTGCGGCCGACGCGGCGAAGCAACTCGACTTGCAATTCCCCTTCCAGAGCCTTGATCTGCTGCGTGAGTGCGGGCTGGGCGAGATGAAGCCGTTCAGCGGCACGGGTCACATGCATCTCGTCGGCAACCGCACAGAAATAGCGAAGGTGACGGAGCTCCATACCGATACTC
>NZ_LGHL01000270.1 GCF_001908205.1 Bradyrhizobium sp. NAS80.1
GACGCCCTTGCGCTTCGCTAATCCTTCACCGCCATCAGGCTGGATAGAGGACTTCCACCTCCAAGCTGTCGCTCATACTCGGCACACAACAAGAAGGCCGGATCCCTGATCCGGCCTTCTGTTCTCAACCGAACTCAGACGATCAGGCGGCGGCAGCCTTCTTCGGAGCGAAACGGCCGTAGAAGGTTTCTCCCTTCGCAGCCATCTCCACGAGAAGTTTCGGCGGAGTGAAGCGCGAGCCGTACTTCGCTTCGAGCTTCTGGCAGAGCTCGACGAACTTCTTCGTGCCCATGAAGTCGATGTAGGACAGCGTGCCGCCGGTGAACGGCGCGAAGCCGAAGCCGAGGATCGAGCCGACATCCGCCTCGCGCGGATCGGTGATCACGTGGTCCTCGACCGTGCGCGCGGCTTCCACCGCCTGCACCACCAGGAAGCGCTGCTTCAATTCCTCGACGTCGAGCGTGTCAGGATCGAGCTGCTTCGGCTGCAGCGCCAAGAGGCCCGGCCACAGGCTCTTCTGGCCCTTGCCCTTCTCAGGGTAATCATAGAAGCCCTTGCTGTTCTTGCGCCCCAGACGGCCCTGCTTCTCGACCATCTCCACCATCAGCTTCTTCTGATCGGGATTGATCGCGTTGGGGCCAAGATCGGCCTCGGTGGCCTTCATGATCTTGAGGCCGAGGTCGAGCGCGACCTCATCCGACAGCGAGAGCGGGCCGACCGGCATGCCGGCCATCTTGGCGCAGTTCTCGATCATCGCCGGCGGCACGCCTTCGAGGAACATCTCGTTGCCTTCGGCGACGTAACGGCCGACGCAGCGATTGGCGAAGAAGCCACGGCTGTCGTTCACCACGATCGGCGTCTTGCCGATGGTGCGGACGTAGTCAAGCGCGGTGGCGAGCGCAACGTCGCCGGTGTTCTTGCCGAGGATGATCTCGACCAGCATCATCTTCTCGACCGGCGAGAAGAAGTGGATGCCGACGAACTTGCCCTGGTCCTTGAAGCTTTCCGCGAGCGAGGTGATCGGCAGCGTCGAGGTGTTCGACGCAAAGATCACGTCCGGCTTCAGATATTCCTGCGCCTTGGCAAAGGTCTCCGCCTTGACCTTGCGGTCCTCGAACACGGCCTCGATGACGAGGTCGACGTCCTTCAGTGCAGCGTAGTCTGCGGTCGGCGTGATGCGCGCGAGCAGTGTTTCGGCGTCCGCGGGTTTGGCGCGGCCCTTCTTGATCTGCTCTTCGATCACCTTCTGCGCATGCGCCTTGCCCTTGTCGGCGCCCTCCTGGTCGCGATCGATGAGGACGACGTCGAGCCCGGCACGGGCCGAGACGTAGCCGACGCTCGCGCCCATGAAGCCGGCGCCGATCACGGCGATCTTCTTCACCTTGGTCGCGGGCACGTCCTTCGGACGGCGCGCGCCCTTGTTGAGCTCCTGCATCGACAGGAACAGGCTGCGGATCATCGCGGCCGCTTCCTTCGAGCGCAGCACCGAGGTGAAGTAGCGCGACTCCACGCGCAGCGCCGCGTCGATCGGCAGCTGCAAGCCTTCATAGACGCAGCTCATGATCGCGCGCGCGGCCGGATAGTTGTCGTAGGTCTCGCGGCGATAGATCGCGTTGCCGGCCGGGAACATCATCACGCCGGCCTTGGAGAACACTGGACCACCGGGCAGCTTGAAGCCCTTCTCGTCCCAGGGCGCGACTGCCTTGCCGCCGCCCTTGATCCAGTCCTTCGCGGCCTTGATCAGATCGGCCTTGGGAACGATTGCGTGAATCAGATTCAGCGCCTTGGCCTTCTCGACCGTGACCGGTTCGCCCTTGAGCAGGATGGTCATCGCGTCCTGCGGCGGCACCAGGCGCGGCACACGCTGCGTGCCGCCGGCGCCGGGGAACAGGCCGACCTTGACCTCGGGCAGGCCGAGCCGCGTCTTGGGATTCTCCGCCGCCACGCGATAGTGGCAGCACAGCGTGATCTCGAAGCCGCCGCCGAGCGCGAGGCCGTTGATCGCGGCCGCCCACGGCTTGCCCGAGGCCTCAATGGAGCGCAGCACCAGCGAGAAGCGGCGGCTCTGCTCGAACAGCATCTGGTTCGCGGCAGTCTCGCCCTGCTCCTTCAGGATCTTTGCGTAGGCCTGGTTCATGACTTCGAGCATCGACAGATCGGCACCGGCGCAGAACGCGTCCTTGGCGGAGGTGATGACGACGCCCTTCACGGCGGCATCCGCCGTGGTCTCTTTCACGATCGCCTCGAGCTCGTTGGTCGAGGTCTCGTCGAGCACGTTCATCGAACGACCGGGGATGTCCCAGGTGACGAGCGCGATACCGTCGGCGTCGGTCTCAACCTTGAAATTCTTGTAAGCCATGTTGGTTGCTCCCTACCCTTAGACGCGCTCGATGATGGTCGCGGTGCCCATGCCGCCGCCGATGCACAGCGTCACGAGCGCGGTGGACTTGTTGGTGCGCTCGAGCTCGTCGAGCACGGTGCCGAGGATCATCGCACCGGTAGCGCCGAGCGGATGGCCGAGCGCGATCGCACCGCCATTGACGTTGATCGTGGCGTTGTCGATGTCGAAGGCCTGGATGTAGCGCAACACGACGGAGGCGAAGGCCTCGTTGAGCTCGAACAGGTCGATGTCCGACTTCTTCATGCCCGAACGCGCGAACAGCTTTTCGGTGACGTCGACCGGGCCGGTCAGCATCATCGCGGGCTCGGAGCCGATGTTGGCGAACGCGCGGATCTTTGCACGCGGCTTCAGGCCGTATTTGGCGCCCGCCTCCTTGCTGCCGAGCAGGACGGCGCCGGCGCCGTCGACGATGCCTGACGAATTGCCGGCGTGGTGCACGTAGTTGACGCGCTCGATCTCCGGATGCGACTGCACCGCGACACCGTCGAAACCGCCCATCTGCGCCATCATCGTGAACGACGGCTGGAGCTGTGCCAGCGACTGCATCGTCGTCGAGGGACGCATGTGCTCATCCTTGGCGAGGATGGTGAGGCCGTTGATGTCCTTCACCGGCACCACGGACTTGTTGAAACGGCCCTCGTCCCAGGCCTTGCCCGCACGCTGCTGGCTCTGCACCGCGTAAGCGTCGACGTCGTCGCGGGAGAAACCGTACTTGGTGGCGATCAGATCAGCCGAGACGCCCTGCGGCATGAAGTAGGCAGGCACCGCGATCGAGGGATCCATCGGCCAGGCACCGCCGGAGGCACCGATGCCGACGCGGCTCATCGATTCGGCGCCGCCGCCGATCACGAGCTCATGCTGGCCGCTCATCACTTGCGCGGCGGCGAAGTTCACGGCGTCGAGGCCGGAGGCGCAGAAGCGGCTGATCTGCACGCCGGGCACGGCTTCACCGAGACCGGCCTTCAGCGCCGCGAAGCGCGCGATGTCGGAGCCGGCTTCACCGACAGGATCGACCACGCCGAGGATGACGTCATCGACAGAGTCTTCCGGCAGGTTGTTGCGATCCTTGAGCGCCTTCAGCGGCACCGTGGCAAGCGCGAGTGCCGTGACTTCGTGCAGCGCACCGTCGGCCTTGCCGCGGCCGCGCGGGGTACGAACGTGGTCGTAGATGAATGCCTCAGGCATGACGCCCTCCTGCTGATATGACGAGCATAATATAATAGTGAACGGATCGCGGCGGCGGAAGCGGCCTTTAGAAAGCTTCCGCCGGCAGTTCCATGATGGTGCCGGAGCCGGCCTGGATACGCGCGAGATTGGCCGCGGTCTCCGGCAGCATGCGCTCCATGAAGAAGCGCCCGGTGACGAGCTTGGTCGAGAGATAGGGCGTCGCTCCGCTCTCGGCAATCTTCGCCTGGGTCACCTTTGCCATCCGCGCCCACATGTAGCCGAGCGCGACGAAGCCGAAGAGATGCAGATAGTCGGTCGCGGCAGCGCCGGCATTGTCCGGCTTCATCATCGCGTTCTGCATCAGCCAGGTGGTCGCCTGCTGGAGGTGACCGAGCGAAGCCGAGAGCGGGGTGATGAACGGCTTCATCGCCTCGTCGCCGCCGTTCTCCTTGGCGAACGCCATGACTTCGCCGAAGAAGGCCATGATGGCGCGGCCGCCGTCGCGCGGCAGCTTGCGGCCGACAAGGTCGAGCGCCTGGATGCCGTTGGCGCCTTCATAGATCATGGCGATGCGGGCATCGCGCACGAATTGCTCCATGCCCTGCTCGGCGATGTAGCCGTGGCCGCCATACATCTGCTGCGCCTGGACCGCGTTGGCGAAGCCGTAATCGGTGAGGAAGCCCTTCAGCACCGGCGTCATCAGGCCCATGTGGTCGTCGGCGGCCTGACGGTCCTTGGCATCCTCGGAGCGGTGGGCGACGTCGCTCTTCAGCGCGGTCCACATCACGAAGGCGCGCGCGGCCTCGTTGAAGGCGCGGATCGAGAGCAACGTACGGCGCACGTCCGGGTGCACGATGATCGGATCGGCCGGTTTGTCCGGCGCCTTCGCGCCGGTGAGCGAACGGCCCTGGATGCGCTCGCGCGCATAAGCCACGGCGTTCTGATAGGCGACTTCGGACTGCGCGAGGCCCTGCACAGCGACGCCGAGGCGGGCCTCGTTCATCATCACGAACATGCCCTGCATGCCCTTGTTCTCTTCACCGATCAGCCAGCCCGTGGCGTTGTCGTAGTTCATCACGCAGGTGGAATTGCCGTGGATGCCCATCTTGTGCTCGATCGAGCCGCACACCACGCCGTTGCGCTGCCCCACCGAACCATCGGCATTCACCAGGAATTTCGGCACCACGAACAGCGACACGCCCTTGATGCCGGCGGGTGCGCCCTCGATGCGGGCGAGCACCAGATGGATGATGTTCGGGGCGAGGTCATGCTCGCCGGCCGAGATGAAGATCTTGGTGCCCGTGATCTTGAAGCTGCCGTCGGCCTGCCGCACCGCCTTGGTGCGGAGCATGCCAAGATCGGTGCCGCAATGCGGCTCGGTGAGGTTCATGGTGCCGGTCCACTCGCCGGCCACCATCTTCGGCACGTAGGTCTTCTTCTGCTCGGGCGTACCATGCACCAGCAGCGCCGCGGTCGCGCCCATGGTGAGACCGCCATACATCGAGAACGCCATGTTGGCGGAGATCTGGAACTCGTTGACCGCCTGGCTCAGCGTCACCGGCAGGCCCTGGCCGCCGAACTCCTGCGGCGCCGACAGGCCGAGCCAGCCACCTTCGGCGACCTGCTTGAAGGCGTCCTTGAAGCCCTTCGGCGTGGTGACGCTGCCGTCATCGGCGCGCTTGCAGCCTTCGAGATCGCCGACACGATTGAGCGGCTGGAGCACTTCCTCGGCGAGCTTGGCCGCTTCGCCCAGGATCGCCTCGCGCACGTCGCTCGACGCGTCGGAGAAGCCCGGCAGGTTGTCGTAGCGATCAATCTGGAAGACGTCGTTGAGCAGGAAGTTCACGTCTTCGACGGGGGCTTTATAGATCGGCATGGCGTTCTCCCGGCATGGGCTTGAAGTGGTGGAATTCTCTATGATTGGGCGGCCAGCTGCTCCGCCATCAGGCGATGCAGCATGTTGATCGCCTTGAGCGGGCGCACCATCACCTTGAAATGCGTGATGCGTCCCTCGCTATCGAAGGTGATGATGTCGACGCCGTTGATCTCGATGCCGTCGATCACATTCTTGAATTCGAGCACGGCGCCGTTGGCGCTCTTCCACTCGCCGACATAGGTGAAGCCGGGACCGCCGAGGACCTTCTCGGCGGTGGAGAGATATTTGAAGGTGATGTCGCGTCCGCGCTGCGGCGAATGCACGACGGGACTTTCGAAGACGGCGTCAGGATGCCGCAAGTCCCAGAGCGCGGCGCGGTCATGAGACTTCATGAAGGCGTACCAGGAATCGAGGCCGGTCATTGTCAGGATGCCTCCCTAGATCAAGGCCATGGCAAAAAACTCGAAAACAACCCCATGCAAAGTAGCGCAAAGGGCCGGTACCGGGGCTCTGGAGCCCAGCTCATATGCACATTGACGCATATGCACCAATGCGCATAAAGTCAAGTCAATTGGTCGAGACCTCTAAAAGGGAGCTGGTGCCATGGCACTCGGCGACGCAATCCTCGCATGCCTGACGGAACGTCCGATGACGGGCTACGAGCTCGCCAAGACATTCGACTCCTCGATCGGCTTCTTCTGGAAGGCCGACCACCAGCAGATCTACCGCGAACTCTCCAAGCTGCGCGACCGCGGCTACATCCAGGGCCGCGAGGTCGTACAGTCAGGCAAACCCAATAAGCTGATTTATACGCTCACTCCCGAGGGCCGAACAGCACTGCGGCACTGGGCCGCGCGACCAAGCACACCGCCCTCGATCAAGGACGACCTCCTGGTGCGGCTGCATGCGCTCGACAGCATCGGCATCGAGCCCATGCGCACGGACCTGATGGCCCGGCTGGAGCACCATCGCGACCGGCACGAGAACTACGAGCGGATCCTAAAGAAGCGTTTTCCGGAGGGGACGGCGTCGGGAGTGCTCGACCTCGGTAACCTGATGCTGCTCCGCCTCGGTGCCCGGCACGAGCAGATGGTGGCCGATTTCTGCGAAGAAGCCCTCGATGCGCTGTCGGCGATGAGCAGCAAGGGCACGGTGGTGCCGCTGGAGGACGGCAAGCGCGAGGGGAAGGGCTGAGGATTCAGCCCGACGTTACGGAGCGCCGTCGCGTCTTGCTCCGCCGTCATCGCCCGCCTTGTGCGCACTTGCGCACTGGGGCGGGCGATCCAGTACTCCGAGACGGTTGTGGTTGAGCCGATGCGCCGCGGCGTACTGGATGCCCCGCCTCCGCGGGGCATGACAGCGGAGAAGGTTCCCGCCGTCCAACTTTAAGACTGCGACGACGCGTTCCTTAACCCGTTATTTACCGTAACAGGAAAAAGTCGGTTTTCGAGGCAGACGACCCGCGCGGAATTCGATTGTCGTTGCAACCGGCGCGCGTGGGAGGCTGGAGGCGCCGGGTGGGGCGCCGGAGTCGGAACCGGACAGAGTCATGAATTCGCGCGTATCGTGGAGTGTTGACGGCATCGATCCATCCGTTCGGGAGCGGGCCGAAGCTGCTGCGCGCCGTGCCGGCATGTCACTCAACGATTGGCTGAACTCCACGCTCGGCGAATCTGCCCCGCCCAACTTTCGCGGACCTTACGACCAGCGTCCGCAGCACATGCCGAACCAGGCACCGAGTCAGGAAAGCCGCGAAGTAGCCGACATCCACCAGCGGCTCGACGCGATCACCCAGCAGATCGAACGGATTTCGAAGCCCGCGCCGCGCCAGGACATCTCGCGCGAGCAGGGCGTTGCGCGCCAGCTGAACGACGCAATCTCGCGACTTGATGCGCGGCTGTCGCAGATCTCGCGGCCGCAGCAGCCCCAGCCGCAGCAGCCTCACGCGCCGCGGCCGGCGCAGCCACCGGTCGAAACGCGCCAGCGCCAGGCCGATGTCGTCGAGCGCGCGGCGGCGCAGGTCTATCGCAACTCGCCGCCGCTGAGCCCCGCTTCGTTCGACGTCGCGGTCGCCGAGATCACTGCGCGGCAGAGCGAGCTCGACGGTTCCGCGCCGCGGCAGATGCCGCCGCGCACAGCCCCCTCCATCGCGCCCACGGCGGAC
>NZ_LGHL01000271.1 GCF_001908205.1 Bradyrhizobium sp. NAS80.1
GTCCCGATGATAGTCCACATCGGCAGACGGACATTCCTCGGCGCGTTGGGCCGCGCGGCAGCCACATGCCCTTCGCGCCATTTCGTTGCCACGCAATAAGCTGGTCGGTTTCGGGGAAGAGCAGACATCGAACACAAGCCGAACCCGCAGAGTCGGTCGAGAATGACCCATCTCGGATATTGCCCGCTATTCGGTCCCTTGGCTTGGTCCCTGCTCGGATTTCGATGCTTTGGGCTTTCGTGGGCCGCCGACCGCACCGTGCTGATTGGCGAGAGCCGTCGTGCCCTTCGATTTCTGAGGAGAGTTCACTTGCGCGGCGGGCGGCGGGTTGAGCGGAACTGGCACCACTCCGACGCCAATGGCATAGGGACGCCATCGACCTGCGACGTGCTGCAAGAAAATGTCGAAGGTGATCCGCGGCGAGCTATCAAATTCTCCATTCAGGCGAAGATAGCCCTGCGGCGTGAAGACTGGCAGTTGGGTGAATCGGGGCGTAGCGACGGACACGATTGAGAAATCTGTACCTTGTTGACGAATAGCCCTGAAGCTCTCCTCGAGGCGCTCGGGTGTATTGAGACCCTGAGAATCCGGAGCCGAGAGATCGCGCAGAAC
Source organism: Bradyrhizobium sp. NAS80.1 (assembly GCF_001908205.1). Lineage (GTDB taxonomy): Bacteria > Pseudomonadota > Alphaproteobacteria > Rhizobiales > Xanthobacteraceae > Bradyrhizobium. The sequence continues at coordinate 613 of NZ_LGHL01000271.1, forward strand.
GGTATAATTCCCGGTGAGATTTCCGTCATTCACTGCGAGAAGGACGTTGCGCACGAGCGAAACCAACTGTTCCGCGCTCGGCAGCGGCGGCTTGTCTGGTGTCGCACTTGCGGCCGGAGCGATCTGCACCTGCGCTGGAGGAGGCGGCTGTGGTATTGCTGGTTTTTCCTGAGCCTGAAGCTGGATACCGCCCGACGGAGGTCCGGCTTGGGCATGCGCTCCCGATGTTTTAATCAATGACGTAGTGACGGCCAGCGCTGAAAAGAAAGCACATCTGAGCAACAAACGTCGCTCGCAAAGGGAGTGGTCGGTCCGTGGCCACCTAGTTACCATCCGGCCGACATGCCGACACGGCCGCCCACGCCATTACCCCTCCCGCTCACGTCGAATGCCACGCCGCCATTGACGGTGAAGGTTTGGTTGATGCGAGCTACGCCCTGAATGCCGAACGCTTGTGCGCCATTGTAGAAACCCAAATTCGCGTGCAATGCGACTCTCTGATGCTCCGGCAGATAGACGCCGCCGAGCGCCATCGCCATCGCGACACCACCGTCGAGACGCCTGACGTCTTGAGTAATGTTGGCAACCTGTTGATTCAGATTGTTGATGTTATTGAAAATCGCGCCACCATCGGTAGCGAGATTTCCGTTCGCATCGGATGTGACGACCTGTAGGGGCCCGCTTTGAGCGGCCCTGCTGGCGGCCGACGTGATGCCCGGCGCGGTGTAGGTGTTCGACGCCGTGCCGATGACCACCTGATTGTCGCGGGTTGCTACTGCGCCATTGCCGATGGCGGTCGCATTGTTGAAGGAGCCGGTGGAGGCGCTTTCGCCAATCGCCGTGGAGCCCACGCCGCGCGCTTGCGCATTTTGACCGAGAGCCACGGAATTCGTGCCCGCGACGGCGTTGGTCCCCACAGCGACAGAGCTTTCCCCGTTCGCCGTGGCGTTCACGCCGCAGCCCAGTGATGTGGCCGACGCCGATGCTCCACTGTTGCTGGCGGTCACGTTGCTAACGACGGATTCGAATGTTGGCGTCGCGGAGGTCAGGACGTTCGCAGTCGTAACGTTAAGTCCGTTGACGAAATTACCTGTCGTCTGTGTGACACTCGTAACAGCGTCGGCGGTGGCCGGCGTGAAGGTCGCGCCGGTCAAAAACGTACCTGTGGTCGAGGCGACGTTCGTCACGACCGTCTGCGACGTCGGCGTGCCGCTCACGACCGGCACAGTCAGGACAGGCCCGACCAAGCCACCGGTGGTGTTTAGGAGTTCAATTTGTCCGCCATTTGCCTCAGTAGGTGAGCCACCAGGGAAGGAAAAGGAGGCGGAGGCGTTGGGGGTGCTGGCGCTTGGGCTAAATGCGACGGTCCGGAGGTCAGTCGTCAGGCCTGGGGTGGGGGTGATGCCAGTGACTGTTGCGGTGGTTGGAGTCACAGTGGCGACTGCGGTTCCGGTGGCCGTAGTGAAAGTCGTTCCACTGGTCAAGAACGGCACTGGCCCTGGATTTGCTGTCACATTCGTCAAAGCAGCAGCCATTGTCGGCGTTACGCCCGTCACCACAGTCGCGCCCGGCGCCCCGGTAACGTCGGCTACGGCATTCGTGAAGGTCGGCGTCACGCTCGTGACACAGGTTGCGGCCGAAGCCGAGGACAACAGTGCGGCGTTGAGGCCGCCGACGGAAAATGCTGCGAGAAACGTTTGGTTTGGGCCCGACAGCAACATCGCTAACGACCAAGTCGTCGCTTTGCGCAGCACCATTGACGTACTCATACGCGCCCCGCAGAGATCTGCTAGAGATCTGGAATCGCGCGCTTAAGTTGCCGAGGCTATTCGGCAAAAATCCAGACACAGTTCGGCAAAAATGTGCATATTGAATATGTGGTTACCAAGTTACACTGTGGACAGCGAGACTGACCTAATCCGAACTCGATCTTTCCGTCGTCTGCTACGTTAGCGAGCGCCATGGCAAATTGAACCGCAAGGCGCAGTCGCGTTCGACTTGGCCATGGATGGACAGTTTCGTTACCACTGAGGCCGGCGCTGCCGTGTCACAGTGGAGAGGTCCTACCCCCGATCTCTTGAGCACTGTATTTATGGTCTTGCATTTTGGCCGCATAGAACTTGCCGAGGTGTCGGGGCTCGCCTACGCCACGCTCGGCGGTCTGTTGCAGCGAAACTTGGCGCCGACGTTCATCGACGATCCCGGTCGCCTTGCGTCCACGGCGTTCGATGCGCTGATGCTGACGACGGCCGACTTTTTCTGCCGTGATGGCGGCTATGATAGGCGGTTCATCGCCAATGTGCTGTATCAGAACCTCGACGAGTGCTACCGGCTGGCCGCGCGCATCGATGCCAACGAAGCCGACATCGTGGCGCTGATCGCGCAGACGGAAGACCGGAATTGCCTTGTGATGGGCGGCAACTTTCGTGACGTCATAGCGCAGTTGCCCCTTCGCGTGCGAAGCCCAGCGCGGATGTGCTTCGTGTCGATGACGCTGGCTGCGCGTCAGATCCGGGAGCGCGCGAAGCATGGCAAAATCGATATCGGCGACCGTTTCGCGATGACCGAAGCCGAAGTTGAGGAGATCGCAAAGCTCGCTATTGGCCGTCACGGCAGGAAAAAGAACAGGACCAAGTCAAGGCTCGAACGTAAAGTGCGTAAAAATGGCGAGCCACGGCCGCGGCTGCGAAGGCGGACTAAATTATCGGATGAAGAGGCTGCACCGGATTGGGATACAAACGAGGACGCGTAAGCCTCATCGTGTACCAAAACTTGGGATGCATCGAGAAAGACCCCTGCAAAGTTCGGTCGGAAGCTTGTCGAGGGGTGGCGATTTCGCGCGTTCATGAAATCCGGCGGAAAGATGAGGCACACTGAATTTGTTAAGCGCCGCATCATTGCGCAGCTGGGCACTTCCGCAGTTGGCCCATCGCGTCACCTCACTGCGGTGCAGAATTTTGTCGCTGTCGGGGGCATAGCGGACGATGCCCGGACTTGCCGCTGGCTTAGCCGGTCGCGAATGACCCGAAGCCGACCTTGCGCCGATGCTGCCGGAGGCGCGGTGCGGGCGCGAAAATAAATTCGTAGAGCATGTCGTTTTGGCGGTCCGCCGTTCGACTGGGTGTCGGCGGAGCTACTTCGGTTGTGGCTGGAGCTCACAATGTGACTGATTAGCTATCAGATCAATGATCTTGCGGAGGTTGGCAATGACGATCTCGCATCGATTTATCGAGACAAATGG
>NZ_LGHL01000272.1 GCF_001908205.1 Bradyrhizobium sp. NAS80.1
CGTCGGCTGAATCGAACGAACTGACGCGGTCCCCCACGTCTCTGCCGCGAGAACGCGTCAGCACGGCTTAGAAAAATTACACCTCACAGAAAACCGAGTTTTTCAACACAATCAAAGGACAGAGCGGACCAAGCACTTGGCAGCCTCAGACATCCGCTTCTGTCCCGGTCATCGGGCCGCCCACGATCTATGCCAACGGTGAGCCCTGAGCGCGATGGCCGGGCGCCGGGAGCCGACTGAGCCGGCACTTCCATCTGGTTTCACGTGTTGCCTCAGGGATACATTCCTAGGATATAGATGGTTTCCCCAAATTGAGCCTTTCCGTCCAGGTTGTATCGTTTGGCAAACTCTGCTGACTTCGCTGCCGGCGAATAAACCTTGGAATCCTTCTGGGGCAAGTGCCTTGGGGCGAATCCAAGATGAAGAGATTTCGGATCGGTGGCCGGTGCGGCGCCGGCAAGCGCCAAATGGTCCGCACCGCCGCCAGCGTGCTGGTTCCGGCTTTCGCAATCGTCCTGGCGGCTGGCAAGCCGGCCCACGCCGACTGTACGCCCCAGGCCGCCGATAACGTGACGGCGAACTGTACGGGCACCACCATCAATCCGCGGCAGCTGTTTGGCTACGGCACCGGAGTCGAGACCGGGGTCACCGTCGATGTTGCCAGCGGCGCCAGGGTCACCGGCTTCATTGCTGGCATCGACCTCTCCAGTGCCACGGTGACCAACAATGCCGGGGCCAGCATCACGGGCGGCTGGTTCGGAATTTCCACAAGCACAGACGTGACGGTGACCAACGATGCCGGCGGAAGCATCACAGGCGGCGACTTCGGCATTTTCGCCGGCGCCGGTGGTTCTTCGGTCTCAACGCCGGCAGCATCAGGGGGGCATGGCGGCGATCCAGTTTTCCGGCAGCGGCAACACGCCGACGCTGGCGCCGGGCTCGGTCATCTCGGGTATTGTGCACGGCAACGGCAGTGATACGTTGCAGCTCGGCGGCGCAGGCGCGGCAAGTTTCGATATGTCGCAGATCGGCGCCGCCGCGCAGTACAGGGGCTTCGGTACCTTCAACAAGATCGGTAGTTCGACTTGGACGCTGACCGGCACCAGCACCTTTGCCGGCCCGGTGAACGTCGACGGCGGCACGCTGGCGCTGAACGGCGACATCACCTCCGCCAGCGGCGTCACCGTCTATGCCGGCGGCACGCTCGGCGGCAACGGTACCGTCGGCAACACCATCATCAATGGCGGCACGCTGGCGCCCGGCAATTCGATCGGCACGCTCACCGTCAACGGCAGCCTCACGCTGACGGCGTCGGCGACTTACCTCGTGCAAGTCTCCGGCAGCACGTCCGACAAGACCAGCGTGACAGGCACCGCCAATCTCGCCGGCCAGGTCGTGGTCGCTCCGCTGACCCGTGTCACGCATAAAACCACCTATACGATCCTGACCTCTTCGGCCCAGACTGGGACATTCGGCTCCGCCGTGGTGGGAAACAACCTGGCGAGCAATGCGCAGCTCAGCTACCTCGGTGGCAGCGTCCTGCTGTCGCTCGATCCCGGCCTGCTGTCGCCGATCCTACCGGCGAATGCCAACGTCAATCAAAAGAACGTGGCGGGCGCGATCGACAATGCCCTGCTCGCCGGCAACAATCTGTCCACCGCGTTCAGCGCGATCTTCGATCTCTCCGGTGCCAACCTTCTCACCGGGCTGACGCAACTCTCCGGCGAGAGCGCGACCGGCGCGCAGCAGACGACGTTCCAGGCGATGGACCAGTTCATGGGGGTGATGACCGCCCCCTTCATCGCAGGGCGCGGCACCCCCGTCAGCGCTGGCGGAAGCCCCAATGCCTATGCCGAGGAGAGCATGGCTTACGCCGCCAAGGGACAGGCGCGTTCGCAGAGCGAGCGCGACGCCCATGCGTTGTTCACCAAGGCGCCGCTGGCAAACACCTCTGATCCGCGCTGGAGCGTGTGGGTGTCGGGCTTTGGCGGGTCGCAGCGGACCGACGGCAACCCGGCCGCAGGATCGAACAATTCGACCAGCAGCATCTATGGCACCGCGGTCGGCGCCGACTATCGCTTCTCCCCGAACATGCTCGCTGGTTTCGCGCTCGCCGGCGGCGGCACCAGTTTTGGCGTCAGCGGCCTCGGCAGGGGACGCTCCGATCTCTTCCAAGCCGGCGTCTATCTGCGCCACATCAACGGTCCGGCCTATATCTCGGCTGCGCTGGCCTATGGCTGGCAGGACATCACCACCGACCGCACGGTGACGGTTGCCGGCGTTGATCGGCTCCGTGCCGAGTTCAATGCCAATGCCTATTCCGGTCGGCTCGAAGGCGGCTATCGCTTTGTCACCCACGGCGTCGGTCTCACGCCCTATGCCGCAGCGCAGTTCACGACGTTCGACCTGACGGCCTATGCCGAGCAGGCCCTGGCGGGCGCCGGCACCTTTGCGCTCGCCTATGGCGCCAAGAGCGTCACCGATACCCGGTCCGAACTCGGCCTCCGCGCCGACAAGTCGGTCGCGATGCAGAACGGCGTGCTGACTCTGCGCGGCCGTCTCGCCTGGGCGCATGACTTCAATCCGGACCGCAGTGTCGCCGCCACGCTCCAGACGTTGCCCGGCGCGAGCTTTATCGCCAACTGCGCCGCGCTGGCGCCGGATTCGGCGCTGACCACCGCCTCGGTTGAGATGAAATGGCTGAACGGCTGGTCGGCCGCAGGCACATTCGAGGGCGAGTTCTCGAACGTCACGCGCTCCTATGCCGGCAAGGGCGTGGTGCACTACGCGTGGTGATGCTTCGGCTTCAGGGTCAAAAGCGGCAGTCAGCCCAACGATCCTGTGGCGTCCGGTTTCCCGCAAACTGCCGACATGGCAGCGGCTGTTGCGTTGTTCAGCTCAAGGCCAATTCCGGTCGTGAGCACGTGCAGCATCAGACTGCGCAGAGAGCCGGTTATTCGACCACCTCGTCGGCGAGCGCGAGCAGCTCAAGCCGGTCGCTTCAATTCAGTGATGCGAAACGGCTCAAGCGTGTCGATCGCGCTGGCATTCTGCTGATGATAGTTGAACTTGAAAAATCGGATTGTGATAGCGTCGATCGTGAAGTCGACAAGGATGAAGCCGTTCTCCTCGATCGGTTTGAGGTTCTCTTCCATCTGCAAATGCACGGGAGGTGTCGCCCCGACACCGCGGAATGCTGAGGGCCAGCCGCGGTCACCAGTGCCAAGCGGACCTGAAAGAACACCACGATGATCGGGTTGCCGCCGAAGTCCAGCGCGCCACTGCGATGCATGCGGCCTTCAGCAATGGCATGGAGGTCGCCGCTGATGATGAGCGGGATGCGGCCAGGCATAGCAGCCACCGCCGCCATTAGCCGGTCGTGCTGCTTGAGCCAGCCGCTCTGCCAATAAGGCTTGGGCGTGTTGATGGTGAGCCGGCCGTCGGGGCCGAGGATGTCGGGGTACCATTCGCCCCATTTCCCGGCACTCCAGCCGGGGGGTTCGAAGGAATGTTGACAACGTGCACCACATCGCGCGCCGCCATGCGCGCCTTCAGCCACGTCTCCACCGTGCCGTCGACAAACACCGCGCTAGGCCCCGCCAGCGTCTGCGAGCGCCGAATGTCGTAGATCAGTATCTCGGCGAGCCTCCCGAAGCGCAGCGTGCCAAAGGCTTCGCCGACGCCCGGCGGTCGATCGGCCGCCGAGGCTCCAGGAAGCCCGAGCGGCCGCTCCGGGTCCGGCAGGTATTCCGGGTAATAAAGCTGGCGCGTCGCACGCGCGAGATTGAGCATGAATTGGTCAGGTGGAAATGTAATGATGTCGTCGGTCGCCTCATCGTTGTCGAAATAGTCGTGGTCGTCTTGCATGAAGAATACTGGAGTCGAGCGACACAATGCACCGTATTGCGGCACGATCTGAGGGCCACTCGCGCGCAAGAAAGGGGCCTCGTTGACCGTGCCGAACACCGGCTGTGCCCGATCGAACGTGCCGGCGTAGGCGATGCCCTTCGCGGATGCGCCACTGCTCTTAGAGGCCTGCGGCGCCCGCAGATCCCAATAAACTTGGTCGCCATTTGCGATCAGGGCATCGGGCTTGAAGGACAGACCGCGCGCCAGCAGGCGCCGCCGCAGCATCGAGGGCAGCCAGTTGATCTTGCCTTCGGGCAAGTCGGCATTGAGCGCGTCGTGTCCGCCCCCGCAGGTGTAGATCATCACGCGCAGCCGCTCCGGCATGGCAGTGGGCGCCGGAAAAGTCGCGAGCGGCCAAGGTTCACACAGGGCCCGGCCGTCGTCCCCTGTGAGTGAAAGCTGGTAGGTCGTCGCCGGATTGAGCCCAGGGACGTCGAATTGCCAAAAGCTGCCGTTGCCTGGGTTTCTCTGCCCGCGCACTTTGCTTGTGCCGACGACGAGTTCGGGCTCCGATGCCAAACGATGATCGAGCGAAGCCTTGATCAGGAAGCGGTCATGACCGACGGTCGGTAGCAGATGCACGAGGCGGCCTCGGTCCCAGGATTCCTCGCGTAGTCCCGCCGCGCCAGTCGCGGGTGCTGGCCCCGCCACGCCGGACGTGATGGTCGCCGGGAGAGCAGAAGCAGTCGCACCTAACAAGAAATCCCGCCGCGTTGGTATCGGCATGTTCGGGTTCCTCAGATTTGCGTTTCCTGAACTGCTGGCAGCCAATAAGCCGAGCGTCCACAGTTCGCTCCGCGCAGCGCGCGCGCCGCAAACGGCCATGCTACCGCGACCCCGCCCGGGCAGCGTGATGAATTCGCTGCGCCGCATGTTCGTTCTCTCAGGCCGAGGTCGCACTCTACCACACCGTTGAGGAAATGCCGCGATGTGCATCACCGCAATGTTGGCCGCCCAATGTCCGAGTTGGGTCACAAGCGCCGGTTTGCCCCTTAGCCGGTGGCTTCTGGTTTGCCCCCAACTTCGGACATGCCCCTGCGCCGCGCAAACTGTCGCGAAGGGCCACTTCCGGACTCATGCATCGCAGCAAAGCGTTGTTTGCCCACCTTATCTGCAACGCTGGATTCGAACTGATCCGGAATTGCAGCGACGGGGCATGCAAGTGATTGTGACGCAATCTATTGCGGCGCAGTAGGGAGAGTGAAACTGAAGGCAGCACCCTGTTGCCCCTTCGAGTTGGCCCATATCTGTCCTCCGTGGCCTTCTATAATTGATCGACAGATCGACAGTCCCATGCCCATGCCGCCTGGCTTGGTCGCGTAAAATGGATCGAAAAGATAATAGAGGTTTTCCGGACGTATGCCCGGCCCGGAATCCCGGACCGAGACGAGCACGTAATCCGATTTGTTCGCCGAAGTGCTAATCCACAATTCGCGCACAGTTAGATCACCCTCACTCATTGCCTGCACTGCGTTCAAGATCAGGTTGAGTATCACTTGTTGCACCTGAGTCCGATCCGCTTTCGCCGCGGGTAAGTTTTCGGCAAGTTGTGCCCGTACCGAGATGCGGTTTTTCGTGGCTTCACCCCGCGTGAGTTCGATCACCTCGCTGATCGTTTCATTCACTTGCAGGACCTCGATCCGCAACGGCGCTTTCTTTACGAGGTCACGAATTCGGCTGACGACATTAGCCGCTCGTCGACCATCATTTACGATCTTGGCTAGTCGTTGACGCGCCTCCTCTAAGTCCGGTGCATCATGATTTAACCAACGCAATGCCGTTTGCGCATTGAGAATTGTGGCTCCGATCGGATGATTGATTTCATGGGCAATTGAGGCGGTGAGCTGTCCCAACGTCGTTAGCCGCGCAACGCGGGCGAGCTCCATTTGTGCTTCTCTGAGCGCTTCCGCGGCTCGTGCCTCCTTGCGCGCCTGATCTGCCATTTTCTCGGCGTCAAGCTCGCTAATACGGATCGCGTTCTGGCGGAACACCTCGACCGCTTGGGCCATTTCTCCGATCTCGTCATTCCGGTCTTGCGCCGGGACCGAGATCGTTGTTTCGCCGTGCGCGAGGCGGCTCATCACGATCGTCATTTCTTGCAACGGACGCGCGATCCGCGCGCTTGCGGACCAGGCGGCAATCCCCGTGAGCAACACTGCGGCTGTCAGGACAATCAGATCAGCCGCCATGTTCAACCGGCTCCGAGCCTCCATCTCGCTTGCAAACTGACGCGTCGATTCCGTCGTTGCCTCTCCAAGGCGGAGGATGGAGCCAATCGCCTCAGTCGCATGGTCGAACCAGTCTTGTGCCGACAGCGGGTACGGTTCACCGGCGAGAGCTGCCTTGTACAGGGCATCTCGGTCCTGCTGGAACCGACCGAACATCACGTCTCGGACAGTCTGGGTCGCAGCAACGAGCGGAGGCGGAGTGCCAGGCTTTGTTGTGATTGCCTGAGCTATCTCCCACGCATACTCGACATTTCCGCGCGCGACACCCAAGGCGACAAGCTGTTCACCACGAAGCGGCGCCCCTGCCTGGATAGCCCCGTTCAGCATGCCACGCTCGCGTCCAGCGTACTCGGCCATGACCCAAGCGACATGCTTGAGCTGCTGCAGCGTCTGCAGACGTGTTTCCATCGACTCTGAATTGATCTCGGCAGCTAGTTGCAGACGCTGCGAAACTTCGATCAGCTTGGTCATCGCTGGAAACCACTCTGCCCGCAACTTGGCATCGCGCTCACTGCGAGGCTTCGAAACCTCGGCATCGACGCGCCGGTGGAGCTGATCTATGTCGCGCAGCACATCCCTTGTCTCGCGCAGCAGCGCCTGCACGGCCGAGGATTTGTCGTCCTCGAGGCGCGCCGCTGCCTCCGTGAGGGCTGCGTCGGCCTTCTTGCGGCGCTCGTCGATTTGGCTGCGGACTTCGGCTTTGAGCGGCTGCTCCGCGCTTAGCGCGCCATTCGTGATGCCGCGCTCTACGGCCCAATGGGCCGCGGCGGACAGGAGCAGGTCCGCCGTTGTATTGCTTTGGGAGGTCAGCGTGGCGAGCGCGCCCGCACGCCAAGCACTCGTCGCATTCAGCGCCAGAGTGACGGTGAGCATGGCGCCCATGGCGCCCACCAAGGCGAACAGCAGGGTCCGCAGCGACAAGGCTCGCGCGATCGAAATGATGCGGCTCATGGGAAGCTCCACGGATACCGCTTTGGGCCCTGGCTTCACAAAAAACACGACGGGGTGCGATGGTAATAGAACGGGCTTGCCCCGATTTTTTCCAATTCAAAGGAGAACGTCCTCAGCGAAGCGGCGCCACCCTCCGTCATTGCAAGTGGCGGGGCTCGCACTCGTCCAGCCCCGCTACTGTCTTTACCGATCTTGCTCTCTACAAGGGAACCGTGCGACCGCAAGAGAGGGGCCAGATCGCTTCGCGGACATTGGCGAAGGTCCGGATTGGGTCTTGGCTGTGTGAAAACGCCAAGGCGCTTGAGCGCGATAGAAGAAGTTATTCGTCCAAGGCGGTTCTAGCGCTTAAGCTA
>NZ_LGHL01000273.1 GCF_001908205.1 Bradyrhizobium sp. NAS80.1
CGCGGCGAGGCTGGACCGCGCGGCGAAGCCGGACCGCCCGGCCAGCTGCCCTCGATCGAGCAGGTGCTGCCCTGGCTCGAGCAGCTCTTCGACGCCTGGGACGAGCGCCGCCGCCAGCGCGAGCAGGAAGCCGCCGAACGCGAGGCGCTCGAGGCCGCGGTGCATGAAGCCGACGAAGCGTTCGTCGATGACGAGGGCGACGACGGCGAAGGCGACGATCACAAGAAAAAGAAGAAAAAGAAGAAGCACGGCCACAAGGACTAGCAGCCGAGCCCAAATGGTTGAGTGCCCCGGACGCAGCGCGGCAGACAATGCTACGCTGCTGAGCCGGGGCCGATGTTGCCCGAGCGATGTGCGCGCAATTCCTGGGTCCCGGCTCTGCCGAGCAGCACTTCGCGCGCGCCGCGTCCGGGACACGAGCCTTATTCAAGATGCCCGGAGGAATCATCCTTGCGCGGCAGCATGCCCATGCGCTCGAACTGCCAGCGCATGGTGCGATACCAGAGATAGCCGATCAGCGTGCCGACCAGAGTCAGGATGACGAGGTTGATGCTGCTGTAGGAGCCGCTCCACCACATCATCCAGGCGGTCCACAGCACCGTGAAGGCGACGGCACCTGCTTTGAGGGGAAGAAGGGGGCGGCTCATGGTCGTGCTCCGGGCTGTCAAAACCCCGGCAGACATCATCGCCCGTTGAGATCGTCGCTACCGTGAGCCAGGTCACGGAATGGACGTTGGAGACCGACTAACCGAACCGCTGCCGCGAACGCTCCCTGGCCTTTTCTGCCTCGACCTCACGATCCCGCGCAGGCGCATGGGTGTGCAGCGAGGTTAGCAGCCGGCGCGCCGCCTCCGACACCTCCGCCACCGCGCGCTCGAAGGCCTCCTCATTGGCCTGCGACGGCTTGTTGAAGCCGGACAGCTTGCGCACGAACTGGAGTGCGCTGGCGTGGATCTCGTCCTCCGTCGCCGGCGGCTCGAAGTTGAACAGCGTCTTGATGTTGCGGCACATGCAGTCTCTCCCGCGGGCAGGCCCGATGCGATCCGAGGACGAATGGAGAAGCCGAAATCCTACATCGCATGCAACAGCATGTCACAGGCGGAACAGGCCATGGCTGATGTCCGAATATTCCACTTGCGCGCCGCAACATCGAGGAATTGTTTTTCAGGATGAGCGGGCGTCTGCTCTCGATCCGCGGACGCGAGCTGGTAAGATCGCGCCCAACGCGGCCGCCAACCATGAGCCGCATGGGGAGAGAAACATGAGGGCTTCTTGCGCGGCGCTGTCGGCCATCCTGCTGTCGATCTCGGCGTCGGCCATCTCGACATCGGTATTGGCCGCCGACTATCCGGCGCCGAAACAGGGCGATTGGATCGCCAAAGATTTCAAGTTCCACACCGGCGAGACCATGCCGGAGTTGAAGCTGCACTACACCACCGTCGGTGAGCCCAACGGCCAGCCCGTGCTGGTGCTGCACGGCACGGGCGGCTCGGGCGCGAGCATGCTGTCACCCGCCTTCGCTGGCGAGATGTTCGGCGCGGGGCAGCCGCTCGACGCATCCAAATATTACATCATCATCCCCGACGCGATCGGCCACGGCAAATCGTCAAAACCGTCCGACGGCATGAAGACGAGCTTCCCGAAATACAATTACGACGACATGGTTGAAGCGCAGCATCGCCTCGTGAAGGAAGGCCTCGGCGTGAAGCATCTGCGGGCTGTCATCGGCAACTCGATGGGCGGCATGCAAACCTGGATATGGGGCGAGAAATATCCGAAGGAGATGGACGCGCTGGTGCCGATGGCCTCGCAGCCGACCGAGATGGCGTCGCGCAACTGGATGATGCGGCGGATCATGCTCGACACCATCCGCAACGATCCCGACTACAATGGTGGCAACTACACCAGCCAGCCGCGCATGATGAAATATGCCATCACCGCCTACGGCATCGCCAGCATCGGCGGCACGCTCGCCTATCAGCAACAGGCGCCGACGGCGGCGAAGGCCGACAAGATCGTCGACGAACGGCTGGCGACGCCGATCACGGCGGATGCCAACGACTTCGTCTACCAGTGGGACTCCTCGCACGACTACAATGCCGCCGAGAAGCTGGAGCAGATCGAGGCCTCGCTGCTGCTGATCAATTCCGCCGACGACGAACGCAATCCGCCCGAGACCGGCGTCACAGAAGCCGCGATGAAGCGGGTCAAGAACGGCCGCCTGTACCTGATCCCCGCGAGCACCGAAACGCGCGGCCACGGCACCACCGGCAACGCAAAGTTCTACAGTGAGCAGATCCGGCAATTGCTGCAAACCGCGCCGCAGCGAACGATGTGACACGAGCAGCAAGACAGCATGTCGAAAGCACGCTTTCGCCAGGCCGCTCTCGCGCTTCCCGGCGCCATCGAGGGTGCGCATCACGGCCATGCCGACTTCCGAGTTGGCAAGCGCGTTTTCGCGTCGCTGGGCTATCCCGATGACGAATGGGGCATGGTGAAGCTGACGCCGGAGCAGCAGGTCTTACTGGTCGACACGGAGCCGGAGATGTTTCGCCCGGTGCCCGGCGCTTGGGGCAGGAACGGCAGCACGAATGTGAGGCTGGTGAAGATCGATCAGATAACCCTGCGCAGCGCGCTCAGGATGGCGTGGCGCAACGTCGCGCCAAAATCGCTGCTCGCATCGCTCGATAAGCGGTGAGGAGGAGGACTGCCTGCGCGGATCTGCGTCGCTCGTTTTGCTGGTTTGCTTCGTGCCGGCGGCTCGCACGTGACCGACTGGCCGTGGCAGCGTAACAAAGGGGGATAGCGAACAGTTGGCGGGATGATATCCTCAACGCATTCAATCAGGGAGACCTTCGTGACCGACCTTTGCTCCGAAGACCTCGCCACCATCTATCCCAAGCCGAGCCGGCGCGTGATCGCGAAAGCGCGTCCCGCAATCGACGCGCATGCGAAGAAGTTCATCGAGATGTCGCCGTTCTGCGTGCTCGCGACATCGGGCACCGATGGCAGCGTCGACGCATCGCCGCGCGGTGGAAGCATTGGCTTTGTCCACGTCACCGGCCCCAACCAGCTGCTAATGCCCGACCGTTCCGGCAACAACCGGATCGACAGCTTTCGGAATGTCGTTGAGGGCTCAGGCTTCGTGCATCTGTTGTTCTTCGTGCCCGGCATCGACGAGACGCTGCGCGTCGGCGGCCGCGGCACGCTGTCGGCCGATCCGGACCTGCTCGCGTCCATGGAGGAATTCGGCAAGCTACCGCGCGCAGTTCTGAACGTCGCCGTCAGCGAGGTCTATTTCCACTGCGGCAAGGCACTGATGCGCTCAAAGCTGTGGGCGCCGGAGAAGGTGCAGCGATCGGTCATGCCGAGCATCAGCCAGGTCATCCACGATCAGACCAGCCTCGGCGAGCCGGAGAGTCAGGACGTCGTGGAAGCGCGGTACAGGGCGCAGCTGTAGGCAGGCTTTCGTTCTCGATTAGACCGTCATGCCCGGGCTTGTCCCGGGCTTCTCTGCGGGCTAGCTCGTGGATGGCCGGGACAAGCCCGGCCATGACGAGAGAAGGGGGCCGGAGCTTAATGCCCCTCGCCCTCGAGCCCGCCGACGTGCTTCTGGGTGTAGAGCTCGAGGCCGATGCGGCCGATCAGGTCGAGCTGGGTTTCGAGGAAGTCGATGTGGTGCTCCTCGTCGCTCATCAGCTTCTCGAACAGGTCGCGCGTAACGTAGTCCTTGACGCCATGGCAATAGGTCGCCGCTTCCTGGTAGAGCGCCCGCGCGCTCATCTCGGCGGCGAGATCGCACTCGATGATCTCCTTGACGTTCTGGCCGATGCGCAGGGGATCGAGCACCTGCATGTTCGGGAAACCGTCGAAGAACAGGATGCGCGCGGTGAGCTTGTCAGCGTGCTCCATCTCCTCGATGGACTCCTTGCGCCAGACCTTGGCCATGTCCAGGAGGCCCCAATTGTCGAGGAAGCGATAGTGCAGCCAGTACTGGTTGATCGCAGTCAGCTCGTGACGCAGCGCCTTGTTGAGATAGTCGATGACTTTGGCGTCGCCCTGCATGGTTCACTCCAGCTCTTGCAGTCCAAATCGGCCCCAAACCGAGTTTAGAATGCTTCTAAGTCAGTTTACGGATGAGAGCAACGGCTACCGGGATGCAGCCGGGGAAAAGCTCAGCCGATCTTGGGAAGCTTTCAGCAGGCCGCGAGGGCGAACTGGGCGAGCTCGGCCGTCCCGTCATTGGCGGCCGCGGTGTGGCTGTGCGGGCAGCCGGAGCAGCAGGATTTGGCACAGGGGCCAAGTGCTTCGTCGATGATGGTCTTGATCGTGCGGGCGCAACGGCCGCATTCGGCGCTGCAGCCGAGGCAGCCATAGACCTGCTTGGCATGACGCACGGCGTCGTCGGACTCGGCGACAGCAGCGCGGATATCGTCATCGCTCAGCACGTTACAGGAACAAACGATCATGGAAGCGGCAGACCCTTCGGTGATGCGTCATCATCGATATTTAAGGGGCCGTCCGGATGCAAAGGGAAAAACCGGTATTTGAAGCTATTCCAAACTGCCTGGAAGCAGCCTAGAACGGCTCTAAAATAGGGCGTTGCGTTGGATCAAGATTGGCGGCGGACCTAGTCGCCGCCACCGCCTCCACCACCATCGCCGCCGCCCCCGCAATCGCCGCCACTACTGCCGCTATCGCTGCTGGGACAGCTGCCACCGTCGGCCGAGCTTCCCGAGCTGTCGCTGGAAAACCAGCTCCCCAGCGCGAGACTGTCACTCGTCCCCGTATAGCTGTCGCCGCTGCCACTACCCCCCGTCACTCCCGGCCGCGGCGCGAGAGCGCCGGCCACGGCTTTGGATATGGGTGAACCAGCCGCAGCCGATCGCGAAGACGATCCCGGCAGCGATCAAAGTATTCACCACCGCGTTGCCCATTCATCGTCTCCTGCGGACCTGCGATCCCTACCAATTGGTCGCACCCGGCAAAGGTGCCGTTCATTGATCGTTCAAACGTAGTATGGAACTTTAGGCCCCAAAGAGTTCCGGGTTTAAGAGGTCAAGCCAATGAAGAAATCGCTCCTGGCGGTCGCTGCCGTCGCCACCCTGGCCCTGTCGGCCGGAACACCGGCCCATGCGCAGCGCGGCGTCGCGGCCGGCGTGGCCGCCGGGATCATCGGCGGGGCAATTGTCGGTGGCGCGCTGGCGTCTCCGTATTATTACGGACCTGGCTACGCATATGGTCCGGGCTATGGCCCCGGCTACTACCCGCCCCGCTATTACGCGCCGGGCCCGGGCTATGTCGCCGACGACTACTATGGCGGTGGTTGCGTCTGGCAGAAGCAGCGCTTCTGGGACGGCTATGCCTGGCGCGTCCGGCGCGTCAGGGTCTGTGGCTAGCCACTTGAACCGGTTCACGGCGGATGCGCCGTTCATCTCGGGGCCTGAAAAAGACCGCTTTTTCTCGTCACAGCTCCGTGTGCGTTTACCGTGGATTGACCATTTGCGCGCTTCCTAGCCGCACGGTCAATTTCATCAGAGTGTGCGTGAACCTTTGAAACCCGGACGCCTCTAACAAGGGAACGTCCATCTCCCAGGAGAGCCAAGAGCATGAAGAAGACTCTAGTTGCCGCCCTCACGGTCGCGACGGTCGCCGGTTCGCTGGTGACCGCCACTCCGCCCGCCAAAGCCGGTGACGGCGTCGGCGCCGGCATTGCGGCCGGCCTGATCGGCGGCGCCATCGTCGGCGGCGCCATCGCGTCGAGCCGCCCGGTTTACGGCGGCCCGGTCTATGTCGCCGAGCCTGGCCCGCCGCCCCCCGCCCTGCTACTGGCAGCGCCAGCGCTATTGGGACGGTTACGGCTGGGTCATCCGCCCGGTCCGCGTTTGCTACTGATCTGATCGCAGGGCGCATCCGCGCCGCGATCGAAGCCCGGCCGAAAGCATCGGCCGGGCTTTTTCTTTTGGTCCAGCGCTATCGCGCCGCCTCAATCGAGCGCAGCACCTCTTCGCTCGGCCAGCAATCGACCTTCAGGCCTGCCGACTTCTGATAGGCGCCAAGCGCGGCGCGCGTCTGCATTCCGGCCTTGCCGTCGATCTTGTCGTTGTAGAGCCCGACGCGCGTGAGACCGCGCTGCATGGTCTCGACGTCCTTCGTGCGCAACTGCTTCGAGGCCGACCATGGCGTTGCGAACGGCTGCGGGCTCGTCATGCGGTCGCTGAGATGGCCGACGAACAGCACGTAGAGGTCGGAGAAATTGTATTCCTTGATGACGAAGTAGTTCTTCGTGGTCAGGAACGACGGGCCGTAAATGCCTTCCGGCTGTAGCAGTGAGGCCGGCTGCGCCTGCTCTGCGGCACTCAGCTTCTGGCCACGCACTGGTACAAAACCTTCGCGCAGCCACTGGCTTATCGGCTTCGTCACCTCGGGTACGCCACTGGTGCAATCGACCTTTGCCGGTGCCTGCACCTCATAGGCCCAACGCACACCGCTCTGCCAGCCCTTGTTGACCAGCTGCTGCGCGGCCGAGGCCAACGCATCGGGCACTGAATGCCAGATGTCGATGCGACCGTCGGCGTCGAAGTCGACGCCGTGCTTGTAATATTCGGACGGCAGGAATTGCGTCAGCCCTGTAGCGCCGGCCCAGGACGAGCGCATGTCCTTGCGCGTCACCACGCCCTCGCCGAGGATCTTCAGCGACAGAATGAACTCGTTGCGATAGGTGTCCTTGCGGCGCCCGACATAGGCCTGCGTCGCCAGTACGCGGACGAGATCGTAAGGCAGCGTGTAGCGGCCGTAGTCGGTTTCGCGCCCCCAGATCGCGAGCATCACGGTCGCCGGCACGCCCGAACGCTTCTCGATCTCCGTTAACGCAGGGCGATATTTTTGCAGCAGCCGCTGCCCCTCGCCTGCAAGCCGCGCGATCGAGGCTTCCTTGACGTAGTCGGCAGGCACCTGCACGAACTCGGCCTGCGACGGCGCGCCGGTCGCGGGTCGGCCCGGCAGGATCAGGTCGGGCAGCTTGTAGTCCGGCTCGAGCCCGCGCGTCTGCTCTTCGAACGTCGCGCGCGAGACGCCCGCCGCCTGCGCCTCCGGCCAGAGCGAGGCGATGAACTGGGTGAAGGCGGCGTCGGCGGCACGGGCGGACGACCAGCCGCAAGTGACCACGATCACCGCAGCGATGAGCGCCCGCCGCATCATGCCAGTATCACCGCGTCAGCTTCTTGTACTTCACGCGATGCGGAATGATGCTGTCCTGGCCAAGCCGCCGCATCTTGTCCTTCTCGTAATCCTGGAAATTGCCTTCGAACCATTCGACATGGCTGTCGCCTTCAAAGGCAAGGATGTGCGTCGCGATACGGTCGAGGAACCAGCGATCGTGGCTGATGATGACCGCGCAGCCGGCGAAATCCTCCAGCGCCTCTTCGAGCGCACGCAGCGTGTCGACGTCGAGGTCGTTGGTCGGTTCGTCGAGCAGCAGCACGTTGGCGCCGGACTTCAGCATCTTGGCGAGATGCACGCGGTTGCGTTCACCGCCCGAGAGCGCGCCGACCTTCTTCTGCTGGTCGGCGCCCTTGAAGTTGAACGCCGAGCAATAGCCGCGCGAATTGACTTCCTTCTTGCCGAGCAGGATCAGTTCGTTGCCGCCGGAGATCTCCTCCCACACGGTCTTCTTGCCGTCGAGCGCATCGCGTGACTGGTCGACATAGCCTAGATGCACGGTCTCGCCGACCGTGATCGTGCCCTTGTCCGGCTGTTCCTGCTTGGTGATCATCTTGAACAGCGTGGTCTTGCCGGCGCCGTTGGCACCGATCACGCCGACGATGCCGCCGGGCGGCAGCTTGAAGGTGAGATCGTCGATCAGCAGGCGATCGCCATAGCCTTTGCTGAGCCCTTCGAAGTCGACCACGTTGGCGCCGAGCCGCTCGGCAACGGGAATGATGATCTGCGCGGTCTGGGTCTGCTTCTCGCTCGCCTGCTTGAGCAGCTCCTCATAGCGCTGGTAGCGTGCCTTGGACTTGGCCTGGCGCGCCTTCGGCGAGGACGCGACCCACTCCTGCTCGCGTGCCAGCGTCTTCTGATGCGCAGCGTCCTCACGGCCTTCCTGCTCCAGACGCTTCTGCTTTTGCACCAGCCAGGACGAGTAGTTGCCCTCGTAAGGAATGCCGCGGCCGCGATCGAGCTCGAGGATCCAGCCGGTGACGTTGTCGAGGAAGTAGCGATCGTGGGTGACGATCAGGATCGCGCCGGGATAGTTGCGCAAATGGCCTTCGAGCCAGGACACCGATTCCGCGTCGAGATGGTTGGTCGGTTCGTCGAGCAGCAACAGCTCCGGCTGGTCGAGCAGGAGACGGCACAGCGCGACGCGGCGCCGCTCACCGCCGGAGAGCTTGGTGACATCGGCATCGTCGGGCGGACAGCGCAGCGCGTCCATGGCCTGGTCGACCTTGCTGTCGAGATCCCAGAGGCCCTGGGCCTCGATCTCGTCCTGCAGCTTGGTCATCTCGTCAGCGGTCTCGTCCGAGTAGTTGACCGCAAGCTCGTTGTAGCGGTCGAGGATCGCCTTCTGCTTGGCGACGCCCTGCATGACGTTCTCGCGGACCGAGAGCTTCGGATCGAGCTGCGGCTCCTGCTCGAGGTAGCCGACGCGGGCCCCCTCGGCGACCCAGGCCTCGCCCGAATACTCCTTGTCGAGGCCGGCCATGATCTTGAGCAGCGTCGACTTACCCGAGCCGTTGACGCCGAGCACGCCGATCTTGGCGTCCGGGTAGAACGACAAATGGATGTTATCGAGCACCTTCCGGGTCGGGTAGCTCTTGGTCAGGCCTTGCATGAAATAGATAAACTGGCGCGCCATCGGTCCCGTGAAACCTTCGATTTGAGGGAATTTAGTTGCCGCCGATGTAGCGATCCTGTCCCCAAAGGGCAATGTTTTCCCTCCGTTCACCATGGATGAATACTGGACGGACACCATCCGGCCCCCAATCCGGACAATTGAAACCATCTTTTAATAAATCAGGCGAAAGCTCGCTGTTGCGCTGAAACAAGCGCCATCCCGCTCAGAAGGAACGGGAGAGCAGCGAGGCCGCGTCATGGCTCTGATCGAGACCACTTCCCTTCCCGTTCCGGCCAAAGCCGGGAACGCGTCCGGGCTCGCATCCGAGATCAAGGGCTTCTGGAAGCGCTTCTTCGCCATGGCCTTCAATCCCTATCGCCCCGAGCAGCACTACATGCGCGGCCCCGGCCCCGCCTGGCGTGCCAAGCACGGCATGGATGCGCCGGTTCGCCTGAAGCCCCGCGACCTCTGAGCCCCTCTCCCCTATCGGATTCTTGAAGATGCGCCCCGCTTGCGCGCGGCTCTGATTGCGCGCAACCATGGCCTGGTTCCGACGATGGCGCCCCCGCTTGCGCCGTGACCTCTTGCCATGGATGAACGCTGATGACGCGGCTGCGCTGTGCAATTCTCGACGATTATTTCAACCTCGCCCTCGACGTCGCCGACTGGCAGAAACTGTCCGACCGCGTCGACGTTACCGTGTTCAACGATCCCTTCGCCTCGGAACAGGCTGCGGCGAGCGCGCTCGCCGATTTCGAGATCATCTGCGCGATGCGCGAGCGCACGGCATTCCCGAAGAGCCAGTTCGCAGCGCTGCCGAAGCTGAAGCTGCTGCTCACTTCAGGCATGCGCAACGCCTCGATCGACATGGAGGCTGCGAAGGCTCGCAACGTGGCCGTCGGCGGCACGCAATACTCACGCGATCCCACGGCCCCGCTCACCATGGGCCTGATCCTGGAACTGACCCGCGGCATCGGCCGTGAGAACGCACGCATGCATGCCGGCGAGCCCTGGCAGACCTTCGCCGGCGTCGAGATCGAAGGCCTGACGCTCGGCATCGTCGGGCTCGGCAAGCTCGGCAGCAAGATGGCGGGCATCGCTAAGGCGTTCGGCATGAACGTGATCGCCTGGAGCCCGAACCTCACGCCGGAGAAGTGCAAGGAGGCCGGCGTCGGCTACGCCACCAAGGAGGAGCTGTTCGCTAGGGCCGACATCGTCACCATTCATGTGGTGCTGAGCGAGCGTTCGCGCGGCCTGGTCGGCGCTGCGGATCTCGCGCGGATGAAGCCGACAGCCTTCCTTGTCAACACCGCGCGCGGGCCGATCGTCGACGAGCAGGCGCTGCTTGAAGCCTTGCAGCAGAAGAGGATCGCCGGCGCCGGCATCGACGTGTTCTCGGTCGAGCCGCTGCCGGTCGATCATCCCTTCCGCAAGCTCGACAATCTCGTGCTGACGCCCCATCTCGGTTACGCGACCGAGGACGGCTTGCGCATCCATTACAGCCAGATGGTCGAGGCGATCGACGCCTGGACCAAGGGCGGCGAACTGCCGCGGAAGCTGGCCTGAATCGGGATAGGGGGGCGTCTCGCGACGCCGCCCCTCCCACACCACCGGACATACGGGTCCGTATCCGGCGGTTCAGCGGATTATGCGGGCCGCGGTGCCGC
>NZ_LGHL01000274.1 GCF_001908205.1 Bradyrhizobium sp. NAS80.1
CTCGCGCTCGGGGCGCGGCGCCATCGGCTCGGGCGGAAAGCCTGCCAGTGGCGGCTCGCTGCGGCGTTCAGCCAAAGCGGGAGCGGGCCGGCGCACCTCGTCGGCGAAGGAGGGACGCGCGGGCCGCGGCGGCGGCTCAGGCATTTGCGGCTCGGGATGATCGAGCAATTCGGGCCGTGGTGCTTCGTCGGCCCAGGCACCGGTGTCCGGCATGGGCGCGAGACGCGGCGGCTCGGCTGCGCTGGGACGCTGTGGGAGCTGGTCGCGGCCGGGCGCGGCACGCACGATGTTCGGTTCGACGACGATGTCGGTGGGACCACCGATCATCAGGAGATGCTCGACATTGTCACGCCGGACCAGCACCAGGCGGCGCCGGCCGTCGACGGCGGCGGCGTCGATCACGGCAAGCCGGGGCATCCTGCCGCGCTGGGTGTTGGCGCCGAGCCGGCTGCCGGCGAATCGGCGAACCAGCCACGCAGCGACGCCGATCAACGCCAGGACGACGATGAACGCGACGATGAAGGTGATAGGGCTGCCTTGCATACTTGTCCCCGACAAATGGCGCTTTTCTCGTGCCCATGGTCAGATGCGCCAACCACCGGCGTGGGATGCCCCAAACTGCGATTTCTTAACGTCCCACGGCAAGTTTTGCCGTCCCCAACTCTTAATAACCCATGAATCGCTCGATCCAAAACGACTTCTTGGCCTGTGCATACGCCGCCAAGCGGTTGGGTTAATGCCGTTTTCCGGGACGTAGAATCACGGGGTCGCAAAGCCGTGTCCCGGCCGGGGACATGCATCGATGGCATCCTTAACCATCTGTTAACCATACACGCGGCAAATTCTGCCTAGCTTCGGACCGCAGGGTCCCGAGAGGCGGAAGGAACCGCAACGATGTCCATCAACGACCTTCCGGTGCTGTCGGCGCTTCGCACCAAGATGCAGTGGCACCAGGAGCGCCAGCGCGTCCTGTCCGAAAACGTCTCCAATTCCGATACGCCCAAGTTCCGGCCGCGCGACCTGGTCGAGCCGAAGCTCGACAAGGCCGGCGCCGTCACAGGCTCGATGGGCCCGCTTGCGCTGAGTGTCACCAGCGCCTCCCACATGACACCGTCCGGCGCGGCCTCCGGATTCGACCAGAACGGGAACGCAGGCTTCGAAACCCGCCCCGCGGGCAATGCCGTCAACCTCGAAGAGGAGATGATGAAGGCCGCCAGCAACCAGATGGATTATGCGGCGGCGACCTCGCTCTATTCGAAGAGCCTGCATCTGCTCAAGACCGCGATCGGCAAGGGCTAGAGCTAGAGGAAACGCATCATGGCGAATGACAGCAGCGACTTTGCCCGCTCGATGGCGATCGCGACCTCCGGCCTGCGCGCGCAGGCCGGGCGCATGCGGGTGATCTCGGAGAACATTGCGAACGCGGATTCGACATCGCAGACCGCCGGCGGCGATCCCTACCGGCGCAAGGTGCCGACCTTTTCCTCCGCGCTCGACCGCACGCTCGACGCGCAGGTCGTCACCCTCGGCAAGATCAAGCCGGACCAGTCCAACTTCCGCGTCAAATACGAGCCGAACAATCCGGCGGCGGATACGAGCGGCAACGTCAAATATCCCAACGTGAACTCAGTGGTCGAGATGACCGACATGCGCGACGCGCAGCGGTCCTACGAGGCCAATCTCAACATCATCAGTGCGACGCGCCGGATGATCCAGCGCACGCTCGACATCCTCAAGAGCTGAACAGGACACTTAAGCCATGGCATCTCCGTCAATCGCCGCCAACGCTTATGCCAACCTCGCCCGCGTGCTGGAGAACAGCGGCGTCGGCAAGGGCAGCGAGGCGGGCGGGCAATCCTTCGCGTCGCTCCTGAAAGATGCTGTCGGCAGCGTCATGGAGTCCGGCCGCAAGTCCGACGCGCAGACGGTGGCGATGGCCGCCGGCAAGGCCAACGTGATGGACGTGGTGACGGCGGTTGCAGACACCGACGTTGCGGTGTCCACGCTGGTCTCGGTCCGCGACCGCGTGATCGCGGCGTATGAAGACATCATGAAGATGCCGATCTGACGGAGGCTGTCATTCCGGGGCGCGCGCCGCGCGAGCCCGGAATCCATGGTGCTACCGACGCTGCGGTTGGATGGATTCCGGGTTCTCGCTTCGCGAGCCCCGCAATGACGAAAAACAATCGAGAGTGAGAATTCAAATGACCGGACCCGAAACCCTGGACGTCGCGCGCGATGCGATCTGGACCATCGTGATCGTGTCGTCGCCCCTGATGCTGGTCGGCCTAGTGGTCGGCGTGATCGTGTCGCTGTTCCAGGCGTTGACGCAGATCCAGGAGCAGACGCTGATCTACGTGCCGAAGATCCTGGCCATCTTTGCCACGATGCTATTGGCGCTGCCATTCATGGCCGACTCGCTTCACGCCCATATGCTGCGGATCTCGTCGCGAATCATCGGCGGCTGAGGCACAATGCGCCCATTATGCGCATCGACGTCTCGCTGCTGCCGGCGCTCGCCGCGGCCTTCATGCTCGCTTTCGCCCGGGTCGGCGCGATGGTGATGCTGCTGCCGGGCCTGGGCGAGACCAACATCCCGACGCGGGTGAAGCTGTCGATCGCGCTCCTGCTCACGCTGATCATCCTGCCGCTGCACCGCAACGCCTACCACGTCGACATGGGTTCGCTCGCGCCGTTGCTGGTGCTGATGCTGCACGAGATCGCGATCGGCATTGTGCTCGGCGCGACCGCGCGCGTGACCCTAGCGGCGCTCCAGGTCGCGGGTTCCGTGATCGCGCAGCAGATGGGGCTCGGCTTCGTCACCTCGGTCGATCCGACGCAGGGACAGCAGGGCGTACTGGTGGGCAACTTCCTGACCATGCTGGGCGTGACACTGCTGTTTGCCACCGACAGCCATCATCTGGTGATCGCGGCGCTGAACGACAGCTATACGATCTTCTCGCCCGGCGAGACCGTGTCGAGCGGCGACGTCGCCTCGCTCGCAACACGCGCCTTCGCCGCCGCGTTCCGCCTCGGCTTGCAGCTCTCCGGACCGTTCCTGGTGTTCGGCCTCGTCTTCAACATCGGGCTCGGCGTGCTGGCGCGGCTGATGCCGCAGATGCAGGTCTATTTCGTCGGCGTGCCGCTGTCGATCTTCGCGGGCTTTTTGGTGCTTGGTGTAGTGATCACGGCCATGATGGGCACGTATCTCGACTACTTCATCGGTGTCATGCACCAGATGATGCCGCTCAGGTGACGGGGGAGCTAGTGCCGCCGATTTGAAGTTCCTGCAGTACGAGCCGCGAGTCCGACCAGGAACTTCAAATCGATCAGCGGCACTAGCCAACTTAAATTCTTGTAGCGCCCTTTTGCTTTCCGAAGTTCGTGCACGGGGGCAGCGAAATTGACGAACTTCGGAAAGCGGGCGCTACATGGCGGAAGACAAGGATCCCGAGAATCAAACAGAAGACCCGACGCAAAAACGCCTCGACGAGGCGCTCGAACGCGGCGACGTTGTCAAGAGCCAGGAGATCAACACCTGGTTCATGATCGCGGGCGGCACGCTCGTGGTCTCGACCTTCTCCGGCTCGGTCGGCAGCGGGCTGGTGACGCCGATGCGCAACCTGCTTGCCAATTCCTGGATGATCAAGACCGACGGCGGGAACCTGCTCGCGCTGATGCAGCAGATCGAGTTCGCCGTGATCGCGGCGATCGGCGTGCCCCTGCTGATGCTGGTGCTGGCGGCCGTTGCCGGCAATATGCTCCAGCATCGCCTGGTCTGGTCGGCCGAATCCATCAAGCCCAAATTCAGCAAGCTCTCGCCCGCCGCCGGCTTCAAGCGCATCTTCGGCAAGCAGGCGGCCGCCAATTTCCTCAAGGGGCTCGGCAAGCTGCTCGTGCTCGGCGCGGTCATGGCCACGATCCTGTGGCCGGAGCGGCATCGCATGGAGGCGATGGTCAAGCTGGATCCGGCCGCCATGCTGGCCGCCTCCACCAGCATGACCATCCATCTGCTCGGTGCGGTGGTCGCGGCGCTCGCGATCATCGCCATTGGCGATTACTTCTTCCAGTATCGCAGCTGGTTCCAGCGGCAGAAGATGTCGCTCCAGGAGATCAAGGAAGAGTTCAAACAGTCCGAAGGCGACCCGCACATCAAGGGCAAGCTCAGGCAATTGCGCCAGCAGCGCTCCAGGAAGCGCATGATGGCGGCGGTTCCCAAGGCCTCCGTGATCATCACCAACCCGACCCACTATTCCGTGGCGCTGTCCTACGAGCGCGGCATGACGGCGCCGATCTGCGTCGCCAAGGGCGTCGACAATCTCGCCTTCAAGATCCGGGAGATCGCGCGCGAGCACGACATTCCCATCGTCGAGAACGTCCCGCTGGCCCGTGCGCTCTACGCCACCGTCGAAATCGACCAGGAAATCCCGACCGAGCACTACCATGCGGTGGCCGAAGTCATCGGTTACGTCATGCGGCTGAAGCGCGGATTCGGCGCCGGGCGGGGATAAAATACCGGAAAATTACCGGAAATGGCCGTAATCTGGGAATCAGCGTACGTTTCAGCCTTGCCGCCCTTGCGTCTGCGGGTCCGATTCAGGCAGGGAAGGCCCGTTGCGCGCGGGGAGCGCGTCCGTTTTCTGCCGACAGGCTGCGCCAGCTTGAGATGACCGCCGAGACCGACCACGACCTCACACGCGAGCCCGTTGCGGCGCACGAGCCGTCGCCGCGCTCGGGCAGCATTGCGCTGGTGCTGCTGGTGGCCGCCGGCCTCGTCGGGGCCGCCGTCGGGCTGATGACGCTCGGGCGCGCGCAGGCGCAGCCTTACATCCTCGGCATCCTCGCCGTGCTGGCGATGATCGGCCTGTTCAACCTGTTCGCCTTCGCTGCCGGCATCATTCGCTTCGTCGACCGCAATCTCGACGATCCCGTGATGGGGCGCATCGCCGACCACGCCTTCGACGGCCACGCTGTGACCGATCCGCGCGGCCATGTGGTCTACTCCAACGCGGCCTATCTGACGCTGACCGGCGCCGCCGGCCCGCAGGACGTGCGCCCCGTGGAGCGCGTCTTCATCGGCAACCCTGATGTCTCCGAAGCGGTGTTCCGCCTGCTGAAAGCGGCGCGCGAAGGCAAGCGGCAGCAGGAAGAGGTGCGCATCTCCGGCCATGACGGCAGCCAGGGCCGCTGGCTGCGCATGCGGGTGCGTCCGCTCGGCGCGGGCAAGCGCGAGGCGAAATATGCGGTGTGGTCGATCGCCGACATCACCCGCGATCGCGAGCGCCAGGAAGACGTGTTCCAGGAACTCCAGCACGCCATCGAATATCTCGATCATGCGCCTTGCGGCTTCTTCTCGGTCAATCCGGCCGGCGAGCTCGCCTATGTCAATGCGACGCTGGCGAACTGGCTCGATTACGACCTCGCCGAGATCGGTTCTGGCGGGTTGAAGCTCACCGACATCGTCTCCGGCGATGGCGCCTCGCTTTTGACCGCGATCGTGGCGGTGCCGGGCGAGGTGAAGACCGAGGTCTTCGACATCGACCTGCGCATGCGCACGGGCAAGACCATGCCGGTGCGGCTTTATCACAAGCTGGCCTTCGGCGCCGACGGCAAGCCGGGGCCGTCGCGCACGCTGGTGATCAGCCGTGCCCGCGACGAGCGCAGCGATCCCGACCGTGCCGCCGAAGTGCGCTTTATGCGTTTCTTCGACCATACGCCGATGGCGATCGCGACCGTCGACCGCGGCGGCAATGTCGTGCGCGCCAATGCGCGCTACGCCAAGCTCGGGCAGGCCCTCGGGCTCGACAGCGCCAGCAAGTCGATCTTCCGCGCGGTCAATGCGCGTGATCGTCACCTCTTGATCGCGGCCATCAACCAGGCCGCCGAAGGCCGGGCCGACATCGCGCCGGTCGAGGTGGCCCTGGAAGGGACCAAGGACCGCTGGGGCCAGTTCTTTGTCACACCGGTCGACGCGGCGGAGAACGACGCGGAAGCCGCGATCGTGCACATGCTCGAGACCACCGAGCGGCGCGCGCTGGAGAACCAGATCAACCAGTCGCAGAAGATGGAGACGGTCGGCCAGCTCGCCGGCGGCATCGCCCACGACTTCAACAACGTGCTCTCTGCCATCATGATGGCGAACGACTTCCTGCTGAACGCGCACAAGCCGACCGACCCGTCGTTCCAGGACATCATGCAGATCAAGCAGAACGCGACGCGCGCCGCCACTCTGGTGCGGCAGTTGCTCGCGTTCTCGCGGCGGCAGACGCTGCGGCCGCAGGTGCTCGATCTCGGCGATGCGCTCTCCGATCTCACCATGCTGTTGCGCCGGCTGATCGGCGAGAAGGTCAAGCTCGACCTGATCCACGGCCGCGACCTCTGGCCCGTGAAGGTCGACGTCTCCCAGTTCGAGCAGGTCATCGTCAACCTCGCGGTGAACGCGCGCGACGCCATGCCCGACGGCGGCAAGTTGATCATCCGCACCGCCAACGTCACCACCGAGGACGCAGGCAAGCTCGCCTACAAGGGCATGCCGGCGGCGGATTACGTGCGGATCGAGGTCGCCGACACCGGTACCGGCATTCCCGCCGACATCCGCGACAAGATTTTCGAGCCGTTCTTCTCGACCAAGGAAGTGGGCAAGGGCACCGGCCTCGGGCTCTCCACCGTCTACGGCATCGTCAAGCAGACCGGCGGCTTCATCTACGTGGACTCCGAACCGGGGCAGGGCACCTCGTTCCACATCTTCCTGCCGCGCCATCATGCCGAGCCGGAGGTGCAGGTCGAGCAACCCGCGGCCGCGGTTGCGGCAACCAATGGCGAGGCGAAGGAAGCCGAACCCGCGGCAGTGGAGGCGAAGCCCCGTACCGATCTCACCGGACAGGGCACCATCCTGCTGGTCGAGGACGAAGAAGGCCTGCGCGCCCTCAACGCACGCGGCCTGCGCTCGCGCGGCTACACCGTGGTCGAAGCCGAGAACGGCGTTGAGGCCATGGAGGTGCTGGAAGAGCAGGGCGGCGCGATCGATCTCGTCGTCTCCGACGTCGTGATGCCGGAGATGGACGGTCCGACGCTGCTGAAGGCGATGCGGGAGCAGAACCCCGACATCAAGTTCATCTTCGTCTCCGGCTACGCCGAGGACGCCTTCGAGAAGAGCCTGCCCGAAGGCCAGCAGTTCGACTTCCTGCCGAAGCCATTCACGCTCAGCCAGCTCGTGGCGGCGGTGAAGGAGACGATGACGAAGTCGGGGTGAGGGCAGCGCGCTCTCACAATGGCGAGGGAAAAAGCTGAATTTCGTCGTATAGCCGCCGGTAACCTGCGACCGTGGTTCCGGCACGTTCCCGGCCAAACCCCCGTCAAATATGGGCTTTTGCCACATCCCCGCGACTGAGGGCCGCAGCCACAGGTTTCGAAACCGACTTCACTTTTCGGGAAGTCTGCCCATCTTAGGGGCACCTCCCCATGCCGGGGATTTGGGAAACGCACATGAATTTCTCGCAACGTAGCCGCAGTCTTTTCAAGACGATCGCCGTCGTGCTGGCGCTCGCGCTGCCGACTGCTCTGGCGATCTCGTCCGCTGACGCGCGCGTCGGCGGCGGCTTCTCGTCGGGTTCGCGCGGCTCGCGGACCTATTCGGCCCCGCCGTCGACCACGACCGCGCCGGGCTCGACCTCGCAGTTCAACCGCACCTACACCCAGCCGGGTGCAGGCATGAATTCGGCCGCCACCGCACCCGCGCGCGGCGGCCTGTTCGGCCGTGGCGGCGGCTTCCTAGGCGGCCTTGCGGCCGGCTTCCTCGGCGCCGGCCTGCTCGGCATGCTGTTCGGAGGCGGCCTGTTCGGTGGTCTCGGCGGCCTGTCGTCGATCCTGGGCCTGATCATCCAGATCGTGCTCGTGGTGTTCGTGGTGCGGCTGGCGATGTCGTGGTGGCAGCGCCGCCACACCCCGCAGGCGGCGTATGCCAATGCTGATGCAGGCGCCGGTCCGGGACCACAGCCGAACTATCGCAGCGGCCTCACTGGTGGTCTTGGTGGCCTCGGCTTCGGCGCCAACAACGCGCCGCTCGAAATCCGCCCCGCCGACTATGAGGCGTTCGAGCGTCTGCTCGGCGAGATCCAGACCGCCTGGTCCAACGAGGACGTGGCCAAGCTGCACACGCTCGCAACGCCGGAAATGGTCTCCTATTTCGAGCAGGACCTCGGCCAGAACCGCGCGCGCAACGTCGTCAACAAGGTGACCAACGTCAAGCTGTTGCAGGGCGACCTCGCGGAAGCTTGGCGCGAAGGCGAGACCGACTATGCGACGGTGGCGCTGCGCTTCGCGCTCACCGACAAGACGCTCGATCGCAACACCGGCGCGGTTGTCGCCGGCAGCGAGCAGCCAGGCGAGGTCACCGAAGTCTGGACGTTCGCCCGTCGCCCGGGCGGCGGTTGGGAATTGTCGGCGATCCAGCAGACCAACTGATCGCCCGCGACATCAGAAACCAAGGCGTCGTGCTGTTGCACGGCGCCTTTTTCTTTGTGCGCCCAGCATGGGCGCACTCTTGTGGGTGGAAGTCCCATCGTAAGCTGATCATGGCGAGCGAAGTGAAGCGCAACTGCATGAGGGCGACCGAATGTGGGGAGGAAG
>NZ_LGHL01000275.1 GCF_001908205.1 Bradyrhizobium sp. NAS80.1
GCCTGCACCTCGGTGATGTCGCCGTTGGCGGTGGCGCGTACGCGAATTGTGGATGCCATCTTGATCTCCTTCGCCAGAGCATGATCCGGAAAAGTGTGTAGCGGTTTTCCGAATAGATCATGCTCAAACATAAAAAGCTAAAGCGCGATGATCGCGCTTTAGCCGCCGCAGCCGCCGACTGTGACTTTCACTTCCTTGGTCGCGCTGTAGAGCTTGCCGTCGGCTTCGACGATCGCGATTACGTTGGTGGTCTTCGCCATCTTCAGGCGGTTGGCGACGCTCGGGATCGTGCCTTCCGGAATCTTGTAGGATGCCGCGAGCGCGTTCGGGTTCTCGGCCACGAAGAACGAAATCGAGGTCACCTTGTCGAGCGTCGTCGCCACGGAGATCGGCACGACGCCGCCGTTCTCGGCGATCTCAGGTGCATCTAACTTGACCTTGTCTGACGGCTCGGCGGTCTTGCCATAGAGCGCCTTGATCGCGTCCGCTTCGCTCTTCTGCTTGAACGCTTCTTCCGGATATTTGTCGTTCGCCGCAGCGCGCGCGGGAGTGGCGCCGAACGGGAGATTGCCAAGGCCGAGCAGCGCGACGGAGGCCGCGCCCTGAAGGATCAGGCGCCGCGTCGGATGAGGGCCGGTGGTCGTCGTCATCTGAAGTCTCCTGGCGGGCCTGCCGTTACAGCGTTTGCAGGAAATCAACGATCGCGTTGATCTCCTGTTCGGTCAGAATTCGGTTCCGGCCGAAAGGCGGCATCATGGTCTGCGGATTGCGCTTGGTCTCGTCGAAGATGATCGCGGCCAGCTCGTTACGATCAGGGTATTTGGCCTTGATGCCCTTCAGTTCCGGCCCGATCGTTCCCGGCAGGTCGCCACCTCTGATGACGTGGCAGGTCAGGCAATTGCCCTTGCCGCGGTCAAAGGCGAGTTTCTGGCCCTCAGTCACGGCGGATTGCGCCTGCGCGGGGCTCGCGGCAAGGCTGGCGGCAATGGCCAGGAGGACGTAAAGCACGGGCATCCGGGGAAGGGCGGTCAAGGCGTCATTCCGAGGCTATGTCGATGATCTCGTTTGCAGAAAATATGGTGTTCCAAAGCACAACGGGCATCGCCTGACAATCAAGACTATGCAGGCAGCGAATTGGAGTTAATATCTCTCGCATTGCAAACTGAGGAGATGTTTCGTTTCATCGGATCGGCCGGAACTAGCAAATTATTCTGGGGCGTTTTGGCCCGTTTGGCGTTCCTCTCTGTTTCACATTTCTCGGGGATCTCAATTGGCTGAATATGTCGTTGAATTTGGCAAGGACGGTGGACGGGTCGAATCGGATGGACGACTCGATGCCCCGGCATTTCATCGCAATCATGAGCCGCTCTGGGCGGCGCTCGAGAAGCATCTCGCCGGCAGTTCGGGCGACGTTGTCGAGGTCGGCAGCGGAACCGGCCAGCATGTGGTCTACTTCGCCCGCCACACGCCCGGTCTCGTCTGGTGGCCCAGCGACCTCAACCAGCGGCATCTGAAGAGCATCGAGGCCTGGCGCGTTCATTCCGCCCTGGACAACATCCGTTCCCCGCTGCGGATCGATCTCTCCGATCCCGACTGGTGCCCGGAGATGCGAGACGGGCAGGGGCCGGCCAGCCTCGCGGCCGTGTTCTGCGCCAATGTCATCCACATCGCGCCCTGGCACGTGGCCGAGGGCCTGTTCGCCGGCGCCGGACGCTATCTGCGGTCTGACGGCAAGCTGTTCCTCTACGGTCCCTTCAAGCGCGACGGCAAGCACACCGCGCTCAGCAATGCTGTGTTCGACACGTCGCTGCGCGAAGGCAATCCCGACTGGGGCGTGCGCGACGTCGGCGATGTCGAGAAACTCGCGAGGGCCGCTGGCCTCAACCTCGTCGAGACGATCGAGATGCCCGCGAACAATCTCACGCTGGTGTTCTCGCGCAGTTGAGGCGCTGACTTAGGCCTGGGTACACGCCACGAAGGCGGTGCGCTCCCTCCCCCCTTGCGGGGGAGGCAGAGGCCGCCTTCGGCGGCCGTCCTATTAGAGGACGCCGAAGCGTAGCTTCGGCTATGGGAGAGGGGTAGCCCAGGAAACGGTCTATCCATCTTACGGCCGTGCCGCGAGCGCAAATCGAGAGAGTCCCCGTGTGGCACCCCCCTCCCTGCCCCTCCCCCGCAAGGGGGAGGGAATGAGAGAGTGGTGCCCGCCTCACGTGGTGATGCGATCAGGGCGATGAGGGGATAGGCCCTCAGGCCTCGCCATCCCGCCAGCCGATCTTGTCCTTGAGGAAGCGGAAGCCGAGCACCTCGAAGCCGGCGCGTTCCTTGTTGTCTTTGCCGTAGCCGTGGCCGCCTGCTGCCGGCTCGTAGAACCAGGCCTCGTAGCCCATCGCATGGAGCTTCGCTGCCATCTTGCGCGCGTGGCCGGGATGGACGCGGTCGTCGCGCCGCGTGGTGGCGATCAGGATCGGCGGATAGGGCTGGCCAGGCTTTGCGTTGTGATAGGCGGAGTAGGTCTTCAGCCACTCCCATTCCTCTACCTTGTCGGGGTCGCCATATTCCGCGATCCAGCTCGCGCCCGCGAGCAGCTTGGTGTAGCGGCGCATGTCGATCAGCGGGATGGTGCAGAACAGCGCGCCGAAACGCTCGGGGTATCGCACCATCATGTTGGTGATGAGGATGCCGCCGTTCGATCCGCCTTGCGCGGCGATGCGCTTTGCTGTCGTCACGCCGCGGCGCACGAGATCGGCGGCAACGGCCGCGAAATCATCGTGCGACAGTTTCTTGCCGGCGAGGCGTCCGGCATCGTGCCAGCGCGTGCCGAACTCGCCGCCGCCGCGCAAATTCGCCTGCACCGTGGTGCCGCCGCGCTCCAGCCACAGCTTGCCGAGCGACGCATTGTAGTACGGCTTCACCGAGTGGCCGAAGCCGCCATAGGCGCTCATGTGGACCGGCGCATCGCCGGTCTCGCCCGCCGGACCGGTCTGGACATAGGGAATGCGCTCGCCGTCGATCGAGATCGCCTCGTGCTGCGTCACCACGAGGCCGTCGGCGGTGAACGTTTTCGGCGCCTGCTTGAGCACGGTCGGGCTTTCGACGCCGCGCTCGATCAACAGCATCGACGGTGGCGTGAGCGGATCCTGCACATTGGCGAGCAGGTCGCCGTTGCTCTCGGAGGGATGGCGGTCGAGCGGCCAGACGTCGACGACGCCGATTTTCGGCAGGCCGCCGAGTGTCTCGCGGCTCCAGCCCGCAGCCGACGGCGTGCAGATCTCGAATCGCGGCTTCAGCTCGTCGAGGATCGACAGCACCAGCTTGCCTGCGGCCCAGAAGAAACCCTGCAACGCGCGCCGCGGTCCAGGTTCGAACAGGACCGCAAAATCGCGGTTGCCGCCCAGGAACGCCGAGAGCGAAATGCCGAGCACGGTGTCAGTCGCATAGGTTCGGCCTTCGATCGGCCATTCCTTGCGCAGCTTCATCGCGAACCAGTCGCCATGCGCCTGCATCCAGATGCCGGTTGGCAGATCGAGCTTCGTCGTCGTGCCCTCTGCATCGCGCAGCCAGATGCCGTAATTGAAGAAATCGATCTGGTCGATGATCCAGGCTCGCGGCGCAGCGCCCGTGTCGTCGGAGCTGCCATAGATCATCATGTGATCGGCCGTGGTCTCGCGGATCACCTGCGCCCGATCTACGGGCTGGCCGCGCCGCCATAGGCGAACCGTCCTCGCATATCCCGAGCTCGTTACCATGCCCTCGCCATGGGCGCTGGACAGCAGCAACGTGTCGGCATCGAGCCAATCCGCGCCGCCCTTGGCTTCCGGCAGCGCAAAGCCGTCCGCAACGAAGCTTTTCGTATCAAGGTCGAATTCCCGCAAGGTGACGGCGTCGCTGCCGCCGCGCGACAGGCTCAGTATAGCCCGCGAGCCTCCCGGCATCGTGGTGATGGAGCTCAGCAGCCAGTCCTCGCCTTCGCTTCTTGCAAGCTGGTCGATATCCAGCATGGTCTCCCACGCCGGATTGGTTTTGCGAAACTCCGCCAGCGTGGTTCGCCGCCACAGGCCGCGCGGATTGATGGCGTCCTTCCAGAGGTTGTGGAGATCTGTGCCGCGCCGGCTGACATAGGGGATGTTGTCCGGCCGATCGTAGATCGCCGCGAGGATGTCGCGGTCGCGCTCGAAGGCCGCGCCGCCGAATTGATCGAGCGTCAGGCGGTTCTGCCGCTCGACGAAATCGAGCGCGCGTGGGCCCTCGATCTCCTCCAGCCAGAGCCAGGGATCATCGTCCGGAGCTGTGAGCGTGGGCCGGTCGTCAACGGACATGAACAAAACTCCAGAAGATCGCGGCGGGATAGGATTTGATCGAGCGCAAGCCGTCAAGGGCGTGCCCCTGTATCATCTGCCCGATTGCGTCAGAGGCATGGCCTGCGCCCGATTGCGCCGGTTGCTCGCCCTCCCGCACCCCTCCATAGTGCCGGGAATCAACGAGGCCCCTTCGGGCGGAAATGCCGATGACAGATGTGACTTCAGCCGACGAAATCGCCGACGACGCCCGCGCGCGCGCCAATGTGGTGCGCCTTGCCGCCGCGCAGGCGCTGACCGGCGCCAACTCGGCTGTGATCTTCGCGACCGGCTCGATCGTCGGCGCCACGCTCGCGCCCGACATGTCGCTCGCGACCGTGCCGCTATCGATGTATGTGGTCGGACTTGCCGCCGGCACGCTGCCGACCGGCGCGATCTCGCGCCGCTTCGGCCGCCGCTCGGCCTTCATCGTCGGCACCGGCTGCGGCGCGCTCACCGGCCTGCTCGGCTCGTTCGCGATCCTGCATGCTTCGTTCGCGCTGTTCTGCGTCGCGACCTTCCTTGGCGGTCTCTACGGCGCGGTGGCGCAATCCTATCGTTTCGCCGCCGCCGACGGCGCCAGCGCGGCCTACCGGCCCAAGGCGGTGTCCTGGGGGATGGCCGGCGGCGTGTTCGCCGGCGTGCTCGGTCCGCAGCTCGTGCAGTGGACCATGGACGTCTGGTCGCCCTATCTGTTCGCCTTCAGCTTCCTGGTGCAGGCCGCGGTGGCGCTGGTCGCCATGGGCATCGTCGCCGGCGTCGATATGCCGAAGCCGGCGCCGGCCGATCTGCATGGCGGCCGGCCGCTGCTCGAGATCGTGACCCAGCCGCGTTTCATCGCCGCCGCGCTCTGCGGCGTCATCGCCTATCCCATGATGAACCTGGTGATGACCTCGGCGCCGCTCGCCATGAAGATGTGCGGCCTCAGCGTCAGCGATTCCAATTTCGGCATTCAATGGCACATCGTCGCCATGTACGGCCCGAGCTTCTTCACCGGAGCGCTGATCGCGCGCTTCGGCGCGCCGAAAATTGTCGCCGCCGGCCTGCTGCTGGAGGCCGGCGCCGCCGCCATCGGCCTCTCCGGCATCACCGCGATGCACTTCTGGGCGACGCTGTTCGTGCTCGGCGTGGGTTGGAATTTCGCCTTCATCGGCGCCTCCGCGCTGGTGCTCGAGACGCACCGTCCGCAGGAGCGCAACAAGGTGCAGGCCTTCAACGATTTCCTCGTGTTCGGCATGATGGCAATCGGCTCGTTCTCCTCCGGCCAGTTGCTCGCCAATTACGGCTGGTCCGCGGTGAACATGGTGGTGTTCCCGCCGGTGGTGGTCGGCCTCGCGGTGCTCTCGTTCGCCTCCTGGGCTCGCCGTCGCAAGGCGCGGCTCGAAGCGGCGATGGGCGAATTTCCGGATGCGATCTGATTGGCGGGAGGATGTCAGCAGTCTCGATACTTCGATCGCCGTCGAAGTGACTTTCGGGACTGGCATTGTTACATGATGCTCGTCGTGGATAGCCGGGCGTAAATCGAAGCGCTTCGCGGGGGAAACCAAGGACAAGCGCAAATGCTCGACAATCCCCGGCACCCCGCGCCCGTCGACGAATCCTCGCTCCGCTACGAAGGCTGGCGCATCGTCGCGGTCTGCTTCCTGCTCGCGACCTTCGGCTGGGGGCTCGGCTTCTACGGCCAGAGCATCTATGTCGCCGAACTCCAGCGCGCGCGGGGCTGGCCGGCCTCGCTGATCTCGTCAGGAACGACCTTCTTCTACCTGTTCGGCGCGCTGCTCGTCGTCTTCGTCGGCGAAGCCGTCCGGACATACGGCCCGCGGCTCTGCCTGATCGCCGGTACGCTGGCGATGGCGGCCGCCGCGGTCGCGATCGGTGCGGTGCGCGAGCCCTGGCAGCTTTATCTTGCGGATGCCGTGCTCGCCTTCGGCTGGGCCGGCACCAGTTTGGCCATGATCACCAATACGATCAGCCTGTGGTTCGACCAGAAGCGCGGCATGGCGATCAGCCTGGCGCTGAACGGCGCGAGTTTTGGCGGCATCGTCGGCGTGCCGCTGCTGGTGATGTTGATCAGTCACATCGGCTTTGCCAGCGCGATGTACGCCGCTGCCGGCGCCCTGCTGGTGCTGCTCCTGCCGGTGATCCTGTTTCTCGTCGGCCGCCCGCCCGATCTCCATGGCTGGCATGCGACGGCGAAGGCGAAGCCGCAATCGTCGACGGAGATCCGTAAGGCTGCGCTGCGCGATGTCGGCTTCCTCACAGTGACGATTGCGTTTGCGCTGGTGCTGTTCGCCCAGGTCGGCTTCATCGTGCACCTGATCTCGTTCCTCGACCCCGTGATCGGACGCGAGCGCGCCGCTGTTGCCGTTGCGGTGTTGACCGCGATGGCGGTGGTCGGCCGGGTGCTGTTCTCGATGGTGATCGACCGCCTCAACCAGCGGCTCGCCTCGGCGCTGTCGTTCCTGAGCCAGGCGACGGCACTTCTCGTCGTCATCAACCTGCACAACGACTATGTGCTGATCGCGGCCTGCGCGGTGTTCGGCTTCTCGGTCGGCAATGTCATCACGCTGCCGTCGCTGATCGTGCAGCAGGAGTTCGACTCCGCCTCGTTCGGCGTGCTGATTAGTCTCAACACCGCGATCAACCAGGTGACCTACGCGTTCGGCCCCGGCGTCGTCGGGGCCTTGCGCGATTTCTCCGGCGGCTATTCGCTGCCGTTCTATCTCTGCATCGCGCTGGAGGTAGCGGCCGCAGCGCTGATCATGGTGCGCGGGATGCCCCGCACGAAGGCTTCGTAGGGTGGGTTCGCCGAAGGCGTAACCTACCAACTTCGTCCGGCATTCGCTGAAGCATGGCGGGTTACGCTTCGCTAACCCACCTACGAGATCACGCTTCTCGCTGCCTCAAGAGATCCTCGACATCCAGCCGCTTCGTAAACATTGCAAGCTTTCCATCCGCTCCAAACGGCCATTGCTCCCGCGGCTTGTCCCAATACAGCTCCACGCCATTTTCATCTGGATCGCGCAAATACAGCGCCTCGCTGACGCCGTGGTCGCTGGCGCCGTCAAGCGCAATGCCGGCCGAGAGCACGCGGTGCAGCGCATCCGCCAGCGCCGGCCGCGTCGGATAGAGGATCGCGGTGTGATAGAGCCCCGTCGTGCCCGGCGGCGGCGGCGAGCCGCCTTTGCTTTCCCAGGTGTTGAGCCCGATGTGGTGATGATAGCCGCCGGCCGAGATGAAGGCGGCGCCGGAGCCCATGCGCTGCATCAGCTCGAAGCCGAGAACGCCGCAATAGAAACCGAGCGCGCGATCGAGATCGGCGACCTTGAGATGAACGTGGCCGATCAGGGTGCCGGCATTGACGGCTGAATTATGCGACATGTGGCTGCTCCGTTGCTGAACCCCACATAGGCCGGGCTCCGGGACTGCGCTATTGGCCTATCCCGAAACCCATCGTTTCCGAATAGGCAACTAGGACAGCTCCGGCACCTCGCCTTCGGGAAGCTCGAACTCAAACGTGTTCAGCGTCATCGACACCAGCGTGTAATAGCCGCACAGCCCGATCACCTCGACGACGCCGCGTTCGCCGAGCAGCTTGATTGCCTCGTCGTAGAGACGCTTCTCGACACCGTGGCCTTCGTGCAGCGACTTCGCCAGATCGTAGATCATCTGGCCCTTGGGATCGTCGAACTCCGGTGTGCGGCGGTCGCGGATCGCGTCGATAATCTCTGGCTTCATGCCGCCCTGCAGCGCGAGGCGCTTATGGGCATACCATTCGTACTGCGCGGTCCAGTGCCGTGCCGTCACCAGGATCGCGATCTCCGAAAGCTTTGCGGGAAATACGGTGTCGAAACGAAGGACCTCGCCGAGCCGCGTCGCGTGACGCGCCATCTCCGGACTGTTGAGCCAGGCCATCATCGGCGCGGGCGGCTTGCCGCGTTTGCCGGCAATCGACTCGTCATAGGTCTGCCGCTGGCTCTCGTTCATTTCGCCAGGCGAAAGTAGTTTCAGGCGCATTGTTGTTTCCTCTTTGTTTTCAAGCCTCGCCTCGCGGCGACTATAGCCGAATGCAGCGTGGCGTGCGTAGCTGTGAGGGCTACGGAAGTGGTTGAATTCCACGGTGCGATGGCCCAGAGTCGCCCACAACAAGTCGAATTTGATTGATGGAAACGACCATGAGCGAATCTGAAGCCGCCGACCTCGAAGAATTCCGCAAGCAGACGCGCGCTTGGCTGGAAGCCAATTGTCCGCCGGAAATGCGCAAGCCCGCGACATCCGACGCCGACGTGTTCTGGGGCGGGCGCAACGCAAAGTTCTCGTCCGAGCCGCAGCGCATCTGGTTCGAGCGCATGCGCGACAAGGGCTGGACCGTACCGGACTGGCCGAAGGAATATGGCGGCGGTGGTCTGAGCGCGGCCGAGCACAAGGTCTTGCGCGCGGAGATGGCGAAGATGGGTGCGCGGCCGCCGCTGTCCAGCTTCGGCATCTGGATGCTCGGGCCGGCGCTGCTCAAATACGGCAACGAAGCACAAAAGAAGGAGCATCTGCCGAACATAGCGGCAGGCCTGATCCGCTGGTGCCAGGGCTATTCCGAGCCGAATGCCGGCTCCGATCTCGCCTCGCTTCAGACCCGCGCCGAGAGCGACGGCGACGATTTCGTCATCACCGGCCAGAAGATCTGGACGTCCTACGCCAACTACGCCGACTGGATCTTCTGCCTCGTGCGCACCGACCCGGCCGCGAAGAAGCATGACGGCATCAGCTTCATCCTGTTCGACATGACCTCGAAGGGCGTCTCGACCAAGCCGATTCTCTTGATCTCCGGTTATTCGCCGTTCTGCGAAACCTTCTTCGACGGCGTCCGCGTGCCGAAGTCGCATGTGGTCGGCACCGTCAACCGCGGCTGGGACGTCGCGAAATATCTGCTCCAGCACGAGCGCGCGATGATCTCGGGCATGGGCGAGCGCGGCGTCGGCCGTCCGCTCGGCCAGATCGCGGCTGATTCCGTCGGCTCCGATGCGCAAGGGAAGCTCGATGATTCGATGCTGCGCAGCCAGATTGCCAGCTTCGACGTCGACGAAGCTGCGCTCGCGGCCTGCGCGGAGCGCGCGGTCGATCTCGCCAAGGCGGGCCAGGCGCATCCGGCGTTCTCGTCGGCGATGAAGTATTACGGCACCGAACTCAACAAGCGCCGCTACGAGATCCTGATGTCGGCAGGCGGCGTCGATGCGCTGGAATGGGAGAGCGAACGCTCGAAGCAGGGCGCCCGCCCGCGCGCCTGGCTGCGCACCAAGGCCAACTCGATCGAGGGCGGCACGTCCGAGGTCATGCTCGGCATCGTCGCCAAGCGCATCCTCGATCTGCCGGGGGCGTGAGCCGCACTTTAGCCGCACGTCATTCCGGGGCGCGCGAAGCGCGAGCTCGGAATCCATAACCACCAATCAGGAGTATGGATTCTGGGCCTGGCCCTTCGGGTCATCCCGGAATGACGAAGACAAATAGACTTCGAATCGGAAACAAGCACATGGCCCTCGTCCTCACCGAAGAACAATCGATGCTCCGCGACTCCGCGCGCGGGTTGATCAGCGACAAGGCGCCGGTGTCGCACCTGCGCGGCTTGCGCGACGCCAAGGATCCCACCGGCTTCTCCAAGGAGCTGTGGCAGTCCTTCGCCGAGATGGGCTTTGCCGGCCTGCTCGTGCCGGAAGAGTTCGGCGGCAGCGGTCTCGGCTTTGTCGAAGCCGGCGTCGTCATGGAAGAGATCGGCCGCACGCTGATGCCCTCGCCGTTCCTCGCCACCAGCGTGGTCGCGGCCTCGGCGCTGAGCCGTGGCGGCAATGCCGCGCAGAAGTCGGAGTATCTGCCGAAGATTTCCAACGGCTCGCTGCTCGCAACGCTTGCGATCGACGAGGGCGCCAAGCATCGCCCGCTCCAGACCAACCTCCAGGCCGTTCGCGCCGGCAACGGCTTCAAGCTCAGCGGCGCCAAGGCGCTGGTCGTTGACGGCCATGTCGCGGACCTCTTCATCGTTGCCGCGCGCACCGCTGGCTCCGCCGGCGAGCGCGAGGGGCTGACGTTGTTCCTGGTCAACCCCAAGGCCAGGGGCGTCGCGGTCGAGCGCACCATCATGGTGGACGCGCACAACGCGGCACGGATTGAATTCGCCAACGTCGAGGTCAATGCCGACAGCGTGCTCGGCGAGGTCGACCAGGGCGCGGCCCTGCTCGACGGTGTGCTCGATATCGGCCGCGGCGCGGTTGCGTCCGAAATGGTGGGCCTCAGCGACGAGGTGTTTGGCCGCACCGTCGAGTACCTGAAGAGCCGCAAGCAGTTCGGCAAGCTGATCGGCGAATTCCAGGCGCTCCAGCACCGCGCCGCGCAGCTCTATGTCGACATCGAGATCACCCGCGCCGCCACGATGAAGGCGCTCCAGGCGCTGGATACGGACGTCGCCAAGGCAGCGTCAGCCGTCGCAGTGGCAAAAGCCCGCGCCGGCACCACCGCCACGCGCGCGGTGCAGGAAGGCGTGCAGATGCATGGCGGCATGGGCATGACCGACCAGTTCGACATCGGCTTCTTCATGAAGCGCGCGCGCGTCTGCGAGGAATTGTTCGGCGACGCGAATTACCACACCGAGCAGCTCGCCCGCGCGCGGGGGTATTGAGGCGTACCGTCACGTCACACTGGGTGTCATCGCCCGCGAAGGCGGGCGATCCAGTACGCCGTGGCTCCTCCGCATACGATTGACGTCTCGGAATACTGGATCGCCCGGTCAAGCCGGGCGATGACAGTTGAGAGTGTGGAGAGCGCGCGCCCCAAGCTCCTCATTGCGAGGAGCGCGTAGCCCGGATGAGCGAAGCGACATCCGGGAATGTCGCGCGGCCCCGCATGTCGCTTCGCTCATGCGGGCTACAGCTCCAAAAACGTGGATGCCCGGGACGAGCCCGGGCATGATGATTGAGAGCGTGGCTGAGGCCGAAGACTATTAACGCATCGGCGGCGCGTACTGCACGCCACCTGCATTCCACAGCTGGTTCATCCCGCGCGGGATCTTCAGCTTGGACTTCTCGCCGATGTTGCGCTCGTACATCTCGCCGTAATTGCCGACGTGGCGGATGACGCGGACGGCCCAGTCCTTGGTGAGTCCGAGCTGCTCGCCGTAATTGCCTTCGGTGCCGACCAGGCGCATCACTTCCGGCTTCTTCGACTTCAGGGCCTCGTCGATGTTCTCCGAGGTGACCCCCAGCTCCTCGGCGTTGATCATCGCGTAGAGCGTCCACTTCACGATCATCATCCAGTCATCGTCGCGCTGGCGCACGACGGGAGCGAGCGGCTCCTTGGAGATCATGTCCGGCAGGATCATATGGTCGCCGGGCTTGGAGAGGTTGAGCCGCAGCGCGTAGAGCTGGGAGACGTCGGCGGTGAGCGTATCGCACTTGCCGGTGTCGTAGGCCTTCACGACGTCGTCGAGCTTGTCGAACTTTACCTCTTCAAACTTCATGTTGTTGGCACGGAAGTAGTCGGCGAGGTTGAGCAGCGTCGTCGTGCCGGCCTGCACGCAGACCTTGCTGCCGGTCAGGTCCAGCGAGGTCTCCTTGTTACGCGAGCGCGGCACCATGAAGCCTGCGCCGTCGTAATAGGCGACCGCGGGGAAATAGAGGTCGTAGTCGAGCTCACGCGCCATGCTCCAGGTCGAGTTGCGCGAGAGGATGTCGACCTTGCGGCTCTGCAATTCCTTGAAGCGCTCGCTGGCGTCGAGCGGCACGAACTTCGCCTTGCTCGGATCGTTGAAGATCGCCGAGGCGACCGCACGGCAGAAATCGACGTCGAAGCCGGTCCAGTTGCCCTTCTCGTCCGGGATCGAGAAGCCCGGCAGGCCCTTGTTGACGCCGCACAGCACTTCGCCGCGGCGAACCGTGCGCTTCAGGGTGCGGGTGTCGTAGAATTCATAGATGATGGCCAGAGCCGCAACCAGCACGGCGACCGCGAGCCCGATGAGCAGGCCGCCTCGGAATGTGCGCATGATATCTCTCTCTCGAAATAATCGGGAAAAGGAGTTGGAACGAGGGCGGGAAGCATGATCCGGAACCGGAGGGCCGCGTTAGCGCAAAGTGCGAAGCGGTTTTCCGAAAAGACCATGCTCAAACGATAACTCTCAGAGTTCGGGCTTCTGCCGGATGACCACCTTGGTGCCAACAGGGACGCGATCGTAGAGATCGGCGACGTCATTGTTGACGAGACGGAAACAGCCCGAGGACACCTTGGTGCCAATCGTGTCGGGACGGTTGGTGCCATGGATGCGGTAGACGGTGGTGCCGAGATACATGGCGCGGGCGCCGAGCGGATTGCCGGGGCCGCCGGCCATGAAGCGCGGCAGATAGGGCTGGCGCTGGATCATCTCCGGCGGGGGCGTCCAGTCCGGCCATTCTTTCTTGTTGGTAATGGTCACCAGCCCTTGCCACTGGAAGCCGTCGCGGCCGACGCCGATGCCGTAGCGGATCGCGCGCCCGCCGGGCTGCACCAGATAGAGGTGCCGTTCGGCGGTCGAGACGATGATCGTGCCCGGCGCTTCAGTGGTGCGGAAATAGACGACCTGCTTCTGCCATTCCGGGTCGAGCTGGTAGGCATCGTCGGCGATCAGGCCCGGCTCATCGCCCCGGTCGGGCTGCTGCGCGGAGGCATAAGAGGTGGACAGGACCAGACCAAGGGCGGCGATGAACATCCCGGTCAGGCGACGAAAATCCGTCATTTCAAGCTCTCCCCGCTGCCACAGCGCAAATCATTCGGAACCATCAAATCTCAGAGGCAAGTTCATGGCAAGTTGATGGCGAGCCCGGC
Source organism: Bradyrhizobium sp. NAS80.1 (assembly GCF_001908205.1). Classification (GTDB taxonomy): domain Bacteria; phylum Pseudomonadota; class Alphaproteobacteria; order Rhizobiales; family Xanthobacteraceae; genus Bradyrhizobium. The sequence goes on from NZ_LGHL01000275.1 coordinate 13,173, forward strand.
AGGTATGTCACGAGAATGCTTTGGTTTTTTGACAAACCCGGCAGTGCCACGAACAGAGCATGGCGCGAAAAGCAGTACCCTCAACGTCCGGGGCGGGGCGGGCGGTGTCAGATCTGGTTATTCTCCGGCGCGATCCCGAGGCGCCGGACGATCTCGGTCCCCACGGCGCGGGCTTCGAGCCTTGAGCCGATGCGGGGGCTGCGAAATCGTTGGCCTGAGTGCGTTCGGATCACAACGATGCAGTGTTCGTCCTCGGACCGGCCGCGGCGCTCGACCGTGATCGTCTTCACGTCGCGCCCCTCGATATAGTCCGTGCGCGGCTTGCCGTCGCCCCACAGACGCTCGACGCGGATATCGCCTTGCCGGATGATCCAGAAGGCGCCGGTCACGAGGTTGGCGTATCTGTGCACGGCGAACGCGGCGATCGCGCCGATCGGCAACAGCATGATGTCGACTGGGCCGGGCGACAGGCCACGCCAGAGCTTGTAGGCGTAGGGAACGGCGCTCATTGCGACAGCGGTCAGTGCAACGATCCGGATGTCCCTTGCGGAAAACGGCTCGAGGGGCTCGCCGAGATGCATCTCGGGATTGCTGGCATCGAGCGGATTGACCGGTGCTTCGACGTTGGGAACGCCGAACTGTTCGGCGATCCGAGCCACCGTTTCGCGAACATGGGTGACATCGGAGATCGGCGGGGAGGTCAGGCGCTCCCCCGAGGCCAGCGTGAAGGCCAGTTGGAAGCGGGCTTTCGCCCTCTTGCTGCCGGGAACTTGCAGTCCGGTGACGTCGTCTCTTGTGACGATCCTGGTGCGAAGCTTCCCGAACGGGCGTTGTTGCCCGATCAGGATCTCGTCCGGCGTGATGATCCACACCACGGCCGGCGCCAGCATGATGCCGCCGACGAACGCCGCTCCCAGAAGGAGCGCGACCACCGATATGATCACCTCCAGGGTGTCGTGCGTGAACAGGCCGGGCGTAAAGCAGAGTGCGACGGCGGCCGCAAAGCCGGACATGACCAGCCGCTGCGCGATCGAGGAGCCTTCACGAAGGCGGATGTCGTTGCTGGTGGTCGCGTCGTCCATTGCGGCGGCTGATTTTCGTCGCCGCGAAACTCCACGGACGGGTCCGTGGAGTCAAGCAACAAGGGTGACAAGTCAAACCAGCCGCGTGATCTCCGTGCGGGATCAGCTATTGGCATTCAGCAGCCGGCCGACGGTGCGGTCGATCTCGTCGTAACGGCCCTCACCCTCGTGCTGGAACACGATCTTGCCGGTCTGGTCGATGATGTATTGCGCCGGCCAATACTGGTTGCGGTAGGCGTTCCAGGTTTTGGAATCATTGTCCTGCGCAACCGGATAGGTGATGCCGTGACGCTTCAGCGCGGCCTGCACGTTGGAGGCTGAGCGCTCGAACGGGAATTCCGGCGTGTGCACGCCGACCACGACGAGGCCCTTGTCCTTGTATTTGGCATAGAGGTCGGTGACGTGCGGCAGCGTGTTGACGCAGTTGACGCAGCCATAGGTCCAGAAATCGACCAGCACGACCTTGCCGCGGAGGTCCGCGATGCTCAGCGGCTTGGAGTTGAACCAGTTGGTGATGCCGGCGAAGTCGGGCGCGGTCTGCTGGCTTGCGGCGGCGGTGACAGCAGGCACGGCGCGCGCGGCCTCGTCGCAGATGCCGGGGATCACGGCGCCGGTCACGGCGATGCCGATCAGCGCGGCGGAGACAGTGAGCAGTTTGAAAGTCATGGAAGCGTCCTCCGGTGAAGATGAGGGATGGTCACAGGCCGATCTGGCCGGTGGGATAGAATCCGGTGAGCCACGCCACGATCAGCGTGTCGTATTGGAAGTAGGCGGCAACCGCGAACGCGATCACGACGACGCCAAAGCCCTGCTGTAGGCGCGGCGAGATGCGCGCGAGGCTGCGCACGCGCGTGGTTGCGGCCTGCCCGCCATAGGCGATCGCCAGCATCGGGATGGCTGCGCCGATGGCGTAGGCGACCAGCAGCGTGCCGGCCCAGGCGAGATTCTTCGAGGTCGCAACCAGGGTCAGGATCGAGCCGAGCACCGGGCCCGCGCAGGGCGTCCAGACCAGGCCCAGCGTGGTGCCGAGCACGAGACCGCCGAGCGCGCCCTCGCGCTGCGCGCCACCTGCTGCGCCGAGACCGAGCCAGCCATTGAGGCGGATCGACAGCCACTCGAACGGTGCCGGCCACAGCATCAACAGGCCGAAGCCGAGCAGCAGGATCGCAGCCGCCGAGCGCAGCACGTTCGGATCGAAATCAAACAGCCGCGTGACGGCGCCGAGCAGCAGCGCGGCCGCCGAGAACGAGATGACGAAGCCGAGCGCGATCATCGCCGGGCGCAGATTTCCGGCGCGCCCGATCGAAGCGCCGAGCAGGATCGGCAGCATCGGCAGTGTGCAGGGCGCGGCGATGGTGAGGACGCCGGCAAGGACGGCGAAGATCAGGTCGAGCATGGGGCACTCGTGAAGGAGGTCACGATTGTTTCGGGCCGGATGCGCCTGATGTTACGCAGCGTCACACGTTTGTGACGGAGCGGCTGTTTCGCCGGGGAGTAGCTGTGGCCGCATTGAAGGTGCGCTCCCTCCCCCTTGCGGGGGAAGGCTGGGGAGAAGGGTAGCCACGAACTCCGATCTTGCTTGGGGCTACCCCCCTCCCTGCCCCTCCCCCGCAAGGGGGGAGGGAATGAGAGAGAGGTGCCCGGCTCACTCAAGAGGCGCGCCAAAACGTTCTGGTCGCCTCGCGGAAAGGCATGCTGACTCCGCGGCGGCTCATGCCCGCGGCCCCCCCCAAACACAAAACGACCCGGAGGGGGGCATCCCGTCCGGGTCGTTGGAGGTCCTTGGGAGGTTTAACCAAAACCGTATGCGAGCTTTATAGGAGGGAAGTTTTTCCGGCTGATGTTGTGCTTTGTTTCAATTGTTTCGTCGGCGGTAACACTTCCGTGTCCGCGACAGGGCCAGGAAATCCAGTCCTATCCCATTGAAATCCTGAGCTTTAGGCGGCGAAGCGATCGACCCCGGCGCCCTTAAGCAGATCGGCCAGCTGCTTGCGGGCATAGAACATCCGCGTCTTCACCGTGCTCTGGGGGATGCCGATGATCTGCCCGACCTCCTCCACCGATTTCTCATGGTAGTAGACGAGGTTGATGATCTCGCGATGCGCGGGTGACAGCTTTGCGACGCAGGCGCGCAGGATCGCGCTGGTGTCGTTACGGTCGAGCGAGCTCTCCGGCGTGTCGGAATCGTCAGGAATCTGGCGCACGTCCTCCTGGTCAATGTCCTCGAAGCGGCGCTGGCGCATCGCGGTCAGCGCCTTGAAGCGGGCGATCGAGAGCAGCCAGGTCGAGACCTGCGAACGGCCCTGGAACTGGCCGGCGGTCCGCCACACGTCGAGGAACACCTGGCTGACCAGGTCTTCCGCCGTGGTGGCGTCGCGCACGATGCGCAGGATGAATCGGTAAACCCGAACATTGTGCCGGCAATAGAGGATGTGCATGGCCGTCCGGTTGCCGTCGGCAATGCTTTCCAGAAGCATGTCGTCCGAAGTCGCCTGAGCGGCAATGATGCCCTGGCTGGCCTGGGCGTTGATGGCGATGACGTTCGGCATTGACTTGCTCCCCGTAGCGCCGCAACCGAGCGGCGTTTCCTTGGACCAAAGTGTTAATGAGCCAACGTTTCGGGACGTCTGCACGAAAAGCGGAAAATGGTTTCGTGCGCTGCTGAATTGTTTCGTCGGACAAAATGC
>NZ_LGHL01000276.1 GCF_001908205.1 Bradyrhizobium sp. NAS80.1
GAATATCCTCGGGATCAGGCCGCTGATCACCGCGATCACGGCCTGAGGCCGGCCCAGTTTGGGCTTCAAGGCCGACGGCCCTGTAAAGCCGTTTTTACACGGCCAAGACCCATCTGCGACATGGGCAACTGGATTTACTGTGATGCAAAACCACGCTTCCCTTCAGGGGATACGCCCTTCATCCGGCACAGCCAATGAGATAGGTCGGGCCGTATTCATCGCGAAGATCTTCTCGAATTCGAGACGCATAGTGCCGTGGCATTCGCACGCCGCGGCCGCGAGTCGCAACCGGTCGATCTCGATTTTGCCTCGTCGACCAGATTTGATCGCTCCGGATGCGCGCAGATCGCGTATCAGGATCGTCACCGTCGTTCGTCGCACACCGAGCATTTGCGACAGGGCCTCCTGCGTGAGCGGAAGAACGTCGTGGTCGATGCGGTCGCGAAACTGGAGTAGCCAGCGGGCCATGCGAGCTTTGACCGGATGCAGTGCATTGCAGGCCATGCCGAGCTGAAACTTCATCAGCATCGCTGTGACGTGAATCTGGACCGCGTGCCGGATCGCAGGGCTCCGGTTGAAAGCGGCGTGAAATCGCGACGCGGGGATTCGCGAGGCGGTGCCCGCTGCACGAACGACCGCGGTAGTGGCCGAAGGTGACGGCCCGAGCACCGAAAGAAGGCCAAGTGCCCCCTCGCGCCCGACTACGGCGGTGTCGACCGTCTCCCCGTCCGCCATGTCGATCATCAGCGAGATGGCGCCGCTGCGAGGGAAGAAGACATAGTCGATCTCGTTTCCCGCTCGCGCAAGGATCGCGTCCTGATCGAGCGCGACCGTCTCCAGCGCGGGCCGCAACAGATCGAGATCCGATACCGGCAGTGTTGCCAGAAGGCAGTTACGCAACTCGCCCGGATGCGTCACTGGAGATGACCCGCGGTGAGGGATCCTCCGCCTTCTTCATTCCGGGCGGTGCGGAACGGCGGCCTTAACATATGTTTAGATCTGCTTTCGCTACTCGCGATGAGATCCAACTCACTCGCAAACTCGGACATTCCAACTGTACGTCGGCTCAAGCTTGAGTCCTCATAGACACGAACGGATCAATTTTGGGGGGCTTGCCCGCGACATGAGCGCGGCGAGTAAGGGAAGAGAGTCAGTGCAAACGGCAGTATCGATGCAGTTGCAGCGCGAAAGTACGGAAGCTGCAAAAGGTGCTCTTCTCCACCCGCGTTGCGTAGCACCGATCTTCGGTTCCACTCATATCTAATATGAGGGTCAGCCAGCCTTTGGCGCATTCCGCCTGTCATGCCATTGTCATACTTGGACCCGCGCGTTCGTCGATAGGGACGCTTGGGCGGCGAACAGTGCTGACGGGTGATGGACTGGCCGTTCCCCGCGTTGGACGATGGCGTTCTGATCGCCAAGAGGTAACAGATTTAGCTGGCTTCCGGTTATGGCCCAAATGCGAAGCCGTTCGACCGCTAGGTTAGGTCTATTCTCCGGAGCTGAGCGGACCACTCTGCCATGACCTTCGACCGGCGCTTGTGACCCATCTCCGACATCACCCCTCCGGCACCCCGGCCAAGTGAAACCCTTTTACTGCGCGCTTGGCACCTGCGAGAAACGCCGGATTGTCGCTTACTGAGAAACTCTTGAAGCGTTTGATAGTGAACGTCGGATTCAGCGCAAGCCCCACATTCACGGCAGCCCGCGCCTCTTTCTGCTTCCCGAGAAGCGCGAGCGCAGCAGCTAGCCCAAAATGCGAGGTGGGATGATTACGGTTGGCTTCGATGCTGCGGCGGAACCAGCCGAGTGCTTCGGCGTCCTCGCTAACCTGCAACTTGGCGAAGCCGACCATCATCGACCACTGGAAGCTGAGGATATCGCGAGGAGAGAGACGAAATGCTTCACTGACATGAGTCTCGGTCTCTGCTCCGCGCCCCATAAAATACTTGGCCCAGCCGATTAACGCGTGCGCTTCAGCTAGATTTCGATCCAGCGCCAACGCTCGTTCGCACTCCGCAACGCCCTGAGCGGCTCGGAAACTACACATGAGCACACCGCCGAAGGCTAAGTGGGCAAAGGCATGATTCGGCGCGAGGGACAGCACCCTTCCCAGCGCGGCCTCGGCCATCACAAGATGCGCGGTTCGTTGGTCGGTAAAGAAGCTAGTTCCAACCACAAGATCGACAACCGCAATGCCGACCATCGCCTCGATATTTCCGGGATCGAGGCATAGCGCCTGTTCAAAAAAAGCGCGCGCTTGTGCCATATGTTCAGGCGTCCACCCCTTATTCCACGAAGCTTTACCTTGGAAGCACAGGTCCATTGAACCGCGATGCGTAGATCGTTCTGACCGCTGGGCCTCGAGCTCCGTCAGCTGAGCATTTAGCGCATTGGCGAGATGGGATACGATCTCGTCCTGCATATCGAAAAGATCGGCAATCGGTTTGTCAAAACGATCGGCCCAAAGATGCGCCCCGGTTTCTGCGTCCACGAGCTGCACGTTCACCCGAAGCCGCTTGCCGCTTCGCTGTACCGAGCCTTCAAGCACATAGCGAACGTTCAACTCACGACCGATCTGCCTGAGATCGATCACCTTACCTTTGTAGGTGAATGCAGTGTGTCGGCCGATAACAAATGAGCCACTGATACGTGACAAATCCGTAGTCAGGCTCTCGGTCACACCATCGACGAAGTAATCCTGCTGTGGATCGCCGCTGAGGTTGGCGAAAGGCAACACAACGATAGAGAGGTGAGGTGGTGCAAGTGCGATTGATCCCGCGCGCCGAGAGTTCGTCGCTCGGCTGGAGTCATCCAAAACCACGGCATAGGCCCGAACCGGACGGCCGATGTTTTTGAGGTTCTGCTCGCCCAGATCGGTGAACCTATCCCGGAACTTGCCTTGGACTTGATCGTAGGCAGCCGAGGAGATGCAGATGCCGCCGGGTGCTGCGACGCTCTCGAGCCGTGCCGCGATATTGACTCCATCGCCAAAGATGTCGTGGGGTTCGACGATTACATCACCAATGTTGACGCCCACCCGAAAAGCGATACGTCTGTCCTCCGGGCCGCCGGTGGTCAGTTCGCGCACGCGCGCTTGGAATTGCATCGCCGCCCGAATCGCTTCGACGGCACTTGGAAACTCTGCCAAGAACCCGTCGCCGGTGTTCTTCACGATGCGACCGCCGTGTTCCGCGATTGCGGCCTCGACGCCGCTGGCGAGGAGCGTCATCAGTTTGGCGTGCGTAGCCTCTTCGTCTTCGTGCATTAGTCGCGAATAGCCGGACACGTCGGCCGCCAGTATTGCCGATAACCTGCGCTCGATCCGAACTGGCCGCTGTTGCGTCATGGTCAACAACTCCTGTCCGGCACATCTGTACGCTGGGTCTCCGGCAGTACCAACGCGCAATACCCCCCACAGGATGATTTCGCCTATCGGCCCTATCGAAACGACAGCTGGGCTGACCGAGTTTGCGGAAAATATTCCGGGAGGCGCTGGGGATTTCGCCTTATGGCCCGAAGCGCCTGATGGGAGATGGGCAGAGCATGTCCGCTCTGCCCTGGTGATTCAGACATCAACTTGTTCGGCAATCGCGAGCGCGTCGTCAACCTCGATGCCGAGATATCGGACCGTGCTTTCGATCTTGGTGTGGCCAAGCAAAAGCTGGACGACTCGCAAACTCCCCGTGCGGCGGTAGATCAGCGGTGCCTTGGTCCGCCGCAGGGAGTGGGTGCCAAACACCCTCGGGCCAAGCCCGCTGCTTCCCACCCAGTTGGCAAGAAGGCGAGCATATTGGCGGGTTGTCGTCGCCCGATCGCGGACACGGCGCCCAGTGAACAAATACTCACCTCGGCTCTTGCCGGCGTCCTTCAAGAAGTCGTCAACTGCTTGCCGGGTTTGATCCGTCAACTCGAACTTGACCGGTCTCCCGGTCTTCGTCTGTCGGACGGTCGCACGATCGACCGCATAGCCATTCGGAGCGACATCTTTGACCCTCAAGGCGACGACGTCGCAACCACGTAACTTGCTGTCGATCGCAAGGTTGAAAAGGGCAAGGTCGCGGGTCCGTCTTTCGATCAGGAGCCGGGTTCGGATCGACCAGACTTGGTTTGGCAGC
>NZ_LGHL01000277.1 GCF_001908205.1 Bradyrhizobium sp. NAS80.1
ATCGGCGCGGCGGTCGCGATCCTGGCTGCGATCGAGCTCTGGATGATGTCCCAGATCCCGCCGCGGCTGACCACCGGCCGCTGAGAGGCCTTTGCGCTTGCCGGTGTCGCGACCAAGGTCGAGGTCGCGGCAGCGCACGGGCGGGCCGCGCTCGCGGCTGGCAGGGGCGACCAAGCGAAAGGGCCGCCGAGGTGCCGGGCCGTCGAGACCCGTTGATCTAGCTCAACGGTCCTTCTGGTTTTCCTCGAACAACTAACCCCCATGAGCAAGCCCGACGAACCAGGTCCGCGCAGTCCCAAGCCCTCGCGCTCGGACGAGATTCTGCGGATCATCGAGGAGTACGCAAACGATCTGCGGGAGATGATCGCGAAGCTACGCCGTCGCCTCAATTGAGTCCGCGCGCAAAACGGACCGCCATGGTGCGGCCCGTCGAGGCGGGTGCTGATCAGGATGGTCTAGGCGGCCTTGCTGGCGGCCTTCTGCGCGCGCTTCGCGATCGTCATTTTGTACGTGTCTGCCATCCTTTAGGCCGCCAGCATCGAGGCCACGGCCGAGGCGGTGTAGGGCACGCCGCCTGGCCGCTTCTTACCCTTCCCGGGCTTCGTCACGATGCCTTCCGACGCCAGTGCCGCGCTGATCTCGCGCAATGACATCCGCGGGCTCTGCTCACGCAACTGGCGGGCCATCGCAACGGCCTCGGGATGGCTTTCGGCGAGCGTCTTGCGACCCTCTACCCTCGCGCCGGTCTTGCGGCGCTTGCGCTCACGGGCGCCGCGAAGCTTGGCTACGGTCATCGCCTTGTCGAATTGAGCGACGGCGCCGAGGATCTGGCGCACCAGAACAGCGGTCGGGGTGTCGTCGACGAAGGAGTCCGGCTTGTCGGCGGCGATCAGGGTGATGCCCTCCGCCTGCAGACGCTTGAAGCCCGTCTCCTGCACGATCAGGTCACGCGCAAACCGGTTGGCGGTCTCGACGATGATCGTTCTCACACCATTGCCGGCGATCCGCTCCAGCGCAGCCGCGAAGCCGGGCCGGGTGTCGATGGCGTCCTCGCCCTTCACAGCAGGATCGTCGAACCAGGACACGATGCGATAGCCGGCGCGCTTGGCGTATGCCTCGATGGCCTTGCGCTGGCGTGGCACGCTGTCCTTGTCGTCGCCGACGTTCGCAGCCGAGCTGGTCCTTGTGTAACCGATTGCGGGCTTTCGCTGGCGCTTCTCTTGACCTGCCATAGCCTTAACCTCGGTTTGTAGTTTTATCCGAGGAAAATACTACAAATTCGGGTTTTGATCAAGCGATGTGGCGATCGTCAGGGGGCAGAGGCCGACGCGGTTCGAAGGAACGGTCTTCCGCGGCGACCGTTGCCTATGCGCGGCCCGCAAATGGGCGCGTGGCCCCGCCGTCACCCCCCCAAAGCCCCCCTGGCGGCGAGGCCCCCGGCCAAGGGGACCGGCCGCTGATCGGCGGATCCGAAGGGCGGCCGGTCGTTAGGAACGAACGAGCAAGGGAGGGATTGGTGTCAGGTCAACGATCCCCGTGTTGACATTCCTAGTGCAACGAGGTCCCGGTCCCCCTCCGGGGCCTCGCCGATTTTTGTACCGATCCGCATATATTTTTAAAGTCGGGCGCAACTGGGCCCCGGCGGGCGTCGCGGACACAGAGGCCGCTTGAGGGGCGTACGGGCCCGCGGAGGGGTGCAGGATTTTTTTGCCAAGCCTGTGCGCGCGTTAGGGGCGCGAAGTCACGCTTCGCCGGCGGCGTTGTAGACACTGCCGGTTAATTTGCTCATCGCTTCCACTGAAGGCCATTCGCGTGGTAGCGTTGTGACCTGCGAGGGCGAGAAATGAGCCTTTCAGCCATCAAACACCTGACGATTTCTCTTGGCATCTATAAGCCCGCAAGGGCAATTCATCGCTTGCTGACTCGTGAAGATTTGAGTGGCCACAGGCGCCTGCTCGCCGAATTTATCAACCCGGGAGACTTGGCCTTCGACGTTGGCGCCAACATTGGCGCCCGATCGGAACTCATGCTTGACCTGGGTGCTCGGGTCGTTGCCTTCGAACCACAGCCGGATCTGGCGCGGGAAGTCCGCGCTAGGGGAAACCGGATCACCGTTGTTCAGAGCGCCGTTGGGGCGCGCCCAGGCTCAGCCGAATTGTTTCTCACCACTTCGACCGGAATGGCCAGCCTAAAACCGAATTGGCAACTATCGAACCTTACCGGCAAAATTGCTGTTCCCGTCACCACCCTTGACGCTGAAATCTCAAAGCATGGCGTCCCGTCGTTTTGCAAAATCGATGTCGAGGGTTTTGAGGTCGAAGTTCTAAACGGCCTCTCGACACCAATCAGAGCACTCAGCATTGAGTACCACTGTGACGAGGAGGGGATAGCCAAGATCAGCGAATGTCTACGCCACCTTTCCAAGCTCGACTCTTACGAGTTCAACCTGGTAGGGACCGAAGACTCGGATTGGCTTTTGCCCAGATGGATGGACCAGGACGAGTTTTTACAAGCGTTCCCGAAGTGCGCTGCACCCCATCACTACGGCGATATTTTCGCGCGTATGCGCAAGGCCTGCCTACCATGCCAGTCGACGCTGGCCGGTGTTGAAGAGCTCTAGGTCAGGTCGTAGAGCTCCCTGAGACGTCTGACCGCAGCTTGAATACGATCGCGCGTCACCAAGCTATCGACCTCGACGACCGCTATCCAGCCGACGACACGCCGACTTGCGCAGACCGCGAGGCGACGATTCGGGGGGGCCTCTGCTGCCGCTTCGCTTATCCAAGCCGAGAAGGCTTTCTCGCCGCTCGCGGCCGCGAATGGTTGCAATGAAGGCGGGTCCGTCCTTCGGGCACTCGGCGATGAAGCCGTGCCAAGTCGCGATGCATAATTCAACGCGGCCTTGTGACTTCTTGGTGGTGATGACAAAGCCATCTTTCGTCAGGTGCTGCCAGCCAAGCCTCTCGGCGTCGGCCGGTGTGCAACAGCACCTCCATCCCTAAGCGCAGCGGTATGCTTCGTCTTCACCACCACAACGGACCGTACTTGAACCCGTACGCATACCGCACAGGCCCGTAGCATGGATATGATCGAGAGTAGTACGGCTGCGCATAAGCGCATGAGTAGATTTGATAGGGGCGATAGTGGAAGCCCATATATGAACGATCAACGTTTCTGTAGCGCGCAACGTGTCGGCGACGCGGGGTAAAATCGACAGTTCTGCAACACTCTGCTCTCTGGCTGACGAATTGCTGCTGCGCCGCCTCGGCGGTCGTCAGTAATGCCGTCGATGCCAACGACGCTACACCTGCGACGAGCGCCACGCCGATCCAGTTTCTCATGACAAGGATTCCTCCAATCAACCAGGGGGAGCAACGTTGCTCCGGGCGGCTCGCCCAGGACGCGCAAGTCTACTGGGTTTCATTGCATAAGCCAACGTGCGACGCATGCGCACCTCTCCTCGCGGCCTCACCGGCTTGCCGGCCACATCCTCCGGCCAGCCAAGTACCGCGCGTTGCCTCACACAGTCGCGCGTGACGGTCGCAAGTGTGACATCCCCACCAATAATATACCGGCCGGTCACGGACTTCTGGCGACGCTGAATCTCCGCAAGGCGGAGTAGTGCTGCCAAGAATAATTTCACGAGATGCTCCTGAAGCGGCGCAATACCGCGCAACAATCAAAGGTTTAACGCGGCAAAGACGAAACTGAAATTTGGTCGCATCGTTGCGGTAGCTCTCGCCCTTCCTGCCCCGCAGGGATTCATTTGTTCTCGTTCCAACTCCGCTTCGTTCGCGCGACGCGAATCGCGTGCGCAAAAGATGGCGCCGAGCATTTCTTAATGTCGAGTTTCCCTTGGCCGGATCGTTCATGGATTTAAGCGACACGAGCGCGGGCCGAAGCCGGTAGGCATCGATCGCAGCGTTCGGCAAGAGCAATCTGCGCCGCTCTCCGCGCAGCATCAGGCGATCGATCCTGTTCAGGATGAAGTGGCCTGACTCCTTGTGCTCGCCCTTGAACACGCCGGAATGGCCAAGAAATTTCCAGGCAATCTCGAAAAGATTGTGCGCGCAATCAGGGGGCGGTCATAGCCGGCGAACGTCTGTGAGAACGAGTGAAACGGGCGGACATCGCAACGCTGGTCGCAGTGAGCGGCGGCGCGACAACGCGAGATTTCCCGGAGAGTGCGCTCAGTCCGTCCGCTCGGCGCGTTGACCGCGGGCGAGCTCATGCCACGCTAAGGCCAGTTGAATGAGTCGCTGCCGGTCGGCGTCTTCGGCGGCCGCGGCGCTTCATTGCGGCCTCGGCTTCGCGCTGTGGATCATACTTGGTGCACATGCGGCTGACACCCTACCCGGCTGATCCGGACAAGCGGATGGCAATTTCGTCCGTGTGAATGCGGGGTAGTTTCCCTGCTGCTTTCGCTCATTCCGGCGCAACTGTGAATTGCGTCACGGCCGGCGCCCGGCGTCTCCGCTAAACAGGCCCTCAACCCGCTCCCAACGGCGAGAGAAAGCGTGGGTGGCCGTCATGACGCAAGAAGCAGCAACCGAGGCTCAAGTCCCGGCACAGCGAGAACGATCCGGCCCTTTCGGCGTCGCTCTTCTCGCGACCATCGGCATCGTGACGCTGGCCTGGATCGGAGGCCTGGTCTGGGCCGCGATCGCATTCTTCAGCTGGCTCGTGTCCTGACGCGATGCGATCAATCGATCGGCCGGCCCAAATCGGGATAGGGGGGCGTCTCGCGACGCCGCCCCTCCCACACCACCGGACATACGGGTCCGTATCCGGCGGTTCAGCGGATTATGCGGGCC
>NZ_LGHL01000278.1 GCF_001908205.1 Bradyrhizobium sp. NAS80.1
CAACGGCGCAGGATGTGGCGGCCGCCAACCTCAACCTCGTGCATCCGCTGACCGGGCCCGTCTACATTGAAGGAGCGAGACGGGGCGACGCACTCGCCGTTACCGTGGTGGACATCGAGCCCGACGATTTCGGTTACACTACGATCGTGCCTGGATTTGGCTTCTTGCGTGATGTCTTCCGCGATCCTTTCATCGTGCACTGGAACCTGACGCGTCTTGAAGCGCGTTCGAAGGATTTGCCGGGAATCTCCGTTCCGATGAATGCGTTCATGGGCACGATCGGCGTCTTGCCGGGCGAGCCTGAGCTTGAGACGTGGCTCAAACGGGAGAAGGCGCTCGCTGACGCGGGCGGCGCGGCGTTGACCCCTCAGCCGGTTGATGCCCTGCCGGCGGATCTTTGCGGTCCCAATGGTACGGCGAAGGACAAGTGTGTTCGCACCGTTCCGCCACGGGAGAACGGCGGCAATCTCGACACCAAGCAGACGGTGGTCGGCACTACGCTGCTGTTTCCTTGCTTTATCGACGGCTGTGGGCTTTTCGCGGGTGACGTTCATTTCGCTCAGGGCGACGGCGAGGTGGCGGGCACCGCCATTGAGATGGGCGCAAAGGTGACGCTCCAGGCCAAGGTGATCCCGGGCATGGCTTCGCTGCTTACGACCATGCACTTCGAAGGCGGCTCGCAGCTAAAGGGCCTCGCCCCGGGAAGTTTCTACGCTGTCTCGGGGCTTTCGAGAACGCTGTCGTCGGCCTCGATGTCGAGCAGATCGGTCATTAGGGCGACGATAAATGGCTGCGAGATCGTCTTTTCGAAGCCGATTGGAAGCGGAATATTGGCATACGCGTACGGCTGAAATTCGATTGGCACAAACTCATGCCGCGGCACCTTGCCCATTGCCGTCATGACGCGTTCGTCAAAGGCGCTCTTGCCGATTGTGTCACGCAGCGCAAAGGCGCTGGCGGCGATGACCGCGAGCATGTCTTTACGCAAAGCCTCAACGTAATCTGCTCGCATTGGCAACTTTCATGGGCATATGGCATGCACTCGCCGCACGCCTAGCCAGGCTATTGCAATAACTCGCCCCCCCGTCACGACCGCTCCCGCGAGCATCGGCTACAGAGGCTCGCGTCAGATAACTCACGGGCCTCTTTCCGAACCTTGGACGCCGGCGTTGCTCTTAGCCGGCAATTCGCCACTGGCGTCTACCCGACGATCTGGAACGCGTCAGCCGCACGCAACACGGTGCCGTCCTCCCAGTGGCGTCCGATCAGCATCATGCCGACAGGGAGCCCTGCCGACATGCCTGCCGGAACCGTCGCGGCAGGATGGCCAGTAACGTCGAACGGGCAAGTATTGGAAATCATTTCGAGTGCCCGCGCAACGTAGTCCTCGCGGCTCGCGTCCGGGGCTGGGAGTAGCGTGGCCTTCAAAGGTAACGTCGGCATGAGCAGGAGATCGGCGCCGTTGAGTGCCTCATCGTAGGCGGCGCGCAGCACGCGCGCGAGGTTTTGGGCCTTGGCGTAGTAGCGGCCCTGGTAGTTGTCCTGCATGTACTGGCCGAGCAGAATGACGAGCTTGACGGTCTCCGAGAGGTCGTTGGCGCGCACCCGCCGGCTCCGGCCGTAGAAGTCCAGGAGCGAAGTTGTGTAGTGCCCTTTCCAGTTGGTTCCCATGCTGTTGCCGGCGACCATCAGCATCGTGGCGCCCTCGACGGCGATAGCGTTCCAGATATGGATGCCGTCGCGATGCAGCGGGATCGATACCTCGCTCACGGTTGCCCCCGCTCGCGTCAAGCGCTGCGCCGCCTCGCGTACCATGGCGTCGACATCGGGCTCGGAATTGGGCCAGCCAAACCCTTCCTTGACAATCCCGACCCGCAGACCGCGGGCATGCCCGGTGAGTTGCTTGGTATACTCTTCCGTACGCAATCCCGCCGGTTGGCGCGGGTCGAGCCCATCGGCCCCGGCGAGCACCTCGAGTAGCCGGGCGGCATCGCCGGCGGTGCGGGCAATGGGCCCGGTATGGTCAAGTGTTAATTCGATTGGGAAGACACCTGTGTATGGCACGAGCCCCTGGGTTGGCTTATGGCCAACCGCTCCGCACCAACCGCTGGGAATTCGGATCGACCCTCCCTGGTCGCCCCCAATGGCCATGTCGCACTCGCCGGCGACGACGAGCGCCGCGCTGCCGCTGGAGGAGCCTCCGGCAGATCGCTTCAGATCGTGCGGATTGAGCACGGGCCCGGTATCGGAAGTATGGCTGCCGCCCGAGAAGCAAAGATGCTCACACACGGCCTTGCCGACGATCTCCCCACCGGCGTCGAGGATGCGGGTCACAATGGTCGCGTCCACGTCAGGGACGTAGCCCTCCAGCACGTTGGAGCCGTTCATCATCGGGATGCCGGCGACGCACACATTGTCTTTGATGGCGATTTTCTTGCCCGCAAGAGGCCCCGTCGCTGCGCCTTTGATCGAGCACCTCCAGTACCAAGCGTTGAGCCGATTGTCCGAGGGGGGTGGACGGAACCCCGCCTCTCGCAGGTACTTCACCGCCAATGTCGGCTCTGCGAACTGGTCCAGGCGACGGTACGACGCGAGCACACCGTCCATGAGGTTGCGGAATGACGTCAGATCGTCGCGGTTGAGATCCAGGTTGTAGGATTTGGCGATGCGCTCCAATTCAGGCAGCGGTGGCTTGCGCAGAATCCGCGGCGCCGTGGCCGTCGGAGGTGGCGCTTGCACGCCCGCCTCGGTGGCCGCACGAACGGGCGTTGTCGCGGCGACGACGCTTGCCGCTACTCCGGCCGTGCCGGCATGAAGGAAGCGACGACGCGAATAGTTTGACGAATCCCACATGGCATATCCTCCCTCGACCAATGGGTTGACTTCTCGATCCACCGCCCGCCCTAAAGTGTCTGAGGACGGTCTAGTCGGTGGCCGCGGACTCTGCGGCCAGCGCGTCAAGCTGCAACATCACAATGAGACCTTGCATCTGGACAGGGCACAGGCGCATGAGGTCGGGACGAGAGGCGTGGCGGTTGCGGTAATCAAGGCCGCTACAGGATACCTCCAGCATCCTTGCACGGATTGCGGAGCGACACGCCGTCCAGCAGGCGGATTATCGTGCAGCCACCTACGATCTTCAAGAGCTTGCGTTTGTCACGGTCTGCGCTCGTGAGCGCGTCGCGGACCACTTTGACCGTGCGACACACGCACAGTCAAACCACCGTGCGATGTCTCTTCCTGGCCGATTCCGTTGAATAAGACCGGCAGTATTTTGTTGTAATGGCTCGTCGCGATGTGGCCGAACTGCTCTACCGGACCCTATGCGAGCCTCGGGGTAGGCATCGGGATCAGCTTGGCCATTTTTCGAAGGTTCTGGGCGGTGGCTGCGAGGATGAACTCGTCGCGCGCGCCGTTTTGACCTCGTAAACGTAAACGGTCGAGCTTGAGAATGCGCTTGAGGTGCGCGAACAGCATCTCGATCTTCTTGCGGAGCCGGCGCGAGGTGCGTCCTTCCCACGACCTAGAGATCTGGCGGGCCATGTCGCGAGCGCCCTCATAGATTGAGCGCGGTACTCTCCGTGAAGGCTGCTTGGGGCAACACCGGGACTTCAATGCGCATCAATCGCAATCGCGCTTGCTGGCGACATAACGCATCGTGGCGTCGTCGTTCACCAGCGCTCGGGTCGTGGTAAGAACTTTACCACCGGAACAGCGGTAGACGTCATCCGAATGGTCATAGGTGAAGTCCTCGCGCGAGAATATCCCGTCTGTGCGGGCCGACTTGTCGAACACTGTGACGTGTGGCTCGATGCCGTGCTCGTAAACTAACCAGCCGAGCATCTCGGCCGAGCCATAGCCGCTGTCGCCGAGGAGTCGGCTTGGGTAGAGATCGAACCGTTCGAGCGAGCGCTCAATCATGCGCTTGGCGGCCAGCACCTCCGCCTGCCGAATTGCTGTGGTCGCCTCGACATCGACCAGGTAGTTCGTCGAGTAGGCGAAGAAGGCTTGGCCGCCGTGCGCCCCGGTCCAGCGCGCCGCCGGATCGGAGGGCGACACGAACTTCGGGGTGACCTCGGTCGCTGCTCCGAAAGCAGCATCATCAAGGACAGCCAGATACCCATCTACTGCATGGCCGGCGGCATCCGGCGGAAGTCCCTTGTCGCCTTCGATCCCCTTCTGCCGATTGGCATCGGCCTTAATCAGGCTCGCATCAACTGCGAATCCTTCTCCGCCGACCAGTCGCTCCTCGGAGCAGCGACGCTCTCGAACACGCGACGGAACAAGCCGCTCTCCCGGAAGCGGCCATGCCTGTTCTTGGAGAATGTCGAGTGGTCCGGCACCGCCCCTTCCAGACCCAGCCGGCAGAACCACCGGTAGGCCAAATTGAGGTGGACCTCGTCGCACAGCCGCCGCTCCGATCGGATCCCGAAGCAGTAACCGACCAAGAGCATCCGGATCATCAGCTCCGGATCGATCGAAGGTCGACCGATACTGCTGTAGAAATGCGCCAGGTCTTGCCGAATCTGTTCAAGGTCGACAAATCTATCGATCGACCGGAGCAAGTGGTCGGCGGGAATATGCCTTTCGAGCGAGAACTCATAGAACAACGCAGCCTGTTCGACTTGCCGATGCCCCATCATGATCTTCAGTCCTGCCAATTAGACAGACTGAATCACTGATACCTCTGCGTCGCAACCGCTGCCTTTTTCAACAGAATCCACCACGAACGGACTCGTGCACCGCAGCAGCAAATAACGCCACCTTTCGATCACTTCGTCCTTAGACTATAGACTAGTAGTAGAGCCTCGGCGGCCCAACCATGTTCGCGCGTATCGGCGTCATAAGGGCTTTGAACCGCTCCGGGCGTTAGCCGGTCCGACGCTCGTCGGTCTTTGGCGCTTCTGGCGGTGCGTTCAGGTGAGCCCCGGCCCTCAGCACTTGTTGCTGATAGGCCCTCCCATCCTCCGCAAACAGTTTCATCTCGCGATTGAGCAAGTCCTGATATTCCCGGAGTATATCGGAGGGCGTCTCGGCATCGCCAATGTGTTTGGCCGCTTCAAGCGCCGCTTGCATGCCCTCACGACGCCGGGCAAACCAACCGTCCGCAAATTCCTTCACGTCTTCGAGCGCGGTTTCTTGGTTCTCCCAGAACTTGACGACTATCTGCGCATAGGCCTTCAAAGCAGCTGCTGGCTGCAACGGACCTAACGTCACGTTTTCGCTCATGGTCATTCTCCGTTTGAGTTGACCTGCCCCATGAGTCTTATAGTGACTGGCCCGGGCTAATGCGCGCCAACATCATGAGCGACGTGCAGTGCGAACAGCGGGGGGCGCTCGATGGGCGTAAGTTGGAGCGCAACACTCTCAGTCGCCGATAAAAGCCGAGGGGTCCGGGTGATGCCGAAACGGTGCGCCTTGTCGGGAGAGCGCACAAGTTAATTCGGGCCGGAACGATCAAGAACCCTGATGGCGACGAGGGTTCCGGACGGTTTGAATCCCGGTTCTGTTCCCTTGCGCCTAAGCCGTGCGGCTTTGATTTAGGTCAATTGAACCGGCGCGGCCGACTTGGCACCAGGATTGTCCGGTCCGGGTCATTCGCGACGAACTCCACCGATCATGACCGACATGCGATGTCCGCTTCGTCCCGCTTGCGACCGAAACGCGTGGCACCGCAATATGTCGCGAAGGGCCAATTTCGGAAGTCACAGCTCTTTGCTCCCTAACAATAACCAGCCCATTGTCGCCCGGAGGTGATAGCCTGTCGTCAACCAAAGGAGGCTGACATGGCCAGAGG
>NZ_LGHL01000279.1 GCF_001908205.1 Bradyrhizobium sp. NAS80.1
TTCGGCGCCGTGCCGGTCGACTTCGGCGCGCCCTTGGCCCCGGGCGGGGCTTGCCGGGATCGGCGGGCCAACGCGGGTCCAGGTCTCGCCACCGCAGAGGAAGCCCATCACGCAGCCCTTGATTTCGAGCTGGTCGGCGCCAGCCGGCGTGATGGTTGCGCTGTAGAGCTGACCATCCTTCGCGTTGTAGACCTGTCCTTCCCACAGATCGACCCCGGGCTTCTTCTTCATGTCGATCAGGGTCGGCATGCCGAGCGTCGGCCTGTTCTTTTTTGACGCATCCGGATTGTACTCGTCGCGTCCGCCGGGCACCTTTTCCCAGGAAACTGCGCCCCAGACGCTGCCATTGCACTGGGCGACACGGATGTTGGCGACGCCATCGGCGACCCGCCAGTCGCCGGTGGGATCGGCGGCGAACGCCGCAGTAAGGCAGGTGTAACCGCCAGCCAGTATTATACCGGTGTAAAGGGCTAAACGCATGATAGTTCCTTGGCAGTGCAACATGGTCTAAAGCTGTGCTTGCGAAGATGGTCCGAAAAAGGGCAAAAGGCCGCACAGACCGTTTTCAGTAACGGTCCGTTTTCAGTTGACGAGACGGCCCTCAACCGAAGTATGTAGCGGATGCACAGCCTAAATCCAGACATGTCTCAGCTGTTCGCGGACCGTCAGGCCCAGCGCAGCGCCCTGCATAATCGGTATCTGAACGAGCAGTTCGTTCGGGTTCTCAAGACGATTGGCTACGATGTCGGCTTCCAGAAGGGCCAGGGGCAGTACCTCTACGACCGTGACGGTGCGCGCTATCTCGACCTCTTGTCCGGCTTTGGCGTGTTTGCAATCGGGCGCAATCATCCGGTGATGCGCGAGGCGCTCAAGAGCGTGCTCGATGCCGACCTTCCCAATCTCGTCCAGTTCGACGTCTCGACGCTCGCCGGCGTGCTCGCCGAGCGGCTCTTGAAATACGTTCCCTATCTCGACAAGGCGTTCTTCGCCAACTCCGGCGCCGAATGCGTCGAGGCCGCGATCAAGTTCGCCCGCGGTGCCACCGGTCGCCCGGGCATCGTCTATTGCGCCCATGGCTATCACGGCCTGACCTATGGCGCGCTGTCGCTGACGGGTGATTCGAACTTCCGCACCGGCTTCGAGCCGCTGCTGCCGGGCTGCACCTCGATTCCGTTCAACGATCTTGCCGCGCTCGAAAAGGCGCTGGCCTCGCGTGAGGTCGCGGCCTTCGTCGTCGAGCCGATCCAGGGCAAGGGCGTCAACATGCCCACCGACGAGTTCCTGCCCGGCGCGGCCGCGCTCTGCAAGAAATACGGTACGCTCTTCGTCGCCGACGAGATCCAGACCGGCATGGGCCGCACCGGCCGCTTCCTCGCGGTCGAGCACTGGAACGTCGAGCCCGACATGGTGCTGCTGTCGAAGTCGCTGTCCGGCGGCCACGTGCCGGTCGGCGCCGTGCTGACGCGCAAGAGCATCTTCGACAAGATCTTCAACCAGATGGACCGTGCGGTGGTGCACGGCTCCACCTTCTCCAAGAACGATCTCGCGATGGCCGCCGGCATTGCCACGCTGGACGTGATGGAGTCCGAGAAGCTGATCGAGTCCGCCGCCAAGCGCGGCGCCGAGCTGCGCCTGGCGCTGACACGCATGGTGCCCGGCTACGAGCTTATGAAGGAAGTGCGCGGCAAGGGCCTGATGATCGGCATCGAGTTCGGCCCGCCGAAGTCATTGCGCCTGCGGGCCTCCTGGAACGTGCTCGAGACCGCAAACAAGGGCCTGTTCTGCCAGCTCATCACCGTGCCGCTGTTCAAGGATCACAAGATCCTGACCCAGGTCGCGGGTCACGGCAGCCACACCATCAAGCTGTTGCCGCCGCTTACCGTCACCGAGGAAGACTGCAGCTGGATCGAGCGCGCCTTCGACGACGTCATCGCCGGCAGCCACAAGGTCCCCGGCGCGATCTGGTCGCTTGGCAAGACGCTGGTGGACAATGCGGTGAGGCGGTCGGCGTAGGCTGATCGCTCAGGCCGCCTTCGGCTTGTTCACGGTCTCGATGCGATCGAGCGCCTTGCCGAGATCGCGTTTGGCGATCTGGATGTCATAATCGTTCTGAAGATTGAGCCAAAGCTCGGCCGTCGTGCCGAGCGCCTTGGCGAGCCGAAGCGCGGTATCGGCGGTGATCCCTGTCTGCTCACTCGCAATCCGCTCAATACGCGTGCGCGGCAGGCCGCATGTCCTGGCGAGCGCGCCAGCGGACACGCCCAGCGGGATCAAAAATTCTTCCCGCAGAACTTCGCCAGGATGCATGGGCTTGAGTTTCTTTGCCATTGTCGCGCTTTCGTAGTGATAATCCACGATCTCGACCTCGGTGGACCCTTGCGCAGTCCAAATGAAGCGCACTCGAGACTGATCGTTGATCCTGATCGAGTGTTGCCCCTTGCGATCGCCCGCCAAAGCTTCGAGACGGTTGCCGGGCGGCGCCCTTAGGTCGCCAAGTTGGCCTGCGGCGTGCAGATAGCGCAATTTCCGCCGCGCAACCTTCACCAAGTCGGCTGGAAAGCCCTTGGGACTTTCGCCGTTAAAGATCGCCTCAGTTGTTTTGTCCCGAAACGTCCTGATCACTCAAGTAGCGTATCATTCTCTGATACATGCCCGCAAGGGCTTTGTATCAGTGCGTGATACATCAGCGAAGCTAACCCTCCACATTCACCTTCATCGTCGCCTCGAACTTATCCACGAACTCGGCGAGCTCGTCGGCGCCGATATCGCTGACGGCCCAGAAGTTCAGGCCGCGATTGCTCCAGTGGCGGCAGTTGAAGCCCTGCATGGTCTCGGTCTTCGGCGCGCGATATTCCGTGCTCGATGTCTGCGCCACGAACAGGTTGATCACGTGCTGCCGGCGCTTGTAGACGACCGCGCCGATGGCGCGCCCGTCGATATAATCGAGCCGACCGCCGACGAGAGTAAAACCCTGCGCGGTGAGGTCGATCACGGGCGGGGCCACATCGAGCTTGCCGTTGAACCATGGCTTGACGGTATGCTGGTCGGTCGAGACCACGTCGATGAGGTGGCCGGCCTGGAGCGAGCGCAGATGCGCGGAGACGACCTCCGACAGGATGCGCTGCTGGTCGTCCTGACGCAGCACCACAGCCACGACGCCGGAGGCGGCGAGGGCTGATACGGCCGAGCCCATCGCAAAGCCGCGCAGCACGGAGCGGCGGGTCGGCTGGCGCTGCGGTTGCGGCAGTGAGGCCTCGATACGGGCACGCAGGCTCGTCGGTGCGGTGTAGCGCAGGTTGGTGTTGGCGAGCATGCGCTGCATGTCGCGTTGTGCCGCGAACTCCGGCGCGCAGGTCGGGCAGCTTGCGATATGCGCTTCGACCTCGCGCGCGTGGCCGGCATCCAGCTCGCCATCGAGCAGCGCGTGAAGCACGATCTTTGCTTCGTCGCAGGTCATCTCACTTGCTCCTCTTCCGCTGTCCAGGCCGCACGCAGCATGGCTCGGGCGCGGGCGAGGCGGGACATCACGGTGCCGACGGGCGCGCCGACGGTCTCGGCAATTTCACGATAGGACAGGTTGTTGATCTCCCGCAGCACGAATGTTTCCTTGAACGGTTCGGCGAGCGCATCGATCAGCTTGCGGATCGCGCCGGCATCGCGGCTGCGCAGCATTTCGGTTTCGGGGCTCGCCTCGCTCTCCTGCCATATTGGCGTTTGTTCGGCGGCGCCGGGCGTGTCCTCGATCGCGCTGTGCGAATGCGCGCGCCGCGCATATTCGGCGTTGCAGACGTTGCGCAGGATCGCGAACAGCCAGGGCTTCATCGCGGGCCGCGATAGCTGTCAAAATGCTTCAGCGCGCGCAGGTAGCACTCCTGCACCGCATCCTCGGCGTCGGAGGCATCGCGCAGCAGATAGCGCGCGAGCGTGTAAACGTCGTCGAGATAGGGCAGTGCCGCCTCGCGGAAGCGCTGCGCCTTCTGCAAATCGTCGTTGGCGGGCATCGCTCCTCGCTTTGCCTCTTGTTCCGTTCGCGGCTTCGTTTCGTCCCTGTGCGTGACTGAAGGTGCACGAGCCCGGCCGGCGTGGGACCACCGGCCGGGCAAGACGTTGATGCCTTGGTTTGAGACGTTACTCAACCTTGATCATCCCCGTCATGTGCGGGTGCAGCGAACAAAAATACTTGTAGTCGCCCGCATTGGTGAAAGTGAACGAGAATTTGTCGTCGGTGTCCAGGGTCTTGGACCTGAACTTGCCGGCCGACACGATGGCGTGCGGGATGTCGTCCCGGTTGGTCCAGGTCACGGTGGTGCCGACCTTGACCTGGAGCTCGGCCGGCTGGAATACGAAGTTGTCGATATGCACTTCCACGTCGTCGGCGCGGGCAGTTGTTGCGGGCAGCAGGATGGCCGCGGCCAAAGAGAGGCCGAAGGCGACACCGAAGTCGCGGCGGTTGAGTGTTTTCATTGTCAGCTTCCGTTCAGCCTTGAATCGACCTTGGATCAGCCCTGGAGCGGCGTGTCGATGATCGCGAGCCGCTGCTCGTTCTGCTTGAAGTTGATGCTGGCGACGCCAAGCATGGAGCGCAGCTTTGCGTCCTCGACCTTCATCGGACCCGGCGAGGGGGCGGTTCCCGGCGCCGGCTGCGGGAAGGCGGTCGAGCGCGCGGTGTGGAAGGTGACGTTGCCCTCGACCTTCTGCATCACCTGGTGGATGTGGCCGTTGAGCACGGTGACGGAGCCAAAGCCCTTGACGTATTCCAGCGCGCGGCCACCGTCCTCGGTGCCCCAACCCCATTCCGGATAGACGGTCCAGAGCGGGATGTGGGCGAACAGCACGATCGGCGTCGATTTCGACTTGCCGCGGAGATCGTCTTGCAGCCAGGCGAGCTGCTCGGCGCCGAGATTGCCGAGGCCGCCGGCCTTGAGGTCGACGACGTTGACAAGACCGACGAAGTGCACGCCGCCGGCGTCGAAGGAGTACCAGCCAGCGCCCTTGGTGCCGCGGCCATAGCGCTCGCGATAGAGCTTCACCTCCTCGTCGAGGAAGTCATGCTCGCCGGGCACGTAGTGCACGTCGAGCTTGCTCTGCGAGATGATGCGCTCGGCATTGTCGAACTCGGCGACCTTGGACAGATGGGTGATGTCGCCGGTGTGGATCATGAAGGCGGGTTTTGCCGGCAGCGCGTTGATCTTGTTGACCGCTTCCTCGAGCGTGCCGAGCGCGTTGGGATTGGCCGGCTTGTCGAAGCCGACATGGCTGTCACTGATCTGGAGGAAGCTCATGCCGGGCGCGGCCGCGGTCGCGGCCTGCGCGGAATCGATGATGCCGAGCGAGTGCGGCACGCCGCCCGTGATGGTCCAGAGCACGCCGGTGCCGGCCCAGGTCATGCATTCCAGTACCTTGCGGCGGCTGACGCCGTCTTCCCCGTGATCGCGTCCGCTCATCACACGCCTCCTCTCGCCCGGAATTGGGCTTCGGGGAGGTGATTGGGCGAGGGAGGGACTTATTCCCGGACGCGATGACGATTTCGTGAACTGGGTCTTGTGTCCCGGACGCGGTGCAGCGCCTCTTGGCGGTGCGCCGCAGAGCCGGGACCCACGCAACTAAGCTGAGCTTCTACGAACGAGGACGAAGACTGAGCTTCGGCTCGCCCTTTGGGAGCGAAAGCGGACATCGAGTAGGCCCAGCTAAGCACCAGTTGCTCGGTGTGAAGCAACAAACCACACCGAGCGCTGGGGCACGACGAAGGCAGTCATCGCGACTAAGGTGAAGGCGCTTCACGCACAGGGCATAGGCAAGATCAAGATCGCCAAGACGCTCGGCACCAGCACCAGCACCGTGCAGCGAATCCTCGCCTGATCCGACCGCCTCGCCGATCAGGTCACGCAGCGGCCGGGCGGCAGGAGCCTCGCGACTTCCGTGAGCACGCTGACCATGGGCTCGCAGGCGAGTGTCGGCTTACGGCTTTGATTTTGCGTCGGCTTGGTAGCGCGGACCTGCGCAGACGGAAGACGCAGCACGACCGAGGTATCGGCGAGATCGTTCGGGCGCAGGGAGACCGTTTTCATCGGAACTGCAAGCCGCTTGAGGTCGCCGAGGCGATCTGCCTTGCTGGCGCGATTGACGACGTAGCTTGGCTGTTCGGCCTGCCAGCGGTCTACGAGGTCGTGACCTGAAGCGAACTGCACCGCGCCGAGCGTCAATGCGATCGCGACAGCGCCTAAGAGAGCTTTACGAACCTGTGACATTCTGTCCCTCGCCCGATGGCTATTCGTCGCCATCTACGCAGCGCCCTTGACCCGTCGTTTTCCCTAATTGCTGAAGGTTTCACCATGCCTTCGTGAAAGCTGGAAAATGGTTTCATTCCTGTTTCGTCGCATTGAAGGAGGTCCTGGTTCCGGCCGGTACGTCTGCGGGGGGCATCCACAGACGGCAGCGCGCCAAGGGAAGGAGACAGCCCGACGCGCCCGTGCCGCTTCACCATGGGGGGCTCTCGATCTGGCCGAAGGCCTTCGGTTCAGAGCCAACAGCTGACAGTGGGTTGATTGCGAGCTATCTCACGTGATTGCCGAAATCCGCAAGATCGACGGCGCGCTCGAACTCGGGCGGTCTGGGCCCCGGCTCTGCGGCGCATCAACATAGCGCGTTGAAGACGCGCGTGACGCGCTTATGGCGGCTGCGCCGCGTCCGGGGCACAAGAGATTAGCGTACAAACTCGGCGAATTCTCTCACGGCCTCCACCACGCGCTCCGGGACCTCCTGCGCCACACAATGACCGGCGCCCTCGAAGGCCAGCGTGCTGACCCGCGGAATCAGCGACACGGCACGGGACGCCATGTCCTTGTAGATGGCCCCGGACTTTACGGCGGTCGTGACGCGTACCGGGCAGTCGATCTCGGTCAGCCAGTCAAACGGATTGCCGCGGGCATCGCCGGTATAGACCTGCTCCATCGCCTCGTAGATCGGACGCAGGATCGCCGACTCGATCTGGGGCGTGCAGCAGAGCTGAACGCGGCTATTGTCGAGCAGCGTGAAGCCGTGGCGCACATAGGCCCGGAGCGAGGCCTCGGTCCAATCTGCAAACGCCGGCGCAGCGCGGTAGCGCTCGAAGGCCGCGTCAGCGCTGTCGAACTCGGCCCGTCGGCGCAGCGTGCCCTGCACGCGGGAGAGGGATTCTTCGCTCAATCCCGCGGACGGATTGCGGGCCGCGCGCGGGTCCATCACGGTCGGCTCCATCACGAACAGGCGTGTGAAGCGCTCCGGCCGAAGTTTCGCCGCAAGCAGCAGGTCGGTCGCGCCCGCGCTGTGGCCGACGCCGTAGATATCGCGAAGATCGAGCGCATCGACCACCCGGCAAACATCATCGGCGTAGTCCAGGAAGTGATAGGCGCCGGGCTTGTGGCTTGCGCCGTGGCCGCGGCGGTCGAGCGCGTAGACGGTGTAGGTCGAGGCGAGCTCGCGCGCGACCTCGTCCCAGACGTGGGCGACGAAACCGGTGCCGTGCAGGAGGAGGGCAGGCGGTTTCCCGCTCTTGCCCCATTGCAACATGGCGATTTGCGCGTCGGCGGGGCCGATTGAAAAGCGGTGCTGAGTCATCCTGAATTAAGCTGTGATGCGTCGTAGCCCGGATGGAGCGCAGCGAAATCCGGTGGGGTGTGGCAGCTTCCCGGATTGCACTGCGCTCCATCCGGGCTGCGGGGTTCGTTTACTTCGAATCCTCCAGGATCATCGTCGCGCCCTTTTCGGCGATCATCGCGGTCGGCGTGTTGGTATTGCCCGAGGTGATGGTCGGCATGATCGAGGCATCGACGATGCGCAAGCTTCCGAGGCCGAAGAAACGCAGGCGCTCGTCGACCACAGCCATCGGATCATTCGCCGCGCCCATCTTCGCGGTGCCGACGGGATGGAAGATCGTGGTGCCGATGTCGCCGGCGGCCTTGGCAAGCGAGGCATCGTCATCGCCGACGGAAGGGCCGGGCAGGTACTCGCTCGGGTGATATTTGGCGAGCGCTTTCTGCTGCATCAGGCGGCGTGTGGTGCGGATCGCGTCGGCGGCGACCTGGCGGTCGTCATCGGTCGAAAGATAGTTCGGTGCGATGATTGGCTTTTCGTCCGGGCTCGCCGCGCGCAGGCGCACGGTGCCGCGCGAGGTCGGCTGGAGATTGCAGGCGCTGACGGTGATGGCGGGGAAGCGGTGCAGGGGATCGCCGAACTTGTCGAGCGACAGCGGCTGCACATGGAACTGGATGTTGGCGCGGGCGCGCGTCGCATCGGAGCGTGTGAAGATGCCGAGCTGCGACGGCGCCATGGTCAGAGGACCGCGGCGGCGAAAGGCGTAGTCGAGCCCCATCAGGCCGCGTCGGAACAGGTTGTAGTAGGTTTCGTTCAGCGTGCGCACATCCTCGACCTTGTAGATCGCGCGCTGCTGAAGGTGATCCTGCAGATTGCGACCGACGCCGGGCTTGTCCATGACGATGTCGATGCCGAGCGGCGACAGCCAGTCGGAGGGCCCGATGCCGGAGCGGTGCAGCACCTGCACCGAGCCGATGGAGCCTGCCGAGAGGATCACCTCGCGTTTCGCACGCGCCTCGATGATCTCGCCGTTCTGGATGTAGCGCACGCCGACGGCGCGGCCCTGCTCGATGATGAGGCGCTCGACCAGCACGTGCTTCTCGAGCCGCAGATTGGGGCGCTTCAGCGCGGGCTTGAGGAAGCCGCGCGCCGACGACCAGCGCCGGCCGCGTTTCTGGTTGACGTGAAAATAGCTCGTGCCTTCGTTGTCGCCGGTGTTGAAATCCGGGATGCGCTTGATGCCCATCTCCTCGGCGGCATCGCCGACGGCGTCGAGAACGTCCCACGACAGCCGCGGCGCCTCGATGCGCCAGCCACCGCCGGTACCGTGATGCTCGCTCGCGCCGAGGAAGTGATCCTCCAGCCGCTTGAACATCGGCAGCACGTCGTCATAGCCCCAGCCGGTCATGCCGAGCTGGCGCCAGTGGTCGTAATCGGCGGCCTGTCCACGCATCGAGATCATGGCGTTGATCGCCGAGCAGCCGCCGATCACCTTGCCGCGGGGATAGGCGAGCGCGCGGCCGTTCAGGCCCGGCTCGGCCTCGGTCTTGAACATCCAGTCCGAGCGCGGATTTCCGATCGCGAAGAGATAGCCGACAGGGATGTGGAACCAGATCCAGTTGTCGTCGCCGCCGGCTTCGAGGATGAGGACGCGGTTGCGAGGATCGGCCGACAGCCGGTTGGCGACGATGCAGCCTGCCGTGCCGGCTCCGACGACAATGTAGTCAAACTCACCTTCGAGCCGTCTTGGCATTCTGCTTCCACCCGGTCACTTAACGTTCCGTCCTAATAGGCAGACGAGCGGGCCGGGACAAGCCCGGCCATGCCGGGCAGGCAGGGCTAGACCCCGCTCCGGGGCAGTTGGGTGGACTGGTGGTTGCATGGTAGACAGGCCTGCATTTTCAACAAAGCTTGAGTCCCTCCATGCCCATCGTGAACCGCGTCGCCGACCTTCAACCCGATATCCAGACCTGGCGGCGCGACATCCACCAGCATCCCGAGTTGCTGTATGACGTCCACCGCACTGCAGCATTCGTCGCGGACCGCCTGCGCGAGTTCGGCTGCGACCAGGTCGTGACCGGCATCGGCCAGACTGGCGTGGTCGGCGTGATCAAGGGCAACAAGCCGGCCGGCGAGGGGCTCAAGGTGATCGGCCTGCGTGCCGACATGGACGCGCTTCCGGTCGAGGAACAGACCAACCTGCCGTACGCGTCCAAGACCCCGGGCAAAATGCACGCCTGCGGCCATGACGGCCACACCGCGATGCTGCTCGGCGCTGCCCGCTACCTCGCCGAGACCCGCAACTTCGCGGGTGACGCGGTGGTCATCTTCCAGCCGGCCGAGGAGGGCGGTGCCGGCGGCGCGGCCATGGTCAAGGACGGGCTGATGGAGCGCTTCGGCATCGAGCAGGTCTACGGCATGCATAACGGCCCGGGCATTCCGATCGGCTCGTTCGCGATCCGGCCGGGTCCGATCATGGCAGCGACCGACGAGGTCGACATCATGATCGAGGGTCTCGGCGGCCATGCCGCGCGTCCGCACAAATGCGTCGACTCCGTGCTCGTCGGCGCGCAGGTGATCACGGCGCTGCAGTCGATCGTCGCGCGCAGCGTCGATCCGCTGGATTCCGCCGTGATCTCGATCTGCGAGTTCCACGCCGGCAACGCCCGCAACGTCATTCCGCAGACTGCGACGCTGAGGGGCACCATCCGCACGCTGTCGCCGGAGGTGCGCAAGCTCGTCGAGAAGCGCGTGCACGAAGTGGTGGCGGGCGTGGCGCAGATCACCGGCGCCAAGATCGATCTGCACTACAAGCGCAATTATCCTGTCGTGAACAACCACGCCGCGGAAACCGAGGTGGCGCGACGGATCGCAAAGCAAGTTGCGGGCGATGCCAACGTGCACGAGATGCCGCCGCTGATGGGCGGCGAGGATTTCGCCTACATGCTGGAAGCGCGTCCCGGCGCCTTCATCTTCTGCGGCAACGGCGACAGCGCCGGCCTGCATCACCCCGCCTACAATTTCAACGACGAGGCGATCGTCTACGGCACGTCCTACTGGGTCAAGCTGGTCGAGGAGTCGCTCGCAGCATCGTAAGGCTTGGATGAGAAGCCGCAACGGAAAAGGGCCCGTGCATCGCACGGGCCCTTTGTCGTCGAGTTCTGTGTTCGCTCAGAACAGGTGCGAGAACAAATAGTACAGCGTGCCCGAGATGATCATCGCGGCCGGCAGGGTCAATACCCAGGCCATGGCGATGTTGCGGATCGTCGCCCATTGCAGGCCCGAGCCGTTGGCGGCCATGGTGCCGGCGATGCCCGATGACAGCACGTGGGTCGTCGAGACCGGCAAACCGTAGACGTCGGCGGCGGCGATGGTGGCGGCCGCCGTGATCTCGGCGCAGGCCCCCTGCGCGTAGGTGAGGTGGGTCTTGCCGATCTTCTCGCCGACCGTGACGACGATACGCTTCCAGCCGACCATGGTGCCGAGGCCGAGCGCGATGGCGACAGCGATCTTCACCCAGCCGGGGATGAACTTCGTGGCGCTGTCGAGCGAGCCCTTGTAGGCCGTGAGCACGGCGACGTCGTCGGCGCTGAGTTCGGCTTCCTTGTCCTTCATCAGGAAGCGGAGCGCTTCCGAGACGAGGTACATGTCGTTGCGGGTGTTGCCGACGGCTTCGGCCGGCACCTTGGCGAGCGAGCCGTAGGTGGAGACCTGCTTTGCGATATCGCGCACCAGCGCTGCGAGCGACGGGAAGGTGCCAGCGTTGACCTCGCGCTGCGCGACAAAGTTGGTGACGGCCGGCCGCGGGTTGCCGATCACGTTGTAGCCGGCCGCTTTGCTCTCGATGATCTTGCTCGCGGCCTCCGAGTTCGTGATGAACGCTGCGATCTGGTTCTCCGGCAGCGCGCGGTTGAGCGCGTAGGCGGTCGGCACCACACCAATCAGGATCAGCATGATCAGGCCCATGCCCTTCTGACCGTCGTTGGAGCCGTGGAAGAAGCTCACCAGCGTGCAGGTGAGGATCAGGATGCCGCGGATCCACCACGGCGGCGGCTGGTCGCCCTTCGGCTCGCCGAACAAAGCGGGCGTGGCGCGCAGCAGCACGGTGCGCAGGATCAAGAGCAGGCCGGCGGCGAGCGCGAAGCCGAACAGTGGTGACAGCAGCAGGGCCTTACCGATGTTGGTGGCCTGGCTCCAGTCGACACCCGAGGTGCCGCTGCGGCCGTGCAGGACCGCGTTCATGATGCCGACGCCCATGATCGAACCGATCAGGGTGTGCGAGCTCGAGGCCGGCAGGCCGAAATACCAGGTGCCGACGTTCCAGATGATGGCGGCGATCAACAGCGCGAACACCATCGCGAAGCCGGCGCTGGAGCCGACCTGAAGGATCAGCTCGACCGGCAGCAGCGACACGATGCCGAAGGCGACCGCGCCCGAGGAGAGCAGCACGCCGAACAGGTTGAACATGCCGGACCACACCACGGCGACGTGGGCGGGCAGCGAGCGGGTGTAGATCACGGTCGCGACCGCATTGGCGGTGTCGTGGAAGCCGTTCACGAACTCGAAGCCGAGCGCGATCAGAAGCGCGACGAAGAGCAGGAGGAAGGGGGCGATGGTCTTGACCTGCGTGCCGGTCGCATCGACGTCGACCCAGATGCTGTAGGCTACGAAAAGCAGCGCAGCGGCGATGACCCCCATATAGATCACGCCGGTGAGCGGATGGAATCCGCGGTCGAGGTCGGGTCCCCCTTTACGTAAGGCTGGCTCGATGGAGCCGGGCAAAGCAACATCACTCATTGGAAATTCTCCTGTCGCAAGGCCTCCAATTTTGCGCGCGGCATGTGACAGCCGGTTGAAATGGTTGACGAATGGTTGAGACGGGAGGACTTCTCCACCGCATGGCACCGAGCAGCGATGTGTATGTCAGGCGGCGCGCGCGGCTTTCTTCTGCATGCCGGCGGCGATCTTCAGGTCTTCGACAAAGCGCTGATATTCCAGCACCTTGGTTTCCGGATCAGGCAGCCGCAGCAGATAGGACGGGTGCACCGTCACCAGAGCCTTGAGTCCGTCGGGAAGGTCGATGAGCCGGCCGCGGGTCTTGCCGATCGGAGTGATCTTGCCGAACACGCTTTGCGCGGCGGTGGCGCCCATCGCCACGATGAGGTCGGGCTGGATTGCCGAAACTTCCCGCTCATACCTTGC
Source organism: Bradyrhizobium sp. NAS80.1 (assembly GCF_001908205.1). Lineage (GTDB taxonomy): Bacteria > Pseudomonadota > Alphaproteobacteria > Rhizobiales > Xanthobacteraceae > Bradyrhizobium. The sequence continues at coordinate 12,775 of NZ_LGHL01000279.1, forward strand.
CGGCATGCCCTGATCTCCGGCGTTGCCGGCTTCTGATGCAGGCGGATCTTTCCGCGCGGCACGAATTTGAAATGTTTGACCGCGTTGGTGACATAGACTTTCTTGCGGTCGACGCCTGCTTCCTCCAGCGCGCGGTTGAGCATCTGGCCGGCCGGGCCGACGAAGGGATGGCCGGCAAGGTCTTCCTTGTCGCCGGGCTGCTCGCCGACCAGCATGATGGTGGCGTCTTTCGGGCCCTCACCGAACACGGTTTGCGTCGCGTCCTTGTAGAGCGGACACGCGCGGCAATGCGCGGCCTCCTCGCGAAGCGCTTCGAGATCGTCGGCGGCGGGTTTGCGTTGCATGGGCGGCCCCGGAGACGGGTTGATCCTTCCGCCGATCCAGCGTTCGGCATCAGAGAGCAGAGGTTCAAGTATTGAGGCTTCCGACAGGTTCCTCCGGCGCTTCTTCGGCACTTCCGGTGCGATCGGTTGGTCCGATCGGAAGTGACGGCGCCAGGTTTCCTCCAACCGGTTTGGGGCGGGCATCTCCGTCTGGCTGATCCCCGGCGTGAACGAGATCGCGTGGCCGTCCCAATGGGCGCAAACGTCGGGCGTGAGGATCGACCAGGGCATGTCGGCGTAGCGGCGCGAGAAGAAGGGGGCGGCGAATTCGACGATGTGATGCTCCGGCACAAACCAGGCGGCGTAATGCGCCTTGTGCTCGCGTCCGATCTCGCGGAAACGGATGACGTCGCGCATCCGCTGCACGTCGCGATGCACGCTGCCGGCCATTGCCGTCGCCAGCGCGACGTCTGGATCGGTCCTGATATCGAGCAGATCGTGATCGCTCCGCAACCGCAACAAGAGGCGATAGAGCAGCGCAAAGCGCTCACTGTCGCGATAAAGGATCGCGATGCGTGCGAGCTCGATGAAATTGGCGGGCACGTTGAAGGTGCTGTCGGTCTCGATCGGGGGAAGGCCTGGCGCTTCGCACAGGCCGGGCGGCACGTCGTCTTTCGCCTGGCCCTGCACACTCCACGTCACGTCGGCCGGCGCGACGTGATGCAGTGCGAGGGCACGTGCGGTTTTGCGCCAGCCGTCGAAATCGGTCTCGCTATCGAGCGTGATGAGGTACATGACACCTGAATCCCTTTGATTCCGCTCATGAATCTGGAAGTGCGCCAATTCGATTGACTCCTAGGGCGCTGTTAGCTTTATATTAGAACATATCATGAACAAATGAGCCAGCCGTTGGTTCTCTTTTGAGAGCCACCGGCAATCACCTCTGAAGGAGCGGCGTATATGAGCGGCGCACGGACAAGCGCGCTTGCGACCTTGCGCGGCCAGATCGAGCGCATCGAGACGGCGGAGGTCGTGCACCATCGCGATCGCGTCGCGCTCGGCCACAGCGAGGCCGACGGGGCGCTGAAGGGCGGGCTCGCGCGCGCGGCGATCCACGAGGTGTTTTGCGAGGGCCGGCAGGGGACGGCGGCGACGGGCTTCGTCATGGGGCTCGCGGGACGCGTCTCGGCGCGCCGGCCGCTGCTGTGGGTGCGGCAGGATTTTTCGGAAATTGAAACGGGCGCGCTGTCGATGAGCGGGCTCGCCGAGCTCGGTCTCGATCCGCGCCGCGTGGTGATGGTGCGCGCGGCCGATGTGGAGAGCGCGCTGCGCACCTCGGCCGATGCGCTGGCCTGCGATGCGCTGGGTGCCGTCGTGCTCGAGCTCTGGGGCGAGACGCGGCAGTTCGATCTCGTGGCGAGCCGCAAGCTGACGCTGGCCGCGCAATCTTCCGGCGTCACCGGCCTGATGCTGCGGATGGCCGCGCAACCTTTGCCGTCGACCGCGGAGACCAGATGGATGCTGCGCGCGGCCCATTCGCCGCCGGGGGAGGCATGGACTGCCTGGGGCGCGCCGCGCTTCGATGCCGAACTCTTGCGCAATCGTCATGGCCCATGCGGCCGGTGGATCATGGAATGGAAATGTGATGAGTGCCAATTCTCTGAGCCGTCGACGTATCCTCAGCCTGTGGCTGCCGCGCCTGCCCATCGACCGGATCCAGCGGTTCTTCAACGGCGCGCTGGGTAAGAGCAATACGCCCAGCATTGTTGTCATCAAGGACAACAACGCGCTGGTGATCCATGCGCTGGATGAGGCCGCCGAGCGCCTCGGCCTGCATATCGGCCAGCCGCTGGCGAATGCGCGGGCGATGTGCCCGGACCTGAAGGTGTTCGACGCCGATGTCGTGGCCGATGCGAAAACGCTCAGCGACATCGCCGATTGGTGCGATCGCTTCACGCCGCTGGTGGCGCTCGACCCGCCGCACGGACTGTTCCTGGATATCACCGGCTGCGCGCATCTGTTCGGTGGGGAAGCCGCGTTGTTGCAGACCCTCGTCCGCGCCCTCGCTCGCCAGGGCTTTGCCGTTAGCGCGGCGATCGCCGGCACCTCGGTCTGCGCGCGCACGCTGACGCGGCAGGCTTCAGGCAGCATCGTCGCCGATGGCGGGGAGGCGGAGGCGATCCGCCGATTTCCGTTGTCTGCGCTCGGTGCGAGCGAGGCCATCACCACCGGCCTGCGCCGCGCCGGCCTGAAGACGATCGGTGATGTCGCATCGCGCGAGCCGCACGAGATCACGGCGCGGTTCGGCGCCCGGTTCTCCATGCTGCTCGCGCATGCGTTGGGGCAGGGCGATGCGCCGATCAGCCCGCGCAAGCCGTTGCCCGACTACATCGTGGAGAAGCGCTTTGCGGAACCGATTGCGACCGACACCATGATCGCAATGACGCTGTCGCGGCTTGCCGACACGTTGATCGCGTCCATGGAGAAGCAGGGCAAAGGCGCGCGACGCCTGGAAGCCGCCTTCTTCCGGACCGACGGCGTGGTGCGCGCGATCATGGTCGAGACCGGGCGGCCGGTGACGCGAAGCGTCGTCGTCGACCGGCTGTTCCGCGAGCGCCTCGATGCGCTTGCCGATCCCCTCGATCCCGGTTTCGGCTTCGACATGGTGCGCCTGTCGGCGAGCCGCACCGAGATCGTGGTGCAGGAGCAGCGCGATCTCGACGCTCATGTCCACGACAATGACGAGCTCTCCGCGCTGATCGACCGCATCGCCGCGCGCATCGGCGGCAAGCGGGTCGACGTGCACCTGCCGCAGGACACCCATATCCCCGAGCGCGCGGTGCTGGCCGCGCCGGCGCAGCATCATCTCGCCGCCGCCATGCAAGCCGAATGGCCGGCGCGCGTCGAGAGCGAGCCGCCGCTGCGCCCGTTGCGGCTGTTCGACAAGCCGGAGCCGATCAAGGTGCCGTTCGCGACCGTGCCCGATGGTCCGCCGCATCAATTCACCTGGCGCCGCGCGCTGCATGCGGTGGTGCGGGTGGAGGGGCCTGAGCGCATCGCGATGGAATGGTGGCGGCAGGACGGCAGGCAGCTGACACGGGATTATTTCCGGATCGAGGATGCCGAGGGCCTGCGCTTCTGGATTTTCCGCGACGGTCTTTACGAGGGGGAGGCGTTCGACGGCGACGGCAAGCCGGTTTCTCCCAACTGGTATGTACACGGTCTCTTCGCATGAACACGCCCGCTTATGCCGAAATCGGCATCACCACCAATTTCTCCTTCCTGCGTGGCGGTTCGGATCCGCGCGCCTATGTGCATCAGGCCAGCATCCTCGGCATCCCCGCGATCGGCATTGCCGATCACAACACGCTCGCCGGCGTGGTGCGCGCCTACAAGGAACTCGACAATGCCGAGGTGCTGCACAAGCCGAAACTGCTGATCGGTGCGCGTATCGTCTTCATCGACGGCACGCCCGATATCCTTGTCTATCCGCGCGACCGCGCCGCCTATGGCCGACTGTGCCAGCTCCTCACCAGGGGCAAACGCGGCGACGACATCACGCGGATCGAGAAGGGCGAATGCCGTCTCACTTTTTCTGACCTCCTGGAGTTCTCGGAAGGCCAGCTCCTGGTCCTGACGCTGCCGCATCGCTTCGAGCCCGAGCAGGTGCTGGATGTTCTTTCAAAGCTCAGGGCAAGCCGAGCCGAGGACGTCTGGCTGGCGGCGAGCCTGATCTATCGCGGCGACGACCGGCGCCGCCTGGCACGGCTCGACGAGCTCGCAGCAAAGGCAAAAGTGCCGCTGCTCGCAACCAACGAGGTGCTTTATCACCATCCCGCGCGCCGTCCTCTTCAGGACGTGCTGACCTGCATCCGGGAAAAGACCACGATAGAGGCAGTTGGACGGAAGCTTGAGGCCAATGCCGAGCGGTTCCTGAAGACTCCACGCGAAATGTCGCGGCTGTTTCGCGATTTTCCCGAGGCGATTGCGGAGACCATGCGCTTTGCGGACAAGATCGATTTCTCGCTCGACCAGCTCAAATACCAGTATCCGGACGAGCCGGTGCCGCCGGGCAAGACTGCGCAAGGGCATCTGGAGGATCTGACCTGGGCGGGGGTGGACAAGTATTTCGGCGGCAAGATCGATGACAAGCTGCGCGCCACGCTCAACAAGGAGCTCGCGCTGATCGCCGAGCTGAACTACGCGCACTATTTCCTCACCGTGCATGACATCGTTCACTACGCGCGCAGCCAGAACATCCTGTGCCAGGGGCGGGGATCGGCGGCGAACTCGGCCGTTTGCTACGTGCTCGGCATCACCTCGGTCGACCCGACCAAGGTCGATCTGTTGTTCGAGCGCTTCATTTCCAAGGAACGGTTGGAGCCGCCTGATATCGACGTCGACTTCGAGCATTCGCGCCGCGAGGAGGTGATGCAATATGTCTATCGCCGCTACGGCCGCCACCGCGCCGCGATCATCGCCACCGTCATCCACTATCGTCCGCGCAGCGCCATCCGCGACGTCGGCAAGGCACTGGGCCTGACCGAGGACGTCACCGCCGCGCTCGCCGACACCGTCTGGGGAAGCTGGGGCAAGGGCCTCAACGACATGCAGGTCAGGCAGGCCGGGCTCGATCCGCAAAATCCCATGATCAACCTTGCGGTCGAGCTTGCGACCGAGCTGATCGAGTTCCCGCGCCATCTTTCCCAGCATGTCGGTGGTTATGTGCTGACCCAGGACCGGCTCGACACCTATGTGCCGATCGGCAATGCCGCGATGGACGACCGCACCTTCATCGAATGGGACAAGGACGACGTCGACGCGCTCAACATGATGAAGGTCGACGTGCTCGCGCTGGGCATGCTGACCTGCATCCGCAAATGTTTTGATTTGATCGACGCGCACAAGGGCGAGCGCTGGGTTCTAGCGAGCGTCCCGCAGGACGATCCCAGGGTCTACGACATGCTGTGTCGCGGTGAATCCCTCGGCGTGTTCCAGGTCGAGAGCCGCGCGCAGATGAACATGCTGCCGCGCCTGAAGCCGCGGACCTTCTACGATCTCGTCATCGAGGTCGCGATCGTGCGTCCGGGGCCGATCCAGGGCGACATGGTGCATCCTTACTTACGCCGACGGAACGGTCAGGAGGAGGTTCGTTATCCCTCGCCATCGCCCGAGTATGGTCCCGCGGACGAGCTCTACAAGGTGCTGCACAAGACCAAGGGCGTGCCTCTGTTCCAGGAACAGGCGATGCGCATCGCAATTGAGGCGGCAAAATTCACCTCTGAAGAAGCCAACGGCCTGCGCCGCTCGATGGCGACTTTTCGCAATGTTGGCACTATCGGCAAATACGAGGACAAGCTGATCGGCAACATGATCGCGCGCGGTTACGATCCCGAATTTGCCAGAAGCTGTTTTGACCAGATCAAGGGGTTTGGCTCCTACGGTTTCCCGGAGAGCCATGCCGCGAGCTTCGCGCAGCTCGTCTATATCTCCTCATGGCTGAAGCATTATCACCCCGATGCGTTCTGTGGCGGCCTGCTGAACTCGCAGCCGATGGGCTTTTACGCGCCGGCGCAGATCGTCGGCGATGCTCGCAAGAACGGCGTCGAGGTGCGCGACATCGACGTGTCCTATAGTTTCGCGCAGAACACGCTGGAGGAGGGGAAAGGAAAATATTGCGCGGTGCGCCTGGGCTTCCGCCAGATCGATGGCTTTCACTGGCTGGACGAGGATGAGGAGAAGCTCAAAACCGTCCAGTCGTCATTCCGGGGCGCGCCGAAAGGCGCGAGCCCGGAATCCATACTCCCGATCGGGGTTATGGATTCCGGGCTCGACGCTGGCGCGCCGCCCCGGA
>NZ_LGHL01000028.1 GCF_001908205.1 Bradyrhizobium sp. NAS80.1
CGCGCGGCGACCGCGGGCAAGGCCGCGGAGCCTTCGCCGAGCGAGCTCATCAGGCCTTGCGCCGAATTCATCAGGCCTTCGAATTCCGCACCTTCACTAACGAGCCGGCTCATCAGCTTGCCGAGCCGTTCGTTGCCGGCCCCGACTTCGCGCAGCGCCTGGAGGATTTGCGGCTCCAGCTTGGCGAGTTGGGTGGGATCGCCCTGCACGCGAAGCTCCTTCAGCTCATTGGCCGAGCGCTCGATGTCATCGAGCACCGGACGCAGCCGCCCCGCGCCCGCCGAGACCTGGTCGGCGGTCGCCTTGAGCTCGTTGGCGATGACGACGAAAGCGCTACCGCGGCTGCCGAGATGGCTGGCCTTGAGGCCCGCATTCATGCCGATCAGTGTGATGTCGACGGTTGCCTCGGCGAGCCCGGCGATCGCCTGGCGAAACTTCGCCAGCGTGTCCTCGACGATCGCGAGCGCCTCGTCGACGGAGCGGCCGGCGCTCTCGCAAGTCGCGATCAGGGTCGAGGCGTGCGCCAGCGTCTGCTTGATGCGTGCAAGGAACGACGATTCGCCGCCATCCCCGCCGCCAAACAGCGTACGGCCGTGACCAACGACGCTGCTCGCATCGTGCAAGATCGCGGTCAGCGCGCGCACGATCTGGCCGATGTCGCCGCCGAACTCGCGCTGGGCGTCCCTGAGCAGGGCCGCCTGCAACTGGCAGATCGCGCGCGCACCGTCGTCGCTCGCGACCGGCCCCGGAACCAGGCTCGGGCCAGAACCCGACGCAAGGCCGAGGCCATGACAGACATGCTCGAGGCGCTGGCGCGTGCTGTCGCCGGCCTGCAGGGAAATGATCGAACTGCCGACCGCCTCGGCGATCTTCCTGGTGCTGGCACTCGCCAGATCGGCGAGATGGCTGCTCTTGCTGCGCTGGTCGCGCAATCCGGAATAGGCTTCGCCGAGCTCGGCGCTTTCCGACACCAGCTGATTCCGGTAACGGCTCTCGAATTCCTGCTGCCGGCCGGACGCGATGGCAACCGCCTCGGACAGGCGCTGCTGGTCCCGTGCGCAGCCTTCAATCGAGCGCTGCACGGCCTTGCCGAGATCGTAGGCTTCCTGCGTGAAAGCGAGAAAGCCCTCGCGATCGCCGTCAAGGGAAGCCGCCTCGATCCGCGCGCTGCGCGCGATGATGGTGATCATCTGGATGTGCTTGAACAGCGGCTTGAGCAGCGAAGACGCCTCCGCGGTGCTCGTGCCGATCGTTGCAAGCAGGGCGCTTTCGGCCGGCAGCGCCTGCGCCAGCTCACTGAGCCGCGCAGCGATCTCCTGCAAGGCAGTCGCGGCAACCTCGATCTCGGCGCCGGAGAGTTCCTCCGAGAGCGTCGCGAGGCCCTGATTGAGCTCCTTGAAAATGATGTGACCGCGACCGAGCTCGTGGCCGACGCGCGCAAAGACGTCCTCGATGCGCGACGAGACGTCCTCGATCGCAACGATCGCCTCAGTGAGCGTGTTGGCCGGAATAGCGGACATTGTGATCAACCTGTCAGCGCCGCATGCCCGGCCTGATACCAGAGCATGATCTCGCGCGGGATATGGTTCAGCGAGACGACCTTCTCGACGCCACCATGGGCAATGGCCTCCTTGGGCATGCCGAACACCACGCAGCTTTCTTCATCCTGCGCTCGCGTCGAGGCTCCGAGCTTGCGCATCTCGAGCATCCCGCGCGCGCCGTCGTCGCCCATGCCGGTCATGATGACGCCGAGCGCATTGGCACCTGCGTGCTGAGCCGCCGAGCGGAACAGCACGTCGACGGACGGACGATGCCGCGACACCGGCGGGCCGTCCTTGATCGCGATCTGATAGCGCAAGCCGATGCGCTGAAGCAGCATGTGACGGGCGCCCGGCGCGATATAGGCGCAGCCCGGCAGAACCGGCTCGCCGTCCTCGGCTTCCTTGACCCGGATCTGGCAGATGCTGTCGAGACGTTTGGCGAAGGCCGCGGTGAAGCCCGCCGGCATGTGCTGGACAATGACGATGGGAGGACAGTGCGGCGGCAGCATCTCGAGCACGTCGTTGAGCGCCTCGGTGCCGCCGGTCGATGAACCGATGCACACGATGCGTTCCGTCGTCGGCCGGACCTTGCTTTGCACTGGCGGCGGGATGATGGCGTCAGCGGTCAGCTTCTTCTCGACCATCCGCCGCTCCGACCGTGGGCGGACACGCGCGCGCGCCGCCGACTTCACGGCCTCGCGGAGCCGCGTGGAGCATTCGAGCAGCGCCTGCCGCGTGTCGATCTTCGGCTTGGGCACGATGTCGACGGCGCCCGCCTCGAACGCCTCAAACATCACGTTCGAGCCCTCGCTGGTAAGCGAGGAGCAGATGATCACCGGGATCGGACGCTGCGCCATGATCTTGCGCAGGAACGTCATGCCGTCCATCCGCGGCATCTCGATGTCGAGGATGATGACGTCGGGGATCTCGTTCTGCAGGCGGCGGGCCGCTGCGAACGGATCCGAGGCCGTGCCCATCACCTCGATGTCGGGATCATCGTTGAGGATCGTTTGCATGATTTGGCGCACCGACGCCGAATCGTCCACGATCAGTACGCGAACCTTCTCCTTCGGCATTTGGTTGCGCTCCGGTTAGACCTGGAAAATGGTGGGCTGCACCTGCTTCAAACCAGGCACGGCACTGTGAATCATCGATTCCGAATGTCCGACCAGCAGGTAGCCGCCCGGCCGCAAATGGTTGCACAATTGCTCGATCACCGTGCGTTGGGTCTCGCGCTCGAAATAGATCAGGACGTTACGGCAGAAGATGATGTCGACGTCGCGGTCGACGGGATAGGACGCATCCATGAGGTTCATCCGCATGAAATGCGTCATGCGGCGCAACTCCGGCACCACCCGCACCTCGCCGCGCGACTTGTCCCGCGACGTCAGGAAATATCGCCTCACGAATTGCTCAGGCACCGGCGCGACCATGTCACGGGTATAGATCGCGGTCTTGGCAAGGCGCAGCACGGCGGTAGAGATGTCGGTCCCGAGGATGCGATACTGAAACCGCGATCCGCTCCGCGCCATGTCGTCCAGCACCATCGCAGTCGTATAAGCCTCCATGCCGGTCGAGCTCGCCGAGCTCCAGATCTTCAGGTTCGCGTTCCTGCGTCCGCGTAGCTTGAGCAGAGCCGGAACAGCGACCTCCCGTATGAACGTGAAGTGCTGGGGCTCGCGGAAGAAGTCGGTCTTGTTGGTGGTAACGACATCGATGAGATGGGTTAGCTCCGTGTCGAAATGATCCGCCTCGAACAGATTGTCGACATACTCATTGAGATCGGAATAGTTCAGCGCGCGGACGCGCTTGTGCAATCGACCTTCCAGCATCAACCGTTTGCCTGGCGGCAGCTTGATGCCGACCTGGCCTTCGATCAGCTCGGCAATGGTCCGGAAGTGGCGGTCCGACAGATGCGCGGCCGTATGCTGCACGGCCGGCATCATGGCCGTGTGCTCCGGCCAGCGACGGCCGCATGCACAAAATGTCGGGCCATAGGGGCCATCTCGAAACCTTACGCGTTTACGCGATCATTGAGCACGAACCGATCCACCACAGGGATGGACCGGTTCCCGGGGTATCCTAGCGCTGGAAATCGGCGTCCCGATCGTCCTCACCGTCATTCATGTCGAAGGCGAATCCGCCACCATTCGCGACCTTCGCGGCGCGCGCCGGCTTGGCCTGCGGCTTCCTGGCCGGACGCTCCGCCGCCGCCATGGTGGCAGCCTTCGCACGCAGTTGATTGACCGCCCGGTCGATCGGCGCCGCCGCATGGTCCCTGGCGCCTTGCTCGATGCGGAAATAGGCGATCGTCGACTGCAACTGCTCGGCCTGCGAGGCGAGCTCCTCCGAGGTCGAGGAGACCTCTTCCGAGGCGCTGGCGTTCTGCTGGCCGACCTTGTCGAGTTGCTGAATCGCCTGGTTGATCTGCGAAGAGCCGACATCCTGCTCGCGGCAAGCCGACGTGATTTCTTCAACCAGCTCGGCCGTCTTCTTGATATCGGGCACCAATTTGGCGAGCATGTTCCCGGCATCCTGCGCGACCTTCACGGTCTCACTCGAGAGAGAACCGATCTCGGCCGCAGCCGCCTGGCTGCGCTCGGCAAGTTTCCGCACCTCTGAGGCCACCACGGCAAAGCCCTTGCCATGCTCGCCGGCACGTGCGGCTTCGACTGCTGCGTTCAGGGCGAGCAGATCTGTCTGCCGTGCGATCTCCTGAACAATGGTGATCTTCTCCGCGATGGTTTGCATCGCTTCCACTGCACGGCCCACGGCGGCACCGCTGGCCTCGGCGTCCTTGGCCGATTGCGCAGCGATCTTTTCGGTCTGGTTGGCATTGTCGGCGTTCTGCTTCACGTTCGCCGCCATCTCCTCCATCGAGGAGGAAGCCTCTTCTGCAGAGGACGCCTGCTCGGTCGCCCCCTGCGAGAGCTGCTCTGCGCTGGCCGAAAGCTCCTGGCTGCCCGCGGAGACGTTCCGCGCCGCGGTCAGAGCCTCGGACACGATCTGGCGAAGCTTCTCGACCATACGCTCCAGGGCCAGCCCGAGCGTATCCTTGTCCGAGAGCGGCTTTGCCTCAACGGTGAGGTTGCCATGCGCGATCTCGTTGGCGATCCCCGCCGTCGCGTTCAGGTTCACCGTCATCACGTTCAGCGCCTTGATCAGATCGCCGATCTCGTCATCGCTCGATACATCGATCTTCTGACTGAGATCGCCGAGCGCGACCGCATCGGCGAGACCGACGGCTCGGGAGAGACCGCGGCTGATGTTGATCGCGATCCAGACGGCTGACCCGACAGCCACCAGGAGCGACGCGATGATGATGCTGATCAAGATGATCTTGGCGTGGCTCGCGTCGGCTGCGGCTTGAGCCGCCTGCTCTCTCATTATCTTCTTCAAATAGGAAATGTAGCTCGCCGATGTCGTGATGGCTTCCGCGGCGTTTGCTTTTCCCTCGGTCGCGGCCAGCGCTGCGGCACGGATATTGCCGCCTTCCCTTACGATGTCCGTCACCTTGGCAATGATCTTCAGAACCCGTTCCGTCTGTGCCGCGAGGGTGGTGGAAGACTGTCCGGCGGCCGTCAGCGAAGCATAGCTCTGCTGCACGGCGTCCCGAAGCGCAGTCAGGCGGTCGTCCATCACTTTCATCGACGCGTTCAGCTCATCCATGCTGGTCGCCGAAAAGGTTAGCGCGACCTGCCGTTGGGATCGTGCGCCCTCCAGCCTGATGGTCTGGAGTGCCATCAAGACGTTGGCGCGCTCGGGCGAGCTTGCCGCGCGGCTGGCTTCCGCGAAAAGCGCATCGATCGAGTCGTTCCACTCCTTCAGAATCGGTTGCCCCTCGGAGGCCCAGAGCTGAGCACCTCGGTTGTTCGAGTTCAAGAAGGCGAACTTCATGACGGAATCTTCGGTCGCGTTCATCTTGTCGTACGCAGCCGAGAACTTCTCGATCAGGCGCTTTCCGGCCTCGGCCGTGCCCGCATAGATCTCATCGCGGAGGCGGGTCGCCTCCTTTCGGTCCAGCTTGATCTCGTCCGAGATCGCCTGCATCTCGGTTTCCGTCGAGGCGATGATGATGTCGCGCTCGGCTCGGGCCTGGGTCAGGACGAAATTCTGGAGCTCGCCGGCCCGCTCGATCCGTCCCGACCGCTGGACCAGCAAGTCCGATGTGTCCGCAAGTTGGCTCAGCTTGACATAAGCGAGCCCACCGGTGATCGCCGACAGGATAATCACTGTGCCAAAGGCGCCCGCCAGTTTGGCTTTAACAGTAAGTCTCATCTCTCATTCCTCGAATTCGTTATCTCATGAACTGACGCAATACCGACTCTGCGAAAGGCGCGGTCCTAAGCCGCCACTGGAGGTTTGGAGGCCGCATCCGGCGGCGCCGGCATGTCCGCTCCCGCCATCAAGCGTGCCAGGTCGAAGATGATCACGAACCTGTCGCCCTTTCGTCCGATGCCGGCGATGTAATCCGACTGCCAGCGGCCGCCGACGGCTGGAACCGGTTCGAGAGTACTCTCGTCGATGTCGGTCACCTCGAAGACGCAATCCGCGACAAAGCCGACGCCGACCAGGCGATCTTTCATCGGCACGTCGAGAATGATGATCCGGGTGGCCTCCGTCGCCGCCACACTCGGCAAGCCAAGCTTGATACGGAGGTCAACGATCGGATAGCCGCTGCCGCGCACGTCGATCATTCCGAGCAGGAAATCCGGCGCGTGCGGCAGGCGCGAGATCGGTCGCATGTCGAGGATTTCGCGGACGTTGCGGATGCTGATGCCGAACGTCTCGCCGGCGAGCCCGAGCGTCAGATATTGCGAGGTCACGGCCATGATTGTAGTCCAGGGTCAGAAGGTTTGAATGCGCGGTCCGGCGTAAGGCTAGGCCATCCGTCAGCGTTGAAACTCGGCGTCGCGATCGTCCTCGCGATCCTGCATGTCGAAGGCAAATCCGCCGCCGGCGACTTTCATCGCACGCGCCGGCTTGCGGGCGGGCGCGGGCTTCTTCGCGCCCCGGTCGGCTGCCGCCATCTGCGCGGCCTTGGCACGGAGCTGGCTGACGGCATGGTCGATCGGCGCGGCCGTCGCGCGCTCACCGCGTCCGCCCTGCTCGATGCGGAAGAACGAGATGGTGGACTGCAGCTGCTCGGCCTGCGAGGCGAGTTCTTCAGAGGTCGAGGAGACCTGCTCGGAGGCGCTAGCGTTCTGCTGACCGACCTTGTCGAGCTGCTGGATCGCCTGGTTGATCTGGGCCGAACCCACGTCCTGCTCGCGGCAGGCCGCGGTGATCTCCTGGACCAGCTCGGCGGTCTTCTTGATGTCGGGCACCAGCTTGGACAGCATGTCGCCGGCTTCCTGGGCGACCCTCACGGTTTCCGTCGACAGCATGCCGATGTCGGCCGCAGCGGCCTGGCTGCGCTCGGCGAGCTTGCGTACTTCGGAGGCGACCACGGCAAAGCCCTTGCCATGCTCACCGGCGCGCGCGGCTTCGACCGCCGCGTTGAGCGCGAGCAGGTCAGTCTGGCGCGCGATCTCCTGCACGATCGTGATCTTCTCGGCGATGGTCTGCATCGCCTGGACGGCGCGGCCCACGGCGACGCCGCTGGCTTCGGCGTCCTGGGCCGAGCGCGCGGCGATCTTTTCGGTCTGGTTGGCGTTGTCCGCGTTCTGCTTCACGTTCGAGGCCATCTCTTCCATCGAGGAGGAAGCTTCCTCGGCGGACGAGGCCTGCTCCGTGGCGCCTTGCGAGAGCTGCTCGGCACTGGCGGAGAGCTCCTGGCTGCCGGCGGAGACGTTCTGCGCGGCCGTCAGCGCCTCGGAGACGATCTGACGCAGCTTCTCAACCATCGTGTTCAGAGACTTGATAAGATCGCCGATCTCGTCATTGCTGGCGGAGGGAATCGTCTGGTTGAGATCGCCGTCAGCCACCGCTCCGGCAAGGCTGACTGCGCGGCCAAGCGAACGGCTGATCGAGATCGAGATCCACAGAGCCGCGCCGATCGCAACGAGCAGCGAAATGCCGATGAGCGTCATCAGCAGGAATTGCGCCTGGTGTCCTTCTTCCTTGGATTGGGCGGCCTGGTCGGCCATCTGCTTCTTGGTATTCTGCACATAGGCGCCCATCGCCTCCAGCGCATCGGCGACGACCTTGCGGCCCTCGTTCATCGAGCGATCGGTCGCTTTCGCCTTGTCGGTCTTCGCGAGGCGGATCGTTTCTTCCTCGTAGGCGTTCATCTTCGCATAGGCGGCCGCGAAGCCGTCGAGCAGCTTCTTGCCGGCTTCGCTCGCCAGCGCATAAACCTCGTCACGGATCTTCATCGCGTCTTCGCGCCGCTTGGCGGCATCGGCGGCGAACTGTTCCGCTTCGGCTTCGGTTCCGAGAATGGCGTTCTTCTCTGCCCGCAACTGCAGCAGGATGGTCTTCTCGATCTCGGTCGCCCTTTCCATGCGCTTGGCACGCAGGACCATGCTATCGGCGGTCGCCATCATGTCGCCGAGCTTCGTGTAAGCCACGCCGCCCGCCACCATGGACAGGATGATGACCAGGCCGAACGCGCTGGCCAGCTTCGCCTTGACCGTAAACCTCATCTTCAGCCCCTACCCCAGAGTCCCGCCTGTGGGACCACGATTTCAATTCAGGATGCGTTCCATGTTGGGAACGATGACGAACTCTTCACGCCACTTGGCGATGAAGCGAATGAACTCCGGCTTCCAGTGCATGCCGACGCGCGGTGTCTGCTGCACGTCAGACTGCGATATCTCCGTAACTTCGTAGACCTTGTCGGCGGTGACGCCGACCAGAACCGGCTCGCCGTCGAGCTGGAGCTCGATGACGACGATGCGCGTGTCGGCCGAGTTGTCGAGCTGCGGCATTCCGAAGCGGATGCGCAGGTCCGCAAGCGGAATGACGTTGCCGCGCACGTTGATCACGCTTGGAACGAAAGAGCGCGCGCCCGCAACCTTGGTCGCCGGCACCGGATCGATGATCTCGCGCACAAGGCCCGCGTCGAGCGCGAACTTCTCGTCGCCGAGGCCGATCATCACGACCTGCATCGCGTCGGCCTGATGTTCGCCGGCCAAACCATCGTTCATCACGCCGCCTCGCTGATATGCTGCTTCTCGACCTTCGACTGCGCCAGCGTGACGAGCTGCGCGACGTCGAGGATCAGCGCCGCCGTGCCGTCCCCCAGGATCGTCGCGCCGGAGAAGATCGTGACGTCGGAATGCAGCTTGGAAAGCGACTTGATCACGGTCTGGTGGTTGCCGATGATCTGGTCGGCGACGAGGCCAACGCGGGTCTCGCCGGTCGAGATGATGATCGTCTTCTGGTGCCGGTCGGGCGAACCCGACGAGGACATGATGTCACGCAGGCGCAGGAACGGGACGAGGTTGCCACGCACGTTGAGGAAGTTGCGGCCGCGCGAGCGTTCGTCCTCGGCCGTCAGCTCGACGCATTCCTCCACTGCCGGCAGCGGAATGATGTAGCGGCCTTCGCCGACGCGGATCAGGAGACCCTCGATGATCGCGAGCGTCAACGGCAGACGCAGCGTCACGGTGGTGCCTTCGCCCGGCCTGGTGGACAGGTCGATCGACCCACGCATGTTCTCGATGGTGCGCTTGACCACGTCCATTCCGACGCCACGACCGGACAGCGCCGAGATGGTCTGCGCGGTCGAGAAGCCCGGATGGAACAGGAACTGGTGGATCTCGTGATCGGTGAGCACGGCGCCGGCAGCAATCAGCCCCTGCTCTTCCGCTTTCGCACGAATGCGTGCGGTGATGAGGCCGCCGCCATTGTCCTTCACGGTGACGAGCACCTGCGCGCCGGAATGAACGGCGGCGAGCTCGATCCGGCCCTGCGCGGTCTTGCCGTTGGCGGCGCGGGTCGCGGTGTCCTCGATGCCGTGGTCGATGGCATTGCGGATCAGGTGCACGAGCGGATCGGCAAGGCACTCGATCATGGTCTTGTCGAGCTCGGTATCCTCGCCCGTGGTGACGAATTCGACCGGCTTCGACAGGTCCCGCGACAGGTCATGCACCAAGCGGCGGAAGCGGCCGAACAGCGAGCCGATCGGCACCATGCGCGCGCCCATCGTGGTGTCGCGCAAGGACGAGGCGAGGCGCTCGATTTCCTCGGCGATCATCTTGATCGAGAGATCGGAACCGGAAGCGGCGAGCTGGGTCAACCGTGCCTGAGCGATGACGAGTTCGCCAACCCGGTCCATCAATTCGTCGAGACGTTCGGCCTGGACGCGGACGGTGGCGATGCCGCGCTCCTGCTTGGCTTCCTCGCGGCGTGCGGGTGCCGCCTCGCGCTTGAACTCGGGCTTCGTTTCGGACCTGGCTTCGAACCTGGGTTCGGATGTGGGCTCCGCCTTTGCAATGGGCTGCTCGGCGGCCAGCGCAGCAGCAACCTCAACCATAGGCGCGGTCATCTCGGCCGCCGGGGCCGGCTCCTCGTCGAGAAGCTGGAACAGCGGTGCCGGCGCGGGCGCTTCGACATGCTCCAATGGTGAGAGCGTGAGCTTCATCTCGTCCTGGACGAACATGAAGACGTCGTCGATCGCATCTTTGTGGCAAGCGGCGTGCAGCTTGACGTCCCATTTCAGATAGCAGTCTTCCGGCTCCATCTCGTCGAGGAACGGGATGCCGTCGGTGATCGGAACGACGAAGCAGGGACCAAGCTTGCAGAGGTCTTCCAACAGGTCGAGCGGATTCGAACCGTTGCGCAGGATGTGGGATTCAAATTCCAGATACAGATGCCAGCCGGCTTGCTTGCTCTCGCCGGGAGCCCGCGACGGCGCCTCGATGATCTCGGCGACCGGAGCGGCGGGCTGATCGGCCGACACGAAGCGCTTGAGATCATCGAGGATGGCTTCGCCGATGATGTCGTCGGTCGATTGCGGATCCTCGATCAGCGCGCGGATATAATCCTTGGCCGCGAGCGCGACCGAGATCAGCTCCTGCGTCGGCTTGATCTCGCCCTTGCGGACGCGATCGAAGGCGGTCTCGAATTCGTGGGTGAAGGAGGCGACCTTGTCGAAGCCGAACATGGCGCCCGAACCCTTGATCGTATGCAGGGCGCGGAAGGCGGAATCGACCAGCTCGCGGTCGTCGGGACGCTGGCCGAGGTCGAGCAAGGCCCCTTCCAGGACCTCGAACAGCTCGCTGGCTTCCTGGCGAAAAACCTCGGTCGGGTCCATCGCGCTCATGCGCGCACCAGCTTGCCGACGACGGCGAGCAACTGCTCGGGCTTGAACGGCTTCGTGATCCAGCCGGTGGCGCCGGCGCTCTTGGCTTCCTGCTTCACCGCGTCGTTGGATTCGGTGGTCAGGAACACGATGGGCATGCCGACCGCGCTCGGCAGCTTGCGCAGCGCCCGGATCAGCTCGAGCCCGTTCATGACAGGCATATTAAGGTCGGTGATGACGAGATCGAGCTTGCCGGCCTGCGCCTTGGCGAGCCCTTGCGCGCCGTCGCCGGCCTCGATCACGTTGTGACCGGCCGGCTCGAGCACGACCTTGATCATCTGCCGAATGCTTGGGGAATCGTCGACCGTGAGAATCGTGGCCATTAGGTGCCATCTTTCTTTTGCGGGAAGTGCTGATCGATCATGGCCTCGCTGGCGAAGCCGGCGCGACGAAGAGTGTTGCGCAAAGACTGAGAGAATGATGTGAGCACCACCGGGCGGCCCTGGGCCTCACCGGTCTTGGCGGTCGACAGCAGAAGCTGGATCGAGGTGACGTCGGCCTTGTCGACGCTCGAACAATCGATCTCGAGCCGGTCCTGTCGGCCGAAAGCTTCGCGGATCAGGTCATAGACACTACGGATCGCAGCGATGCTGCAATCCGCCGGCAGCCGCAGGGACCACTTCGGCTCGGTGACATCAGACGACATTCGTCCCCCAAATTTCCCCGGATTCGCTGCGCGCATCGCGCGAATCCCGCACCACGACTATTCGTGTCGGAGAGTGTGCAAACCCCTAATGGACATCACCGTACAACTACGGGTCACAAACCGGAGGACTTCGCGTATGCACGCAGACGCGCATGGCCCGCGCAAATTTCATGCACTGCGCGCAGTCTTGAGCAGTTTGCCGCGGGCTTGATGTTTGCTTCGCGTTAAATCGCAAAGGCTATTCGTTGACATCATGCCTCGCCATCCGAACGAGCCCGGCCGCCGATGCTGACCCAAGCGCTTCTGATTGATGACAGCCGCTCCGTCCTCAATTTCCTGAAACATCATATCGAAGCTGAAGGCCTGATCGAGGCCACCACCTTCCTCGATCCCGTCGAGGCGCTCGCCTGCGCGCGCGAATGTGTGTTCGACCTCGTGCTGGTCGATTACGAGATGCCCCATATGGACGGCATCGCCTTCATCCGCACGTTCCGCACCTTGCCCGGCTGCGCAGACATCCCGATCGCGATGATCACGTCGCGGCAGACCGATGACGTCAAGATGGAAGCGCTGCAGGCTGGTGCAACCGATTTCCTGCCCAAGCAGCCGCAGAGCGTCGAGATGACGGTGCGCTTGCGCAATTTGGTGCGGCTCGGTGCAGCCGTACGCAAGCAGAACGACCGCGCCGCGGATCTGGCGAGCGCGGTGGCGGCCGCGACCCAGAAGCTCGGCGAGCGCGAGGAGGAGATCATCCTGCGGCTCGCGCTCGCGGTCGAATACCGCGACAACGACACCGGCGAGCACACGCTGCGGGTCGCCCGATACAGCCGCATCATCGCCGAGCAGCTCGGCCTGCCGGCCCGGCTCTGCCGCGACATCTATCTTGCGGCTCCCCTGCACGACGTCGGCAAGGTCGCCATTCCCGACAACATTCTTCTCAAGCCCGGCAAGCTCACCGACGAGGAGATGGCGGTGATCCGGACCCATGCGACGATCGGCAAGAAAATCCTGGCGGGCTCGAGCTGCGAGCTGATCCAGCTCGGTGCGCAAATTGCCGCAGGCCATCACGAGCGCTGGGACGGCGCGGGCTATCCCAATGGCCTCAAGGCGGACGAGATCCCGGTCGCCGCACGCGTGGTCGCGGTCGCCGACGTTTTCGACGCGCTCACGACGCGACGGCCATATAAAGAGCCGATGCCGCTCGAAGTGGCCCGCAAATACCTGGTCGAGAACAAGGGACGGCAGTTCGATCCCGCCTGCGTCGAGGCCTTCCTGGCGCGCTGGGACGAGGTCGTGGAGATCGCCGCCGGGCAGAACGCGACGCCATTTAAGAAAACCGAGGCCACGCTCGTCCCTATGATAGAGAGTGTGGCTGAAAGCTGCCCGGTCGAGGACGGTTCGCCTTAGGCCGTCCGGGCGCCTGACCTGATCCACCCGGGCAACAGCTTGCCGCGGCTCCGTTTTCTCCGGTCGCCGGTTTGAACCTCTTCCTGATAAAGTGCACTCAATATCTAAGAGTGATTCTGGTCACACTTGCCTGGGCGCTCCGCTGCTACGCATCGGACCAGGATAAGGGACCGCAGAGCATCGGTTGAGTTGGATGAGAATACCCATGAGAAGCCTGATCGGCACCCTTGCCGGCGCGTTCTGTCTTGCGGCCCCCGCCCTGGCGGCTGAGACTCCCGCGGCGATCGTCGAGGACGTTCAGGGCAAGGTCGACGGCATCGCGTTCATGGACTACGTGTCGCCCGGCAAGATCATCAAGCTCGGGCCGAAGGCGAGCATCACGCTCAGCTATCTCAAATCCTGCCTGCGCGAGACCATCAGCGACGGCGTCGTCCTTGTTGGCACCGAGCAGAGCACCGTGCAGCTCGGCGAGGTACAGCGGGAAAAGGTACCCTGCGACACCAATGCGGTACGGCTGTCCGAACGCGAGGCGAACCAAAGCGCCGCAACCACCTTCCGCACCATGCGGTCCGACACTAAGAGCGCGCCGTCCAAGATTCCCACGATCTATGGCGTCTCTCCGCTGGTCCAGGCCAAGAGCGGCAGTACGCTGGTCATCGAGCGCACCGACGGCAAGGAGCCCACGATCAGCGTGCCGCTCAGGAATGACATCATGATTGGCGGCAAGTTCTATGACTTTGCCAAGGCCGGGAAGTCGCTGACGCCCGGCGGCAGCTATCTCGCCATTCTCGGCGCCAAGCGCTACGCGTTCCAGGTCGATGCCAGCGCTACGTCGTCGCCGACGCCGATCGTCGGCCGGCTGCTGCGGCTCGAATAGGCGGCCAGCGACGAGGCGATGCGGCGGATCGGCAGACGGGACATCGTTGCGGCGATCCTGATTGCGCTCCTTGCGGGCGCCGTCTTCACGTCTTCGCCGCTCCAGACGCTGCAAGGTGTCTCGCTCGACATCCTCACGGCCCTGCGCGGCAGGATCGTCGGCGATCGCCGCGATCCCTCGACGTCGCCGGTTGTCGTCGTGGCGATCGACGGGGAGACTTACGACACACCGCCCTTCAAGGGATCGCCGACCCAGGCCTGGACGCGCGAGATCGGCCGGGTGCTGGGCAGCATCGCCGACGGCGGTGCCAAGGTGATCGGCTTCGACGTCATCTTTCCGAGCTCGATCGAGCAGTCGGAGATTCCCTTCGGCGAGGCGCCGCTCGGCGCGCGCATGAAGGGGTTTGACCGCGATTACCTGATCGCGCTGCGCCAGATCTCCGACACCGGCAAGCTTGTGCTCGGCGAAATCCTGAGCAACGACCATCCGGAAGGGCCGTACCGCGCGCAGCGACTGGCGGCGAAAAACAATGTCCGTGCGCTCAATGTCAACACCGACACCGACGACGTCATCCGGCGGATGCCGCTGAGCTTCCCCATCGACGGCAAGCCGGTACCCGCCATGGCCGTCGAACTCGCCGCGCGCGCGCTCGAGGGAAAGCCCGAGATTGCGCCGTCCGGCGCGACCGAATTGTCCGGCTATGCAATCCCGAGTGCGGTACCGAACACACTCACACTCAATTTTCGAGGGTTGGGCCGCGACGTCCCGACCTTCTCTTTCGCCGATCTGCGCGCCTGCGTCGAGAAAGGCGACCGCGATATCTTCCGCCGCGCCTTCGACGGCAAGGTCGTGCTGCTCGGCACCATCCTGAATTTCGAGGACCGCAAGCTAACCTCTATGCGCCTCTCCGGCAGCTATGATGGGACGCCCGCCGCGCGATGCGCCCTGCCTGCCCCGGCACAGGCCGCGCAGACGGCCCGCAGCGCAGTCGCCGGCGTCTTCGTGCATGCCACCGCCGTCCGAAACCTCATCGAGCGCGACGCCGTGACCGAGCTCGGCTTTCCGCTGCGGAGCATTCTCACGATCGTGTTCGCGGCGATCATCGCCTGCGCGGCCTGCGTGTTAGCACCGGGTGGCGTACTGATCGCATGGCTCGTCCTCACCGCCGCTTACGCGGCCATGGCTATCGGCGTATTCGTACACGCCCTGGCGCTGCCACTTGCGGAGCCAGCACTCGCGAGCCTTGCCGCGCTCGCGATGATGATCGGCTATCGCTTCGTGCTAGCCGACCGCGACGAGCGCTTCCTGCGCAAGAGCTTTGCCTTCTACCTCGCCCCCGAAGTCATCAACACCATGGTGGCCTCCGGCAAGATGCCGGCCCTCGGCGGCGAGATGCGCAACATCACCATGTTCTTCTCCGACCTCAGCGGCTTCTCCTCGATCGCGGAGACGATGACGCCGGGCGAGCTGGTCACGCTGATGAACGAATATTTGTCCGCCATGACTGACATCATCGAAAGCCATGGCGGCTACGTCGACAAATATATCGGCGACTCCATCGTCGCGATGTTCGGGGCGCCGGCCGACGATCCCGCCCATGCACGCAACGCCGTCCGCGCCGCGCTGAACTGCCACGAGAAGCTCGCGGAGCTCAATGCCAATAATCCCGCCTTCGCCGGCCACGGCCTGTCGCATCGCATCGGGCTCAACAGCGGCGAAGCCGTGGTCGGCAATATCGGCTCCCGCCGCCGCTTCAACTACACCGTCATGAGCGACACCGTGAACGTCGCTTCGCGGCTCGAGGGTGCCAACAAATATTACGGCACGGCGATCATGGCATCGGAAACAACGATGGCGCAGACTGGCGACGCATTCGCCTGGCGCGAGCTCGATGCGATCAGGGTGCTGGGCCGCGGCGAAGCGATCAAGGTGTTCGAACCGCTGGCCGACAAGGGCGCGGAGAGCGCAGAGCAGACGAAGGTCGCCGCCGCGTATGCGGAGGGACTGGCCTGCTGGCGGGCGCGGAAGTTCGAGAAGGCGGCGGTCGCGTTCGATGGCGTAGCTAAGATAGATCCGCCATCATCTCTGTTTGCTAAGCGCGCGAGGGCGCTTATCACCAACGCACCGCCGCCGGATTGGACACCGGTCAACACGCTGGAAGGGAAGTAGCGGCCTCAACCGCGGGCCGGAGCATGCGCCGCATGTGCAGGCGCTCGCCGAGTTGAAGCGGCTGGCGCGGGGGTAGCGGGCGGGAACCGCTCTTTGTCGCGGCCCGGTGCTTTTTTCAACCGGCGCAAATGCGCCATGACAGCTCGGGCAGGTTCGCCTGCCCAAGGTTGAAGAAACGGGCTAAGGTTGCAGCCCCATCAAGGGCCAAAAGGCAAGTTCGATGTCGCCAATCAAGCTCTTGTCGATTGGATTGATCGCGATCGCCATGCTCACAACGTCCGCCGTGGCTCGCGAGAAGCGACGCGTCATAGTGCGCGCGCCTTTTTATATGGACCATTCCGCCACCGCCGGCAGGTCCTACAAGCTTCCGCTTGAACCGGATGGCCGCTGGATTTTCCGGGACGGCATTCCAATATGGTTCGGTCCGTCGGTCCGGGGCTGGCCCGGTCACATTTGCGACTGGGGCGACAACGGGCAGATATGCTGAGTCATTTGCTGACGGTCTACCTAAAACGGCAGCCCGACATAATTCTCCGCGAGAAGGCGCTGCGCGGTCTCGGATGAGAGCAGATATTCCAGCTCCGTCTGCTGAAGACGATCCTCGTAGTCGAGACGGTCGGGGAAGCGGTGCAACAGCATCGTCATCCACCACGAGAACCGCTGCGCTTTCCAGATCCGCGCGAGCGCCTTGGCGGAATAGCCCTTGAGGCCGGAATCATCGTCGCGCAGATAATGCGCGAGCATGGCGTGGTAGAGATAGTAGATGTCGGATGCGGCGCTGTTCAGCCCGCGCGCACCGGTCGGCGGCACGATGTGGGCGGCATCGCCCGCGAGGAACAGGCGGCCATAGCTCATCGGCTCGGCGACGAAGCTGCGCAGGGGCGCGATGCTTTTCTCGATCGACGGTCCCGTGACCAAACGGCCAGCGACCTCCTCCGGCAGGCGACGCTTCAGCTCGGCCCAGAACGCATCGTCGCTCCAGTCCTCCACCTTGTCGGTCAATGGCACCTGAATGTAGTAGCGGCTCAGCACCCGTGAGCGCAGAGAACAGAGCGCAAAGCCGCGCTCGTGCTTCACATAGATCAGCTCGGGCGACACCGGTTTCGTCCGCGACAGCACGCCAAGCCATCCGAACGGATAGACCTTCTCATATTCGCGCAGCACATCCTTCGGGATCGACTTGCGGCTGACGCCGTGAAAGCCGTCGGCCCCGACGATGTAATCGCAATCGACGCGGATGGTCTCGCCGTTGGAACGGTAAGTCACGTACGGCCGGTCCGACGTCAGATCATACGGCGTCACGTCCTCGGCGTTGTGCACGACCTTGCCGCCGAGACGGTCGCGCGCTTCATAAAGGTCGTGCGTCACCTCGGTCTGGCCGTAGACCAGCACCGAATTGCCGCCGGAATGCCTGTGCAGGTCGATGTGGGAGAGTACGCCGTCATGGGCGATCTCGAATCCATTGTGGATCTCGCCCTCGCGATCCATCCGCTCGCCGCATTGCGCCTCGCGCATCAGCTTTGCGAAGCCATGCTCGAGTACGCCGGCGCGGATGCGGGCCAGCACGTGGTCGCGGCTGTACTTCTCCAGCACGACCGTGTCGATACCCTTCAGGTGAAGCAGTTGGGACAACAGCAAGCCGGACGGCCCACCGCCGATGATACAGACCTGAACCTTCATTCTTACGTCCTCCCGTCGGCACTTTTTTTGCAGACAAGACGCAGCAGACCGATGGAGGGTTTCGCCTTTGTCTTGTACTATTCGAACATGAGAACCGCGGCCCCTCCCCCGGCGATCCGGGTCTACAACCTCTTCGGCGAGTCCGGCGACCTTCCAGACGTCGTGCATTGCGAGACGCTCGCGTCCCGCTCGGTGCTGCACGACTGGACCTTGGCCGTGCACCGTCATGCCCGGCTGCACCAGGTGCTGCTGATCGAGCGCGGCGGCGGTGAGGCAACGCTCGACGGGCGCGTGGTGCCCTTGAGGCCGATGCAGATCGTCAACGTGCCGGTCGGCCACGTCCACGGCTTCCGCTTCGTGCCTGAGACGCAAGGCTGGGTGCTGACCATCGCTGCGGAAATCCTGGACGAGACGCTGCTCGCGGCCGAAGGCGTGCGCGGCGCGCTGTCGCGCTCGGCCGTGGTGCGCGGCACGCCGCAGATCCGCACCACCATGAAGCAGATTTTCGCCGAATACGCAGGGCGCGATTTCGGTCGCGCGCATGTGCTGCGCGCACTGTCGGCAGCGATGATCGGGCTGGTGGCCCGCGTGCTCACGAGCGAGAGCGGCGGCACCGGCACGGCCGAACCCGCCCTGTTCCGCCGCTTCGAGGCGCTGCTGGAGCAGCATCATCTGGAGCGCTGGAGCGTCGCCGACTACGCCGACGCGCTGTCGATCACCCCGACCCATCTCAACCGGGTGACGCGCGCGGCGACCGGCGATACCGCTTCGCACCTGATCCTCAACCGGCTGATCCGCGAGGCGCGACGCAACCTCGTCTACACCAACCTGCCGGTCTCGACGATCGCCTACACGCTTGGCTTCGAGGATCCCGCCTATTTCAGCCGCGTCTATGCGGCCGCCACGGGACTATCGCCACGCGCCTTTCGCGTGCAGCTCCACGGCGGAGACAATTGACGCGCACGTCGGGTCGCGCCGGCCGCTACTGATGCGCCCTCTCCCGTCCGGATTCCATGGGCAGGTCGTCCGGATGCCTCTTCTCATAGTGAAGGAAGAGATCGAGCAGGGCCAACAGCACTATGAAGACGCCGAAGCCGATGCTGAGATGCATCGCCCGCGTATGCGGGAACCCGAGCAGCCAGGGGGAGGCGATGAGCCAAACGCCCATGAGGACGTTGAGCCATTCCTCCCAGTCCCGGTAAGCGATTATGGCCGCCAGCGACAGCACGACGATGATCGCGCTCGTGACCCAGAGATCGATCTTGCCCTGGCTGTTGGTCAGCCTGAACAGCCACGGTGATATGAAGAGGACAGAAGCGAGAAACAGATTGTAGACGTCAGGGACAGTTTCGGGCTTTTGCAGCCTGCTCATGACACACCTCTCCAAGAGGATATGTCGAACGACTCGCCGGGACGCGATTTGGTTCCCCTCGGCCGGGCCCACCTCGGGTAGACTTTGGTCTCGGGTCAAGTTGCGGCCAACCCGGCTGACCGGGTTGGCTGCATCGCGACGATCAGACGTCGAAGAACACCGTCTCTTCCGGCCCCTGCAAATTGATCGTGAAGGAATACACGACCTTGCCGCCGCGCTCGCTGCGCGTGGCGATCAACGTTTTGCGACGCACTGCCGGTTCGACCAGGTTGAGCACGGGATCGGCGGCATTGGCGGCCTCTTCATCGGAGAAATAGAGCCGCGTGTTGAGACCGATGTTGATGCCGCGCGCGACGATCCAGACATTGACGTGCGGCGCACATTTGCGCCCCGTCTTGTCGGTGATGGCGCCGGGCTTGATGGTCTCGAAGGTGACGAGGCCGCTCTCGAAGTCGGAGCCGGCGCGGCCCCAGCCACGAAAGTCCTGCTCCAGCGCGCCGGCCGAGCGGTCGGCCGGATGATTGTAGCGGCCGGCGGCGTTGGCCTGCCAGATCTCGAGCAGCACATCGCGCAGCGGCGAACCGGTGCCGTCGAGCACCTTGCCTTCCAGGACGATGCGCTCGCCCTGGGTGTTCGGCGTCACCAGCACGTTCGAAAAGTTCTTCTCGAAGATGTCGAAGCCGGCCATGGCCGGGATCAGGCCGATATGGACGTAGGGGCCGGCGGTCTGCGAGGCGGTTTCCTTGAGGTAGTTGAGCGGCTGCGGCATGGACTCAGTTTCCCTCGGTGCGATTTTCAAAATAGGTGGAGCGCTGGCCGCGCAGCACGATGTCGAAGCGGTAGGCGAGCGAATCGAACGGCGTCGAGGCGTTGAGGTCGAGCGGCGCGACGAGGCGATCGAGCGCGTCCTTATCCGGGATCGTCGTCAGGATCGGACAGATCGGAATCAAGGGATCGCCCTCGAAATACATCTGCGTGATCAGACGCTGCGCGAAGCCCGAGCCGAACACCGAGAAATGGATGTGGGCTGGACGCCAGCTGTTGACGTAATTGCGCCAGGGATAGGGCCCCGGCTTCACGGTGCGGAAATAGTAGTAGCCGGTATCGTCCGTCAGCGCGCGGCCGCAGCCGCCGAAATTCGGATCGATCGGCGCCAGATACGTGTCCTTCTTGTGCCGGTAGCGACCGCCGGCATTAGCCTGCCAGAACTCGACCAGCGTGTTCGGCACGCCCCGACCGGTCTCATCCAGCACGCGGCCGTGGACGATGATGCGCTCGCCGACGGGATCGCCGTCCTTGGCGTAGTTGCGGACCAGATCATTGTCGAGCGGGCCGAGATCGTTGTGCCCGAACACCGGCCCTGTGATCTCCGAGACAGTGTTCTCCAGCGACAGCAGCGCCTGGCGCGGCGAACGCAGCACCGAGGATTTGTAGCCGGGCGCATGCGCAGGCGGATGCATGGAACGGTCACGCTGGAAGAAGCCACCATCGCCGAGCGGCGGCGCGAACGGCTCCGGGCGATTGAGGCGGGGATCCTGCAAGGCTGGCGCCTGGGCATTCATCGGCGTGGTCTCTCCCTGGGGCGCCCCGGGTCCGGGCGCGCGGCTTATCCGGAGATCATGGGCCGGCCTATTCTCAAGATAAATAGATCGATTATAATATATTGCATGAAAGAAATCGATCATTTGGCCCTCGACGGCCACGCGCTCGAACTGTTCCTCGCCGTGCTGGAGGAAGGCTCGGTCACGGCAGCCGCAACGCGGCTCGGCCTGACGCAGTCCGCGGTCAGCCACGGGCTGAACAAGCTGCGGCGGATCGCCGGCGATCCGCTGTTCGCAAAATCCGGCCGCGGCATCGTCGCCACCTCCCACGCGCAGGCGCTGGCCGCAAAAGCACGCGCGCTGATCGACGAAATGCGGAGTTTTGCCGGCGGCGTGAGCTTCGAGCCCGCGCGCGCGCAGCTCTCGCTGACGATCGCCGCCAACGACTTTCAGCGCGACCTGCTGCTGCCACGATTCTTCGATCATCTGGCGGGACAGGTGAAGAGCCTCAACCTGCGCGTGATCCCATCGCAGTCGCCCTCGCCTGCGATGCTACGCGAAAACCGCTGCGATCTCCTGATCACGCCGCTGCCGCCGTCCGGCATCGACATCGTGCAGAAGCGCCTGCTGAAGGATCACTACGTCTGCTACTTCGATCCCAAGGCGCGCACCGCACCAATCGGCCGCGGCGCCTATCTCGCCGCACGCCACGTCACCGTGGTCTATACCGACAACGAGCGCCTCGACTTCGACCGCCGGCTTGCGGCCAACGGCTTCCACCGCGACATCGCAATCTCGGTGCCGAGCTTCTCCGGCGTGCCCTCGTTCCTGCGCGGCTCGCAGATGCTCGCGAGCATGCCGAGCCTGCTTGCATCCGGCGTGATGCGCGGCTTCGCGCAAACCCGCATTCCGCTGGCCTCGCGCGCGCGCACGCTGGCCGAGCTGCCTATGTTCATGGTTTGGCACCAGCGCTACCAGAAAGACCCGGCCCATCGCTGGATCAGGAACCAATTCGAGATCGTTGCGGCGACGGCCGCGGGCGGCTGAACAGGGGTTCAGCCGCTCTGCTGGACCAGGGAATTATTTCACCGCCGCTGACGGGGCCGCCCCGCGCGGGGGCCAGCCCCTCGCCAAACCCACTGGTTGCGCCAAGGCCGGCACGCTAGAATTTCGGCCATGACAGTGACCGACATTGCGAGCCGGACCTACAATCACAGCTGGCGGCTGGATCCCATCATCCGCAGCCTGCTTGATACCGACTTTTATAAACTATTGATGTTGCAAATGATTCGGGAATCTTACCCGAGTCAGCAGGTGACCTTCTCGGTCATCAACCGCTCGCGCCATGTGCGGCTCGCCGAGATCATCGACGAGGGTGAGCTGCGCGCCCAGCTAGACCATGCCCGCACCATCCGCTTCACCAAGAAAGAGCTGATCTGGCTTGCCGGTAACACGTTCTACGGCAAGACCCACATGTTCTCGGCGGACTTCATCCGCTGGCTGGCCGAATTCCGCCTGCCCGAATACGAGCTGCGCAAGGTCGAGGGCCAGTACGAGCTGCATTTCCATGGGCCCTGGACCCACACCACGATGTGGGAGATTCCGGCGCTCGCGATCCTCAACGAGCTGCGCTCGCGCGCGGCCATCAAGGGCCGCGGCCGCTTCGAGCTCGACGTGCTCTATGCCCGGGCCAAGGCCAAGCTGTGGACCAAGGTCGAGCGGCTGCGCAAGCTCGAGAATTTGCGCCTCTCCGACTTCGGCACCCGGCGTCGCCACGGTTTCCTCTGGCAGCGCTGGTGCGTCGAGGCTGTGAAGGAAGGCCTGGGCCCGTCCTTCATCGGCACGTCCAACGTGCTGCTCGCGATGGATAATGATCTCGAAGCCATCGGCACCAACGCGCATGAGCTGCCGATGGTCGCGGCAGCTCTCGCCAAGGACGACGAGGAATTGCGCTGGGCGCCCTATCGCATTCTGGACCAGTGGCGCCAGACCTATGGCGGCAATCTCCTGGTCGCGCTGCCTGATGCCTTCGGCACCAAAGCCTTCCTGCGCGATGCGCCGGAA
The DNA here is from genome assembly GCF_001908205.1 of Bradyrhizobium sp. NAS80.1. Lineage (GTDB taxonomy): Bacteria > Pseudomonadota > Alphaproteobacteria > Rhizobiales > Xanthobacteraceae > Bradyrhizobium. Next base: position 22,548 of record NZ_LGHL01000028.1, read on the forward strand.
TGGGTAGCCGACTGGACCGGCTTCCGCCCCGACAGCGCGCCGCCGATCGAGGCCGGCGAGGAGATCGTCGCCTGGTGGCGGAAGAAGGGCCGCAACCCCAAGGACAAGCTGCTGGTCTTTTCCGACGCGATGGATGTCGGCTCGATCGAGCAGACCTATCACCACTTCGCCGGGCGCGTGCGGCTCTCCTTCGGCTGGGGCACCAACCTCACGAATGATTTCGTCGGTTGCACGCCCGACGGCTCGTTCAACCTCGATCCGATCTCGCTGGTCTGCAAGGTGTCGTCGGTCGATGGACGTCCCGCCGTCAAACTCTCCGACAATCCGGAGAAGGCGACCGGCCTTCCCTCCGAGATCGAGCGTTACCTGCGCGTGTTCGGCGACGCCGGCCGCGTGCGCCAACCGGTATTGGTCTAGAGCCATTTCCGTTCCGATAGTATCGGAACGGGGCTCTAGATTCTTACTTTAGCGCGTTTTCTTTACGCGAACCGGTATCCACTTCGCTCGAAAACGCTCTCTGGCACCAGACCGGACTTTCTCATGGCGTGAATTGCGCGCGAACGTGCATAAGCCGCTCGCCGCTGTCACCGGACGGACAGAATCCCAAGGCCGGTGAGATGCGCGTCGAGAAACTGGTCGACCTGCTGTCGCAGCATCTGCGGCGGCACGGCCACCATGCGCTCTTCGAGGCCGAGCGAGATGATCCCGTGCACCGCCGAGAAGAGAGTGCGCGACAGCAGCGCGATCTTCACATCATCCGCCTCCGGCAATAGCCGCACCAGGGGCGGATGCATCAGCGCGAAGGCGTCCATCACCATCTGCAGGATGTCGTCCGGATAAGGACGGTCGTCCTCCATCCGGTGCTCGAACAGCGAACGCAGCAGATTGGCGTGCTCGGCAAAGAATGCGAGATAAGTCTCGGCAAGCCCGTAGAGCTGGTGAACGGGATCCTCGCTCGGAACTCCGGCAAGCCGCACCGTGAGCGCCTGAACGGTCTCCCGATTAACAGTCAGGATCACCCCGTCGAAGTCGCCGAACTCGTTATAGACGCTGCCGACCGAACAGCCGGCGGCTTCGGCAACGTCACGAACCTTCAATGATCTCAATCCTTTAGTTGCAATTATGGCGCGGGCGATCTCCAGGATCTGGAGCCGTCGCCTGATTTTTTTCTGGTCGCGCAGCGGTTCATCTTGAACATTGTTCATTTTTAGGCTACTCATATTGAACATTGTTCAAATTAACGCGGAGACCTGCAAAATGCAAACCCTCGCTGTTGATATTGCCACCACCTTTGTCGATGACGCCGCAGCTCTTGTGACCGGCCTTGGCCGGGCCGCCCTCAGGCTGGCGATGGCGCCGATCGATCGCATTGCGAATGCCTGCGACATTGCCGGCGTGCTCACTGAGCGCCGCGCGACCTTCCGGATGTGGCGGGCCAGCCGCGCCCGAGCCCGTCACGAAGGCCGCAGGTCCGGCTTGCTCGGCCGCTTCTCGCCCTTTCGCCACCTCTCCCATCTCACCTGAGACGACCACACCCGACACGGTCAGGTCGGCTCGAATGCCAGAACCGGTTGCAAGGAAGGACTCATCATGTCCCCACATTCGCGTCCGATGTTGTGTCTCTCCGCGGTGCGGTTCAGCTTTTCGTCATCGCACGGCGCGAAATCCCGGCAAGCGGTGACTAGAAATCTGCGAACCTAACGAGATCAGTTGGAGACCAACAGGATCGGATGGCCCGGAGGGGACAGAGCAGGCGGCCGTCGCCAACCTGCCATCGTCCGTCCCTACCTTACGGTCGTGACGCCTCACCGACAATAGAACAACCTCAGGCTGCCTTACCAAAACAGGACTAGTCATGATCAGGGAATTGATGTCGTCACGCCGTTTCGCGCCGCTGTTCTGGGCGCAATTCTTCTCGGCGCTCAATGACAACGTGCTCAAGAACGCTCTCGTCATCATTCTGCTTTACAGCGCGGCAACCGGCCACGGTGATGCCCTGGTGACTGTCGCAGGTGCCGTCTTCATCTTTCCCTATTTCATCCTGTCCGGGCTCGGCGGCCAGCTCGCCGACAAATACGTCAAGTCCGTCGTCGCAAGGCGGCTCAAATTCGCAGAGATCTTTGCCGCCGGCTTTGCTGCGACCGGCTTCTTCCTGCACTCGGTGCCCGTGCTGTTCGCAGCGCTCGCGCTGTTCGGCATCATCGCCGCCCTGTTCGGCCCCGTGAAATACTCCATGCTGCCGGATCAGCTCGAGCTCGGAGAGCTCGCGACCGGCAACGCGCTGGTCGAAGGCGCAACCTTCATGGCCATCCTGCTCGGCACCGTCGCGGGCGGCCAGTTCGTGGCCGGCTCCGCGCATATGGGCTGGGTCGCATCGGCCGTGGTCGTGCTGGCCCTGCTGTCCTGGGCCTTCGCCTCCCGCATCCCGGCGACCACGCCATCTGCGCCGGATCTGCCCGTCAGCGCCAATCCCTGGACCTCGACGCTCGATCTGTTGAAGACGCTCTACGCGGACCGGCGCTTGTGGGACGGCACCGTGATCGTCTCCTGGTTCTGGCTGGTCGGCGCCATCGTGCTGTCGCTGCTGCCGGCGTTGGTCAAGGAGGTCGTCGGCGGCACCGAAGGCGTGGTGACGCTGTGTCTGGCGATCTTCGCGATCGGCATTGCCATCGGCTCGCTGTTCGCCGCTAGCCTGAGCCACGTTCGCCCGAACCTTGCGCTGGTGCCGATCGGCGCCATCATGATGGGATTGGCCGGCATCGACCTTGCCTGGGCCATCAGCGTGACCACTGGGGGGCACGAGATCACCGCGGTCGACTTCGCAACGTCATTGGCGGGCCTGCGCATGTTGATCGACTTTGTCGCATTCGCGTTCGGCGGCGGCTTGTTCGTCGTTCCGTCCTTCGCCGCTGTCCAGGCCTGGTCGGCACCGACCGAGCGCGCCCGCATCATCGCCGCCGGCAACGTGCTGCAGGCCGCCTTCATGGTAGTCGGCTCGCTGTTCGTCGCGCTGTTGCAGGCGGGCGGATTGCATGTCGGCTGGATCTTCTTCGGCCTCGGCGTCGCCAGCTTCGGCGTGATGTGGTTCGTGCTGACGAAGTGGGGCAAGGAAGGCGTGCGCGACTTCGGCGCGCTGTTGTTCCGCGCACTGTTCCGCACCGAGGTTCGCGGGCTCGAGAACCTGCCGCCTCCCGGCACGCGCATGCTGATCGCGCCCAATCATGTCAGCCTGATCGACGGCCCGCTGCTGCACGCCGTGCTGCCGATCGACGCGAGCTTCGCGGTGGATACCGGCATCTCTAAGGCCTGGTGGGCCAAGCCGTTCCTGCGCGTGGTCAAGCACTACACCATGGACCCGACCAAGCCGATGGCTGCGCGCGACCTGATCAAGCTCGTCGCCGCCGGCGAACCGGTGGTGATCTTCCCGGAGGGACGCCTCACCGTCTCCGGCTCGCTGATGAAGGTCTATGACGGCACCGCGATGATCGCGGACAAGGCCGACGCCGTGGTCGTGCCCGTTCGCATCGAAGGCGCGCAACGCTCGCATCTCAGCTACCTCAACAGCAGCCAGATCAAGCGCTCGTGGTTTCCAAGGGTGACGGTCACGATCCTGCCACCGGTCAAGCTTCCGATCGATGAACAGCTGAAAGGCAAGGCGCGCCGCAACGCCGCCGGCAGCGCGCTGCAGGATGTGATGATCGACGCCCTGGTGAAGAACGCCATGCTCGACCAGACGCTGTTCGAGGCGCTCGGACACGCCTATCGCGACCGCGACACCGGCAAGGTCATCGTCGAGGACGCGCTCGGCACCAAGCTGACCTATCGCAAGCTGATCCTCGGCGCGCAGGTGCTGAGCCGAAAGCTTGAAGCGGGCACGGCAGCCGGCGAGAATGTCGGCGTCCTGCTGCCGAACTCCGCAGGCGTCGCCGTCGTCTTCATGGCCCTGCAAAACATCGGCCGGGTCCCGGCGATGCTCAACTTCTCGGCCGGCCCGGTCAACGTCCTCGCCGCCATGAAGGCCGCGCAGGTCAAGACCGTGCTGACGTCGAAGGCCTTCATCGAGAAGGGCAAGCTCGACAAGCTGATGGCGGCGATCTCCACTGAAGCCCGTGTCATCTATCTCGAGGACGTCCGCGCCTCGATCGGTACGGCCGACAAGATCAAGGGCCTGCTCGCCGGCACGGCGCCGCGCGTCTCCCGCCAGGCGAACGATCCGGCCGTCGTGCTGTTCACGTCGGGCTCGGAAGGCACGCCCAAGGGCGTGGTGCTGTCCCACCGCAACATCCTCGCCAACGCGGCGCAAGCGCTGGCACGGGTCGATGCCAACGCCAACGACAAGGTGTTCAACGTGCTGCCGGTGTTCCACTCCTTCGGGCTGACCGGCGGAATGATGATGCCGATGTTCGCGGGCATTCCGATCTATATGTATCCCTCGCCGCTGCACTACCGGATCGTGCCCGAACTGATCTACCAGACCGGCGCCACGATCCTGTTCGGCACCGACACGTTCCTCACCGGCTATGCACGCTCGGCGCACGCCTACGACTTCCGCACCCTGCGCCTGGTGATCGCCGGCGCCGAAGCGGTCAAGGACCGGACGCGGCAGGTGTTCATGGAGCGCTACGGCATCCGCATCCTCGAAGGCTATGGCGTCACCGAGACGGCGCCGGTGCTGGCGATGAACACGCCGATGGCCAACCGTCCCGGCACCGTCGGCCGCCTGTCGCCGTTGATGGAAAGCCGGCTTGATCCGGTCCCCGGCATCGAGGAAGGCGGACGCCTCTCGGTGCGCGGACCGAACGTGATGCTTGGTTACCTCAGGGCCGAAAATCCCGGCGTGCTCGAAGCACTCGTCGAAGGCTGGCACGACACCGGTGACATCGTGGCGATCGACTCTGCCGGCTTCATCACCATCAAGGGCCGTGCCAAGCGCTTTGCCAAGATCGCCGGCGAAATGGTCTCGCTGTCGGCGGTCGAGAGCATCGCGACGACGCTGTGGCCGCAGGCCGCATCGGTCGCCGTGTCGATCCCGGACCAGCGCAAGGGCGAGCGCATCGTGCTGCTGACGACGGAGAAGACCGCCGAGCGCAGCGCGATGCAGGCCCAGGCCAAGGCGATCGGCGCGTCCGAGCTGACCGTCCCCGCGGCAATCATGGTGGTCGACAAGGTGCCGCTGCTCGGCACCGGCAAGACCGACTATGTCACTGCAACCACGATGGCCCGCGAGAAGGCGGCGCCGGAGCGCGAAGTTGCGTGATGCGCACACCAGAGCTTTTGCACGGGCGCACGCGCGGTGCGACGGCGTGGTGCTGCTCCACGGCATCGGGGTCGGCCCCTGGACGCTGAAGAAGCTCGAGCGAGCGCTGCAGCGTCGCGGTTTCGCGACGCTCAACCTCAACTACCCCAGCCGCAAGAAGCCGCTCGAGGCGCTTGCGGAGGAGATCCACGCACGGATCGCCGCATTTGCGGAGCAATGCGACGGCACGATCCACTTCGTCGCCCATTCCATGGGCGGGCTGCTCGCGCGGGTCTATATCGCGAGATACCGGCCGGAGCGGCTCGGCCGCGTCGTGATGCTGGGCACGCCCAATAGTGGCAGCGAGGTCGCCGACCTCCTGAAGCACCTTTCGATCTACCGCGCCGTTTTTGGCCCGGCCGGCCTGCAGCTTTCGACCGCCCAGGCCCCGGTGCTCGCCGCCCTGCCGCCGCCCGATTATGCGATCGGCATCATCGCGGGATGCCGCACGATCTCACCGATCGCCTCGGCCTTTGTCCTGCCGCGGCCCAATGACGGACGAGTTTCTGTCGCGAGCTCGAAACTGATCGACATGGCCGACCACATCGTCGTCAAGGCGTCCCATACCGGACTGCCGCGTCACCCTGCCGCGATCGAGCAGACAATCGCGTTCCTGCACGACGGTCGCTTCAGGTCGACGTGACTTACACCGCCGTCGCGCCCGCCCTTATCACTTGAGCAGGAGATAGCGGACCGGGTTGTCGTCGCATTGACCCGCTCCACATTCCAGCACTGTGGACAGGAGGTTTGCGGCAATCAAACATGCGAAGATCGCGAATACCGCGTTCGATGCCGCTCCGCTCATGGGCGCGTCCCCGGCGCCCCGCTCGCCGATCACATCCTTCAGGACGAAGACTAATGCGACATAGCACACGACCCCGACGGCCGCGATGAGCGCCCAGGTGTAGAAATGCAGCCCAGACAGCGTCGAGCCGTATCCGGGATCGCCAGGCGCGAGATGCAGCGACACCTGCCGGATCGAGATGAAGCCGGTGACGAGGCTCGCCACGATAATCATCGCATAGTGCGAGGGCCGCTCCCCGATGCGCATGTTGAACAGGAAGCCCAGGCCGATCGCGATGAACCCGGCCCGCTGCAGCAGGCAAAGCGGACAGGGCAGCTCACCAAGCGCAAGCTGATAGGTGAATGCGACCGCCAGGACGGACGAGATCCCGAGCAGCCCAAGCATATTCAGTATCGCGCTGAACGATCGTTGTTCGCTCATCTTCGTCGTGTCCATGTTTTGCGGTTCAGAACGAAAATTTCAGCGGATCGGTCGCGTGGTGGAAGAACCATGCGACCGTGACGACGATTGTTGCGCTCCAGAGCAAATAGCCCAGTCCTGCGCGCGAACGCCAGGCGCAGCCGCAGCTCGCGAGCGCCAGCAGGAAAGGCAGAAACATGTACATACGCCGGCTCCTCGAGCGATTCGCTCTCCGCGCGAGCGGGGCAAGACATACGTCAGTCCCGCAAGCCCCTCAAGCGCCGGCTTCGCTGCGTCGCTCCTGCGCATAGCGCACCAGGGCCGTAAAGCGATAGATGCCGTGCACGAACTTTCCATAGGGCATGGTGATGAACAGCGCGAACACCACGCCGAGATGCAGCGCCAGCAGCGGCCCCATCGCAGCAGTCTCGCGCAAGAGCAGAAGCAGCATGCCCGTGAGGCCGGTCAGGAACAGCATGGCGATGAAGCCGACATCCATGCCGTAGCGCTGCTCGTCGAGCAGCTCCGGCGCCCGGTGCGATTTCGCGACGAACAGGCCGATCGGACCGACGATGAGGCCGATGCCGCCGAGCGTGCCGAGCACCACGGGCAGATCCCACCACGGATACGGCGCCTCGCGTCCCCCGAGGTAGTGATACAGCGTGGCGACCGAGGTCGCGGCAAAACACAGCAGGAATCCGTAGAAGGTCAGGTGATGGAAAAGCTTGCGCCGGTCGGTCGGCTTATCGTCCTCGTTGTAGCAGCCGACGCCGCCGCCATGGAGATAGCGCAGCTCACCGGCATCGCGGATCGCCTGGAAGATCGAGCCGCCGTCGGCGCGGCCGCCGATCGGCGCGCCGATGTCACGCCAGAAGGCGCGCACGCTCATGACCAGCGCGAGGATCGCGTAAAGGAAGGCGGCGCTGAACCAAGCGGCCATCGCATTGTGCGGCATCAGCTTGTAGAACGCGCCAGGACCGGTGTGCGCGCCGAATAGCACGCTATGGTCGACCAGGGCGGCGAAACCGAAAATGAAGGCCGCCATGCTGAGGGCGGCGATGATGCTGATGACGAGGCCGTTGCGTGCGAAGGTGCCGGACAGCGCCTGCGGCCAGGCATAGGCCGCATAAGACTCCGCACGCGCGACCGCGAGCGTCTTGGGGACATTGACGTTGAATTCGTGCGGCGGCGAGAACTGGCAATCGACGTAGCAGGCGCCGCAGGAATGGCAGAGATTGGCGAGATAGTTGAGGTCGCCATCCGAGAAAGCACGCCGCATCTCCATCGCCGGAAATACCGCGCACAATCCCTCGCAGTAGCGGCAGGAATTGCAGACCGTCATCAGACGGTCGGCTTCGTCCAAAATCTTAGTTCCGTGCATGTTTCGCCGCTTCCCGTCCTGCGATCCGCCCGAACACACTGCCGATCGTCATGCCCATGCCGGCGGCATAGCCCTTGCCGAGCACATTGCCCGCCATGATCTCGCCGGCCGCGAACATGTTGCCCGACGGCTTGCCGTCGGCCATCAGCATCCGCGCCTCCTTGTTCACGCGCGTGCCGAGATAGGTGAAGGTGATGCCGGGCCGCACCGGATAGGCGAGATAAGGCGGCGTCTCGATCCGACGCGCCCAATGCGTCTTTTGCGGCGTGATGCCTTCGGTGCGGCAGTCGTCCAGAATGGTGTGGTCGAACGTGCCGGGCCGCACCGCGGCATTGAACTCGGTGATGGTCTTTTCCAGCGCCGCCGGATCGAGCTCCAGCTTGCCGGCGAGTTCGGCCACCGTTTGCCCGGCAATCGGCGGGAACAGCGTCGGCATGAAGCTCGTGACGACGGTTGAATCGAAGATGATGTAGGCGATCTGGTCGGGCTGCGCCGCGACCAGACGGCCCCAGATCGCGTAACGCTTCGGCCAGATGTCCTCGCCCTCGTCGTAGAAGCGCTGCGCATGCTTGTTGACGACGATGCCGAACACGACGGAGTCGTGGCGGGTAATGATGCCGCCGTCGAACTTCGGCGCGCGGGCGTCGATCGCGACCGCATGACACTGCGTGGGATCGCCGACCTCCTGCACGCCCTTGTCGAGCAGCATTTTCAGGATCGAGCCGCGATTATAGGGTGTGCCGCGGATCAGGAAATTGTCGGCGGCTTCGCCCCAATATTGCTTGAGCCATTCGATGTTGGCCTCAAACCCGCCGGCCGCGGCGACCAGCGACGTCGCGCGGATCGCGGTCTCGCCCTTGATCGGCCGCTTGACGCGGGCGGCGAGAAACATGCCGTCCTCGATCACGAGATCGGTGACCTCGGCATCGTATTCGACGTCGACGCCAAGCCGCTCGGCGGTGAGATAAAGCGCGTTCAGCATCGCGCGACCGCCGCCGAGGAAGAAAGAGTTGGTGCGGCCGAGGCTCAGCGTGCCGCCAAGTGACGGCTGCCAGCGCACACCCTGCTCCACGATCCAGTTCAGGATGTCCTTGGATTCGCGGATCATGTGACGGGCCAGCACCTCGTCGGTCTGCCCGCCGGTGACGCGCAGCAGATCCTCCCAGAACTCGTCCTCGGTGTAGGGGCCTGTGAGGATCTCGGTTGCCGCGTCGTGGGCGCAGCGCATGTTGCGGGTGTGGCGGGTATTGCCGCCCCGATAGAATTTCGGCGCGCCTTCGAGCACGAGCACCGAGGCGCCGCCCCGCCGGGCGCTGATCGCCGCGCACAGCGCCGCATTGCCGCCGCCGATCACCAGCACATCGTATTTACTGCTCATGCCGTCTGCCCGGTACGACGAAGTTGGAAACATTCTGCCCGCCGGCGGCCTCGGTCAATCTGGTCCGCCATTGCGTACTTTTGTATACAAAGATATACAGATGGAGAGCAAGCGTCATCTCTGCATGGGCAGGATGCGCTTGGCGGTCCACGAGGAAGCATGGCCAGACGCGCGGCAAAGACAGACGGATCGATCGTGCGCGGCGCTGGCGTGGCGCTGGGCGAGGCCGTATTCCGCTCGCTCTGCGAGGCGCTTCAGGCCGGCAGCTACCGCGCCGGCGACCGCCTGCGCGAGGAAGAGGTCGCCCAGCGGCTGAAGGTCAGCCGCACACCGGTCCGGGAGGCTCTCGGCCGGCTCGCGGCGCGCGGCTTTGTCGAGCCCGCCGGCGGCCGCGGTCTGATTGTGCGCAACCTCGACATTTCCGAGGTGCTCGAGCTCTACGCCATGCGCGAGATCATGGAAGGCGCGGCTGCGCGCCTGGCAGCCGAACACGCCTCTGCGCCCGAGGTCGACGCACTCAGGGATATCGCGCAGGCTCTTGAGGCTTCCGAGACCGACGCCGCCGAGATGGCGCGGCTCAACCGCGCCTTCCACGAGGCGATCTGCCGTGCCGCGCGCAACCGCTATCTCGACAATGCCTCCCGCGAATTGCAGGACTGGATCGCCCTGCTCGGCCCGACCACCTTCACCGTAACGGGCCGCCCCTCGAGCAGCCACCGCGAGCATCAGGCCATCATCGACGCCATCGCCGCGCGCGACGGCGACAGGGCCGAACAGCTTGCGCGCGCGCACATTCGCGAAGCGCTGCGCTGCCGGCTCAAGCTGCTGCAGAAGCAGTAGGCGGCCTATCTCCTCGCCTGACGCGCAGGACGCGAATCTGCATCGGCCGCGGCAGTCAGAGCACTGTCGAGCAGCTCGGTCGAGCCGCCCAGCGTGCGCGTGAGGCGGATGGCGGCCTTCAGCAGCAGCGACGTCATCGTCTTGATATTGTCCCGCGTGAAGCGCGGCGTCGGCCCCGAAAGCGACAGCGCGCCGACGCATTTGCCGCCGGGGCCGAACACGGGACAGGCGAGCCCGGCGCAATCCGGATCGCGCTCGCCGAACGACAGCGAGATGCATGCATCACGGAGCTCGTCAAAGGCCTCGCCCTTCTCGCCGTCGAAAGCCAGGATGATTCGACCGGCCGCGCCACGATCGAGCGGCAACAGCATGCCGGCCTCGACCCGGTCGAGCGTCGAATGCTGGGAATCGACGCGGAAGACGCAGAGCCTGCGCTTTTCGTCATGCCGGACATGGAACGACGGGCTTTCGGTGCCGTCGGCCACCAGCTGCCGCAGCAGCGGCATCACGCGGTCATGCAGATTGTTGCTGCGCTGGTAGACGGCGCCCAGCCGGAACGGCGTCGGCCCGAGATGATAGCGGCCGTCGGCAAGCTGCAGGAGATAGCCGAACTCCTGGAGCGATGTCATCAACCGCAACAGAGTGCTCTTGTACATGTCGGTGCGCCGGGCAAGCTCGGCCAGCGTCATCGGCTCCGGCGCATCCTCGAAGGCCGCAAGGATGGTCAAAGCACGGTCAACGGCGGCGACACCGGGCGAAGGCATGCGGTCTCCTATTGGGGGAATCCGGAGGGATCGATGAGCTTTGCGATCACCGGAAAGTACGCATCGCCCATGCCCTTGTCGATCGTCTCCTGGAAGATCGTGCGCATCAGCGCCGCGCCCCGCAAGTTCAGCCCGGCATCACCCGCGAGTTCCAGCGCGTAGGTCAGATCCTTCATGGCGTATTCGGTCGAGAAGGCGCGCAGCGGAAAATCCTTGGCGATGATCGCCTTCATGCCGTGGTTGCGCAGGGCAAAACAGTCCGCCGAGCCCTTCGACAACGTCTCCAGCAACAGCTTCGGCTCGACGCCGCTATGCTTGGCGACAGCGACGGCTTCCGCGAGCGCATTGACCGTCTCGAACAACACCATGTTATTGAGAATTTTTGTCACCTGCCCCGCTCCGGTGCCGCCGCAGAGCGTCACGTCGGTCGCGAAATGCCGGATCAGCGGCTCGATCTTCGAAAACTGCTCCGGCGTGGCGCCGACCATGACGCTGAGCGTACCGTCCTGTGCCGCCTGACGGGTGCGGGCGATCGGCGCATCGATCCAGAGCGCGCCCTTGTCCGCGAGCTGCTTGGCGAAAGACCGTGTCAAGCTGACATCGGATGTCCCGAGATCGATCACGGTCTGGCCGCTCTTGATTTCCGGCAAAATGCCTGAGAACACGGACATCACATGCTTGGCGCTGGGCAAGCAAAGGAAGATGGTTTGGCTGCCGCCGACCACATCGCCGACCGACTTCGCCGCAGTCGCACCGTCGGCCACGATCCTGGCCAGCGGCTCCGCGGCGAGATCAAATGCAAGCACCGTTCGCCCGCTCTTGCGCAGGAGGTTGCGGCAGATCGGCTCGCCCATGACGCCGAGACCGATGAACCCGATCAAACCAGACATTCCGTACTCTCCTCGAATAATCCTGCGACCGGACGGGCGCGAATACCCGCCCGGTCGACCCGATCACTTGACCAGCGGACAACCGCCTTCGCTCATCGGCCGGAACACCTCGTCTCCCGGCTTGGAGCTGACGACCCGGTAGTAGTCGTATTTGTACTTGGACTCCTCCGGCTTCTTGACTTGCACGAGATACATCGCGTGCAGGACACGGCCATCAGGCCGGATCGCGACGTCCTTGTTGTACATGTCGTTGACCTTCATCTCGTGCATCTTGGCGGCGACGGCGGTCGCATCCGTCGTACCAGCGGCCTTCACGGCGGCGAGATAGTGATGGACGCCGCTGTAGACGCCGGCCTGCACCATGCTCGCGACCTTGCCATCCATCAGCGCAGCATAGCGCTTCGACCACGCCCGCGTCTCCTCGTTGAGGTCCCAATAGAACGAGGTCGTCACCTGCAAGCCCTGGGTCACTTTCAGACCGAGCGCATTGACGTCGGTGATGAAGACGAGGAGGCCGGCGAGTTTCTGGCCGCCCTCGACGATGCCGAACTCGCCGGCCTGCTTGATCGCGGTCTGAACGTCCGCGCCTGATGTCGCGAGCCCGACAACGTCGGCCTTCGAGCCCTGCGCCTGCAACAGGAACGAGGCGAAGTCGGAGGAACCGAGCGGATGAGCGGCCGAGCCGATCACCTTGCCGCCGGCCGCCTCGATGAACTTCGTGGCGTCACGCTGGAGCGCATGGCCGAACGCGTAGTCGGCCGTGACGAAATACCAGGTCTTGCCGCCGGCCCGCGTGATCGCGTCGCTCGTGAGCTTCGACAGCGCATAGGTGTCGTAGTTGAAGTGGAAGCTGACCGGCGAGCAGGACTTTCCGGTGAAGTCGGACGAGCCGGGCCCAGAGATCACAAAGATCTTGTTCTTCTGCTTGGCGACTTCGAGGATGGCAAAGCCGGCGGACGACGCCGCGCCGTCCGCGATCATGTCGACGCCCTCATTGTCGAACCATTTGCGCGCGGTGGCCGAGGCGATATCGGGCTTGTTCTGGTGATCGGCCGAGATGATCTCGATCTTCTTGCCGAGGAGCTCGTTGCCGAAATCCTCTGCGGCAAGCTTTGCCGCAGCGACCGAGCCGCGCCCGCCATTGTCGGCAAACACGCCGGACTGGTCGTTGAGCACGCCGATCCTGATGACATTGTCAGCCGCAAACGCGGTACCCGCCTGTGCGGCCACAACGGCCGCCATCATCCAACGAAACTTCATAATATACGCCTCCCGCTTACGAACTCTGCTTGTCGAGGATGTCTTGCAGCACCGGCGCGATGTAGCGGCGGAACTGTTCTGGGTTTTCACTCATCGGAAAATGGCCGAGCCGCTCCATGACAGTGGCCTTCGCGCCGGGGATGCCGGCAGCGGTGCGCAGAGTGTCCTCCGGCGTGCAGGAGAAATCGTACTCGCCGGTCAGGAGATAGAGCGGGCATTCGCGCACATCGATGCTGCCGGTGCGCCCGCGCAGATCGCGGTCGACGCGGTAGAAATAAAGGTCGCCCTTGAAGATGCCGGGGCCGCCCTGCTTGTAGCCCCACAGCGTTTCGTTGCGAGCGGCTTCCGGGCCATCGGGCGCGATCAAGCCGGACACCAGCGCGGCGCAGACTTCGCCACCATGCACGTCGGGCCGGTTCAGCCAGGTGGTGTCGTACCAGGGCTGCTGGAAGTCGGCGGACTCGAGCCCGATCAGCGCGCGAAACTCGCGCGCGTGCTCGATGGCAAGGTTGAGCACGATCCGCCCACCGATCGAGCAGCCCATCACCACCGGCCGCTCCAGCTTCAGCGCGTTGCAGACCGCGCGGATGGTCACGGTGTAGCTCGCGGTGGTCAGCCGGTATTCACTGCCATATTGGCTGTCTGGCGGATTCGACTTGCCGTGCCAGGGCATGTCGAAGGCGATGACACGGAAATTCTTGGTGAACTCCTCGTCAGCAAGCAGATGACGCCACTGCCGCGCGTCGGAGCCCGCGGTGTGCAGGCAGACCAGCGGAATGCCGGTGCCGTTCTCCTCGAAATAGATCCGGTTGATCTCGCCGTCGATCTCGACATGGACGTAGCGGCCGACGATCGGTTCGATAAAGCCGCTCACAACGCGCCTCCAAAACCGTTCTGCCGCGGCAAGGCCAGCAGATCCTTGAAATACTGGAGATGCGCCATGAAGGGATGCAGATCGCCTTCGAGCGTCGCCTGTCCGCGCTTGGTCAGCGCCAGAAGATCATGCCAGCCTGCCGGCGGCATCGCCTGCCAATAAGCGGCAAACGCAGCGGGTGTCGCGCGATAAGCGAAGCGCCAGGAGCGCATCAGGACCGGCACCGGCGTTATATCCACGATCTGCCCGGCGCGGATGGCGACGTAAAACGGTTGCGTGCTCGGCCCGAGCAGGCAATCGACGTCGAGCCAGCGGCCGCGTGCGGCCAGCGCCGCATCGCGCGCAAGCAAGTCCGGGATGGCCTTGAAGCCGGCGATGATCGCGTCGGGCGCGAACGGCACTGGTGGATCAGTGTTTTGGCGGACGCGTTCGGACTCCATCGTTTCGTCCCTCCATTGGATCGTTCTATTGGGCAGAACGATATTCTATTTATCTCTAAGCTCTATACAGGGCTCACGCGCGAACTCAAGTCCGACGGTGAATCGAGGGCTGAATGCCCCGGCCCCGCTGGGGGCAGGGGCTTAAAGAGATGTCGTTCGTTCTGGGGGACTACGTCGTCCGACGTGGACGTCGAGGCACTGGCCAACGCCGCCCTGTTCACATCGGCTCAATGAGAGGCAATCAGCGCCTCGGCTGCACGAGCACTACCCGCGCGGACCGCTACCGATATTCTTCGCCTTCACGAGAGCACATCCGCGACGACCGCCTTCAAGGCATCCCGCACGTCGCCCGGCCTCAGCCGCACCTGCAAGCCGCGCTGTCCGCCGTTGAGATAGACCTGGTCATGCGCGAGCGCGCCCTGCTCGATCACGGTGCGCACCGGTTTCCGCTGTCCGAACGGGCTGATGCCCCCGACCTTGAAGCCGGTGACGCGCTCGGCTTCAGGCGGCTTCATCATCTGCGCCGACTTGCCGCCGGCGGCCGCGGCAAGCTTCTTCATCGAGACTTCCTGGTCGGACGGGACGACGACGCAGACCGGCTTGCCATCCACCAGCGCCATCAGCGTCTTCAATACGCGCGCCGGATCCTCGCCGAGCGCGGCCGCCGCCTGCAGCCCGATGCTCTCGGCGTCAGGGTCGTAGTCATAAGCGTGAACGGTGAAGGCAATTCCGGCGGCCGAAAGCGCGCGCGTGGCTGGGGTGACTTTGGACATGGGCATATCTCTGCGCCGTCATTGCGAGGAGCGCAAGCGATGACGATGTGGGCGCACACAGGCACTACACCCTCGATGTCGTCCCGGCCTAGTGCGCAATTGCGCACGGGCGCCGGGACCCATAATCCCAGGGAGGAGATTGGCTAAGATTCGCGGTCCGGTACTGCGACTATGCACAATCGATAGATCACGCGGTATGGGTCCCGGCGTTCGCCGGGACGACACCAGGTGAGCGACACGGTGCCACCACGCGACGACGGAGCCCTACTCCGCCGCGTCCCGCATCTCCGCACGCTCGGCCCTGGCCGCGCAGAACTTGAACTCCGGGATCTTGCCGAAGGGGTCTAGCGCCGGATTGGTCAGGAGGTTCGCCGCCGCTTCCGCATAGCAGAACGGCATGAACACCATGTTTTCCGGCACGTCGCGATCGGAGCGGACCTTCACCTCGACTGCGCCGCGGCGGGTCTCGAGCCGGATGAAATCGCCGGGCGCGAGCTTCTTCCTGCGCATGTCCTTCGGCGACATGAAGGCGACCGCCTCGGGCTCAATCTGGTCGAGTACCTGGGCACGACGGGTCATCGAGCCAGTGTGCCAATGCTCCAGCACGCGGCCGGTCGAGAGCACCATCGGATACTCGGCGTCGGGCAGCTCATCGGGCGGAATGACCTTGGCCGGCACGATCTTGCCGCGGCCGTTCGCAGTCGGGAAGCCCGTGGTGAAGATGATTTCGTTGCCGGGCTTGTTCGGATCATCGGCCGGATAGGTCACGGCACCTTCTCGCACCAGCCGCTCCCAGCTGATGTTCTTGAGCGACGGCATCAGCTCCGCCATCTCGGTGTAGACCTCGCCGGGGCCGGAGTAATTCCACGGCAGGCCCATCCGCTTGCCGATCTCCTGGATGATCCAGAGATCCTGCTGCGCATCGCCCGGCGGCTTGATCACCTGACGCGCGAGCTGCACGCGGCGATCCGTGTTGGTGAATGAGCCCACCTTCTCCGCAAAGGCGGAGGCAGGCAGGATCACATCGGCGTGGAATGCGGTCTCCGTGACAAAGAGATCCTGCACCACGAGATGATCGAGCATGGCTAGCGCGTGGCGCGCATGCTGGAGATCAGGGTCGGACATCGCGGGATTCTCACCCTCGATATACATGCCCTTGATCTCGCCGGCATGGATCGCGTTCATGATCTCGACCACCGTCAGGCCGCGCACGGGATCGAGGTCCTGGCCCCACAGCTTCTCGAAGGCTCCGCGCAGGTCGTCGCGGCCGACCGGCTGATAGTCCGGCAGGAACATCGGGATCAGGCCGGCATCGGAGGCGCCCTGCACGTTGTTCTGGCCGCGCAGCGGATGCAGGCCCGTGCCGGGACGGCCGACCTGGCCGGTGATCAGCGCGAGTGCGATCAGGCAGCGCGCATTGTCGGTGCCGTGGACGTGCTGGCTGATGCCCATGCCCCAGAAGATGATCGACGACTTGGCACGCGCGTAGGTCCGTGCCACCTCGCGCAGGGTTTGCGCCGGGATGCCGCAGATCGGCTCCATCTTCTCCGGCGTGAATTCCTTGATCTTCTCCTTGAGGTCCTCAAAGCCCTCGGTGTAGCCGGCGATGTACTGGTCGTCGGTGAGGCCTTCGGTGATGATCGTGTTGATCATCGCGTTCAGCATGGCGACGTCGGCGCCGGGCTTAAATTGCAAATGCTTGGTCGCGTGACGCGACAGCGACTGCCGGCGCGGATCCATGACGAACAGCTTTGCGCCATTCTGCTTGACCGCGTTCTTGATGAAAGTCGCGGCGACCGGATGGTTCACGGTCGGGTTCGCGCCGATCACCCAGATCACTTCGGCGTCCATCGCCGCGGAGAACGGCGCCGACACAGCACCCGAGCTCAGGCCTTCGAACAGCGCCGCAACCGACGAGGCGTGGCACAGGCGGGTGCAGTGATCGACGTTGTTCGAGCCGAAGCCGGTGCGCACCAGCTTCTGGAACAGATAGGCCTCTTCGTTCGAGCCCTTGGCCGAGCCGAAGCCCGCGAGCGCCTTCACGCCCTCCTCATCGCGGATCTTGACCAGCCCCTTGGCGGCGATGTCGAGCGCTTCCTCCCAGCTCGCTTCGCGGAAATGCGTGAAGGGATTGGCCGGATCGACCTGGTCGTTGGGATCCTTCTTCGCATTCGGCAAGCGCACCAGCGGCTTGGTCAGGCGATGCGGATGGTGGATGTAGTCGAAGCCGAAACGACCCTTGACGCAGAGGCGATTGTGGTTAGCAGGGCCATCACGGCCTTCCGCATAGATCACCTTCTCGTCCTTGACCTGATAGGTCACCTGGCAGCCGACGCCGCAGAACGGGCAGAGCGAATCGACCTTGCGGTCCGCATAGGTGACGCGGGTCTGCTTGTCGTCGAGCATCACCGAGGGCATCAACGCGCCGGTCGGGCAGGCCTGCACGCATTCGCCGCAGGCGACGCAGGTGGACTCACCCATGGGATCGTCGAAGTCGAACACGATTTTCGCGTCGGCATTGCGATAGGCCATGCCGATGACGTCGTTGACCTGGACCTCACGGCAGGCGCGCACGCACAGACCGCACTGGATGCAGGCATCGAGATTGACGCGCATCGCCGGATGGCTCGCGTCGGCCTCCCAGCGCTCGGCGGCAGGGAAGCGGCTTTCGGTGACGCCGGTCGCCTCGGCCCAGTGCCAGAATTTGGAATCCGGATCGTGGGAGGTCTCGCGCGCCGGCTGGTCGGCGACGAGCAGCTCCATCACCATTTTTTGCGCCGACACCGCACGCGCGGACTCGGTCTTCACCTTCATGCCGATCGACGGCGTCCGCATGCAGGACGCAGCGAGCACGCGCTCGCCCTCGATCTCGACCATGCAGGCACGGCAATTGCCGTCGGGCCGATAGTCCGGCGCGGGCGAATAGCAGAGATGCGGGATGTCACGGCCCTGACGCTTGGCCACCTGCCAGATCGTCTCGCCGGGATTGGCTTCGACCTGCTTGCCGTCGAGCTCGAACGTAATCTTCGTCATTCGGCCGCTTCCTTGAACTCGTCAGCGAAATACTTGATCACGGATGTGAGCGGATTGGACGCTGCCTGTCCGAGACCGCAGATCGAGGCATCGCGCATCGCCTGGCTCAATTCCTCCAGCAACGCCCGGTTCCAGACCGGCCTCTGCATCAGCAGCGCCGCTTTCTGTGTTCCGACGCGGCACGGCGTGCACTGGCCGCAACTCTCGTCCTCGAAAAAGCGCATCAGGTTCAGCGCCGCGGATCTCACACTGTCCTGTTGCGACAGGATCACGATCGCCGCCGAGCCAATGAAGCAGCCGTATTTCTCCAGCGTGCCGAAATCGAGCGGGATGTCGTCCATCGAGGCCGGCAGGATGCCGCCAGATGCACCGCCCGGCAGATAGGCATAGAAATTGTGACCGTCGGCCATGCCGCCGCAATATTCGTGGATCAATTCGCGGATCGTGATGCCGGCAGGTGCGAGCTTGACGCCCGGCTCCTTGACCCGGCCGGAGACCGAATAGCTGCGTAAGCCGTGGCGGCCATTGCGCCCGTGCGAAGTCCACCAGGACGCGCCCTTCTCGACGATATCGCGGACCCAGAACAGCGTCTCGAGATTGTTGATGAGCGTCGGCCTGCCGAACAGCCCGACCTGGAACGGATAAGGCGGCTTGTGCCGCGGCAGGCCGCGCTTGCCTTCGATGCTCTCGAGCAGCGCCGATTCCTCGCCACAGATATAGGCGCCGGCGCCGCGCCGAATGTGGATGGTGGGGCCACCCGGCGGGAGCTTGGCGATCTCGATCGGCGCGAGCTTGAGCGCGGCCGGATACTCGTCGCGCAAGTAGATATAGACGTCCGTGGCATCGACGACATGCGCGGCTATCAGCATTCCCTCGAAGAGGCGATGCACGTCGCGAAGCATGTAGAAGCGGTCCTTGAAAGTCCCCGGCTCGCCCTCGTCAGCATTGACGACCATCAATCGCGGGCCAGGCTCACCGAGCACGGCGCGCCATTTGCGTCCCGTCGGGAAGCCGGCGCCGCCCAGTCCGCGAAGGCTGGAATCATCGAGGGTCTTGAGGATGTCCTCCTTGCTGATCCTGCCTGCGCGAAGGTCGCCGAGCAGCTTGTAGCCGCCTTCCTTCACATAGGCGTCGTAATCGACATAGGCCGGAATGATCGGATCGGTTTCGCCGCGAGTAGCGGTATCAAGCACCTCCGCAGTGGTCGCGTTCAGCACATAGTGATGTCCGACTTCGGCAACGGGGGGCGCTGTCGCAGAAGCCGACGCAGGGCGCGCGCACGACGCGAATGCCGGGACCGGCTGTGTCCTGCAGCTCTTCCAGCAGCTTCTCAGCCCCCATCATCGCGCAAGTGATCGAGTCGCAGACGCGGATGGTCAATGGCGGGATATCAGGCTCACCTTCCTTCACCACGTCGAAATGCGCATAGAAGGTCGCGGTCTCGAACACCTCGGCGAAGGCAAGCTTCATCTCGTCGGCGAGCGCGGCAAGATGCGCGGCCGAGATCTGGTGATACTTGTCCTGGATCAGGTGCAGATATTCGATCAGGAGGTCGCGCCGCCGCGGCCTGTCGCCGAGCAACTGCTCGATCTCGTGGGCGGCGGTCGGATCGACCTGCCGTCCTTTGGGTGTGGCCTTGGCGCGCCGGCGGCCCTCGCCCGGATGCTCGAATTCCCTGACCTTGTGAACGTCGTCGTTGCTACTCATGGAAACGTCGCGTTCTCCTCAAAAGCGCGATGATCTCGGGCGGGATCGCCATCGCAACCCGCCCTCATCTCTAGGCCCGATCGCCGGCCAACCGTGTCGCCGGCGCCCCGCGGATCAGGTCTCATTCGACCCAACTCTAGTTGCTGGTATGCCAGATGCAAGAACAATTTAGAACGACTCTATAAGGAGTTAGGGGGCAGGCAGCCGCCCTGCCATACCCCCTTGCGCAAACTTCGCGCGGAACCTGAATCAGGTCTTCTCCATACAATCTTCGATATAGAACCAGCGGTCGTCGTCGATCAGGCCCTTGGCCTTCACCTCGGCGCGGCACGCCTTCAGCTTGGGCTTGTTGGCCGACCACTTGGCCTTCATGTCCTTCAGCTTCTGCACGGTGAGCTTGATCTTGCCCGGCGGCTTGGCGGAGTTTGATGCCGCAGGAGCGGGAGCAGCAGGTACGGCTGCGGTCTGCGCCGACGCGGTGTGAAGGCCCGCGGCCAAAAGCATGGCGGCGAGGCAGATACGGGTGCAAAGCATAGGAATCCCCCTTGGTCCCATTCTCTATGATTTGGAAGGCGAACACCGCGGGAAGCTGACGTCAGCTTCCGCGGGCGGCGGCTTTGCGATCAGAGGATCTTAACCGCGCTCTCGAGCGTCTTGTACACGCCCCACGCCAGCGGAATGCCGACGAAGAGCCAGAACATCGCAGCCTTGACGTCGAGGCCGCCAGTGCCGATTCCGAACGAGCCCGTCTGGACCACAGCGGCGCCGGCGTTCGCCGCCTGTAACTTGGCGACCTCAGCCTCGCTCATGTACCATTTCGAAGCGACCGGCTTGACCAAATAGTTGCAGATCATGCCCGCGATCAGCATCGCACATAGAATATACATGGTCGTGTTGTAGAGCTGGTCACGCGGCACGCCCGCCGCGAGCTGGAACTCGCGGATGTAGTTCACGACAACGGGGCCGATGATGCCTGCGGTGGACCACGCCGTCAGCAGCCGGCCGTGGATCGCGCCGACGAACTGGGTGCCGAACATATCGGCGAGATAGGCGGGCACAGTGGAGAAGCCGCCGCCATACATCGACAGGATGATCCCGAAGCCGAGCACGAAGAGCAGCTTCGAGCCCATTGCGGCGAAGGTCGGCGCCAGCGCGTAGAGCACGATGCCGAGGATGAAGAACGTATAGTAGGTGTTCTTGCGGCCGATATAGTCGGACAGCGACGCCCAGACGAAGCGGCCACCAATGTTGAACAGCGACAGCAGGCCGGCGAAGCCCGCCGCGATGCCGGCGATGACGGTCTTCTGCTCGACCGAGAGCTGACCAAAGGCAAGCTCCGGATGCCCGATCAGCTTGCCGGCGAAGATTTCCTGGAGCATCGGAGAGGCCATGCCGATCACGCCGATGCCGGCCGAGACATTCAAGCACAGCACCCACCAGATCAGCCAGAACTGCGGCGTCTTGTGCGCGTTGTCCAGGTGAACGTGATGCTCGGAGATCATCGTCTTCTTCTCGCTCGGCGGCGTCCAGCCATCGGGCTTCCAGCCGACCGGCGTCACGCGGTAGGCGAATGCGCCGATGATCATGAAGACGAAATAGACCACGCCCATGACGACGAAGCTTTGCCACACACCGACGTCGGTCGACGTCTTGAAGTGGTTGATCAGGAGGTTGGCAAACGGTGCGCCGATCATGGCGCCGCCACCGAAACCCATGATCGCCATGCCGGTCGCCATGCCGCGGCGATCGGGGAACCATTTGATCAGCGTCGACACCGGCGAGATGTAGCCGAGGCCAAGGCCGATGCCCCCGATCACGCCGGAGCCGAGCCACATGATCCAGAGCTGATGCAGATAGATGCCGATGGCGCCGAGGATGAGACCGCCGCACCAGCACAGCGCCGCAACGAAGCCAGCCTTGCGGGGGCCGGCACGCTCAAGCCAGCCGCCCCACAGAGCGGCAGAGACGCCGAGCACGACGAAGAACAGGGTGAACATCCAGCCGAGGCTTGCGACTTTCCAGTCGCAAGTGGTCGTGAAGAGCTCCTGCCACAGCGACATATCCGGACAAGCTTTTGGCGCGGTGATGCCGATCGCGCGCGAGAGCGGCAACCAGAACACGGAGAAGCCGTAGGCCATGCCGATGCACAGATGAATGCACAGCGCTGCCGGCGGCACCAGCCAGCGATTGAAGCCGGTTTTGGCGATCGTTCGCTCGCGATCAAGAAAACCCGTGCCAGCGCCCGAAATCGTTCCGGCGCTCTCAATTGTTGTCATGTACTCCTCCCCTGCAGCCGCCCCTCTGAGCAGGTCTGCCGCTACGATCAAATTCCTCAACCCCTTGCGGTGCAGCCATCGGTCCCTGCTGCTCCGCACATCCGACGCGCGCCAGGATCGTCGCGCGCATCCCAAACGTTAACCCCTCAAGCGGGGCTCTATGCCCGATACGGCGTGCAGGATTCGTGCGTGGCCCCGTTAATCCGTGTATCGCAGACAAGACTCAACCTCCGCGCCTGCACGGAGATTTGTCAATTGGGCAGAAGCTGTGGTCGATGTCGATTGACAAAAGGTCGGTATCAGCGCGGTAACGCTCTCACGTATGCAGCGCACCATTGACGCGCTCTATCGAGCCATTCGTCTTTTCTATCAAGAATACGATACGCGCGTCGCTGCGCTCGGTGATCTCCACCGTGTCGCCCGTCTCGCGGATCAGGTTCGGAATGTCGATCACCGACAAAGGATCGGTGCAGTGCACCTCGAGTTGATCGCCCGGCTGCAACGGCTTCAGCGCCTTGCGCGTCTTTAACGCGGGCAACGGGCATTTGAGTCCGGTGAGATCGAGTATCGTTCTTGTCATGAGCGCAACATGGCGGGGCCGATGATCGGCGTCAACGCAAGGACTTCAGAGCAGATCGGCATAGGACAAGAAACCTACGGCCTGCCCCGGTTCGACTTGCGTAATGTCCTCGCCGAGTTCAACGAGACCGTCGGTCTCGACCAGAGACGACAACAGCCCGGCGCCTTCGCGCGGGAAGTTGACCGCTTGCAGCACGCCGTCCTTTCCGCGCCGCAACGAGGCGCGAACGTATTCGCGGCGGCCGATCTTCTTCTTGTAGGCAAACGCCGCGCGCACGGGAATCGGCGAGAGCGGTTCGGGCAGACCGCCGGCCAGCGCAAGCACGGTCGGCCGCACCACATGGACGAACGTGACGAAACTCGCGACGGGATTGCCCGGCAATCCAATCAGCGGCGTGCCGTCGATGATGCCCATCGCCACGGGCCGGCCCGGCTTAATCGCCATCCGCCACAGCACCAGCGAACCTATGCTCTCGACCGCAGCCTTGACGTGGTCCTCCTCGCCGGTCGAGACGCCGCCGGTGGTGAGGATGAGGTCATGGCTACCTGCAACCTGCTTCAAACCATTCGCGAGCGAGGTGCGCTCATCGCGCAAGATGCCGAGATCCGAGACCTCGCAGCCGAGCCGGCGCAGCATCGCCATCAGCATGAAGCGGTTGGAATCGAAGAGCTGCGATGCCGCGCGCGGCTCGCCGGGCGAGGCCAGCTCGTCGCCGGTCGAGAACACGGCAACGCGAATGCGCCTGACGACGTCGAGCCGGGTCAGGCCGAACGCCGCGGCGAGCGCGACATGCTGCGGCCGCAACCGTTGCCCGGCGCGCAGCGCAACGTGCCCTTCGGGAATGTCCTCGCCCGCGGGGCGGACATTGGCGCCCGGCCTCAGCCCCGGCGGCAGCACGATTCGGCCGGCATCATCGATGCGGACATCTTCCTGCATGAAGACGGTTTCGGCATCCGGCGGCGTCGGCGCGCCCGTGAAAATGCGCGCGGTATGGCCGGGCTTGATCGGTGCTTGCGCGAGGCCGCCGGCCTGGATACGGCCGTCGAGCGGGAACGCCTGTTCGGCGCTATCAGGAAGATCGGCGTTACGCACGGCATAGCCGTCGACAGCGGAATTGGTGAAAGGCGGCAGCGGCAGGGGCGCTGCGATATCGTGCGCCAGCACGCGTCCATCGGCATCGACGAGCGCCACGGTTTCGACATCGGCAATCGCGTTGACGCGGGTCGTGATCAGGCCAACGGCCTCGTCGACCGACATCATCGGGCCGCCGAAGGCAAAGCAATCATCAGACAGTTGCGCCATGGTGCCTCGTCAGCGCATTGCCGCGCTTTTTGCCACCGCTTCCTCGACCGGCATGGCTGCGCGCAGCACCAGGGCCGCGACGGCCGGGATATCGTCGAGATGGACAGTGGGCAGCCGGGTTTCAATCGCGATGTCGGTCGCGATCCCGACAATCCCGGGGTCATCGGGAAACAGCAGCGGCTTGTCGTTGGCGGCGCGGTGCACCTCGATCTTGTTATGCGGCTCGCGCTTGAAACCCTCGACCACGACGAGATCGACCGCGGAGAGCTTGCCGAGCAGTTCCGGCAGCCGCGGCTCCGCCGCGCCCCGCAACTCATGCATCAAGGCCCAGCGGTTTGAGGAAGCAACCAGCACCTCGGCCGCGCCCGCCTCACGATGGCGCCAGGAATCCTTGCCGGGCACATCGACGTCGAACCGGTGATGCGCATGCTTGATCACGGAGACGCGCAGACCTTGCGCGTTGAAATGCGGAATCAGCCGCGTCAACAGCGTGGTCTTGCCCGCACCGCTCCAGCCTGCAAGGCCGATGACTTTCATAACAGCTCGATCTCCGCCAGCCATATCTCGCGACTGGAACCGCCTACTCAATCACAGTGGGCATGCTTATATCGGCTTGAGCCGAATGTCATGCTAACGTCGCAACCATGATGAAGATCGACAAAGCCCCGGTGCCCCTGATCGTCCCTGACACGGGCGACCCGCGCCTGACCCAGAGCGTGACCGGGACCGATCAGACCGGCGCCAAGGTCGAGATCAAGGTGCCGATGGAGCGGCCGCTGACGCTCTACCTGAATTCGCAGGAGATCGTCACCATGATGACGATCGGCGACTATCCGGAATATCTGGCGCTCGGCTACCTGCTGAACCAGAACATGCTGAAATATAGTGACGTGGTCACCGAGGTCGAATACGACGACGACCTCCAGGTGGTGGTCGTGCGTACCGAACACCACACCAATTTCGAAGCCAAGCTGAAGAAGCGCACGCAGACGTCGGGCTGCGCGCAGGGCACCGCCTTTGGCGACCTGCTCGAAGCCGTCGAGAGCGTCGCGCTGCCCAAGGCCGAGCTGCGCACCTCCTGGCTCTACCAGATGACGCAGACCATCAACACCATGCCCTCGCTCTATCTCGAAGCCGGTGCGATTCACGGCTGCGTGCTGTGCAAGGAGGGCGAGCCGCTCTGCTACACCGAGGACGTCGGCCGCCACAACGCCGTCGACAAGATCGCGGGCTGGATGTACCGCCACGGCGTCGATGCATCCGACAAGATCCTCTACACCACGGGACGCCTGACCTCGGAGATGGTGATCAAGACGGTGCGCATGGGCATTCCGATCCTGGTGTCGCGGTCCGGCTTCACCGCATGGGGCGTCGATCTCGCCCGGCAGGTCGGCCTGACACTGATCGGCCGCACCCGCGGAAAACGTTTTATCGCACTGGCTGGCGAGGAGCGCATCGTCTACGACCAGAACCTCGCTTACGTCGAGGAAGAATCGGCCAAGCATAAGCGCAAGGGTGAAGGTGGTGACGACTGAGATTCCGGCAACGCAAGGTGTCCTGCTCGCCGGCGGCCTCGCCCGGCGCATGGGCGGCGGCGACAAGCCGATGCGCACCATCGGCGGCCGCACCATCCTTGAGCGCGTGATCGCGCGCCTCTCGCCGCAATGCAGCGGGTTGATCCTCAATGCGAACGGCGATCCCACGCGATTCGCCGCGTTCGGCTTGCAGGTCATCGCCGACGACGTGCCCGGCTTTCCCGGCCCGCTCGCCGGCATCCTCGCCGCGCTCGACTGGACCGCAACGAACCGGCCCGAGGTCGAATGGGTGCTCAGCGCCGCCGGCGACTGCCCGTTCCTGCCGCGCAATCTCGTGACCCGCCTGCATGAAGCGCGAGAGCGGGAGAACGCGCAGCTCGCAGTCGCCGCATCGGGCGATCAGTCGCATCCGGTGATCGGCTTGTGGCGCGTCGCCTTGCGCGACGAGCTGCGTCACGCGCTGATCGTCGAGGACCTCCGCAAGATCGATCGCTGGACCGCGCGCTATCCACTCGCGACGGTGACATGGCCGGCCGAGCCGCTCGATCCGTTCTTCAATGCCAACACGGTCGAGGACATCGCCGAAGCCGAGCGACTGGCGACGCTGGATGCGGCAACCTAGCGACTTACGATTTGGGAAATTCGTTGAGAAGCTGCATCCAGATGATCGCGAAGGCGATCAGCCCGCAGAGACCGACAGCGGTGCTCAATCGCGGCAGACGTCCGAGCGCGACCAGCAGCCCAGACCGGGATGAAGAAGAGCCCAAAGATCATGCCGAGCGGAAATACCGCGAGCCATTGAAAGCCGGTGCCGTCGCCCGGCGGGACGTGGGCGATCGCGTAGAGAACCTATAGAGCCAGAACAGCGTTCCGGCGGCTGCGACGAGGGCGGCCATCTTGCGGAAATTGAGGGGGGCTGACGTGGTCATGGCTGGCTCACGCTCCTTTGTCGCGGCGGCGACCATCCGAGTTCATGGAGCCGCTCAAGCCGCCAGCGGAACCGACCAGGCGTCGTAGCCGTAGACCCAGCTCGTATCCGTCCTCACCTTCAGCCAGATGTTCGCGCGCGAGGTCTCCTGCACCCGCGTCGTCCGCTCTTTTCGCGTCGCCTCGAAGCGGCGGAATGCATCCGCAACGCCGTCGCGGTCGACACCTGCGAGGCAGCGCGAGAGCACGGCGGCATCCTCGATCGCCATGGCCGCACCCTGCGCCATGTAGGGCGTCATCGGATGGCAGGCATCGCCGAGCAGCGTCACCTTGCCATCGGCCCAGCGATCCAGCGCATCGCGGTCCATGATCGCCCATTTGTGCACATCGGGACAGGCGGCGAGCACCTGGCCGACCTGCGGATGAAAGCCCTCGAACGATGCACGCAGATCGCGCACATCACCCTTCGCCGACCATGACTCGATGCGGAAGTTCGGCTCGGGCTGGCTGGTGACGAGGTAGACCTCGCTACGGTCCGGCTTGACGTAATAGATCACGATGTGGCGGTCCTCGCCCCACCATTTGGTGCAGTCGTCGATCGTCCCGCCGCCGAGCAGCGCGGCGGGATAGGTGGTGCGATAGGCGATGCGGCCGGAGAATCTCACCGGCGCGGTGTCAAACAGGATGTCGCGAACCGCCGAATGAACGCCATCCGCACCGACCACTGCGTCGGCAACAGCGCTGGTGTTGTCGGCCAAGGTCAGCCGGACACCCTCGGCGGTCTCGTCGAGACCGACAAGCTTGTGGTTGAGCCGCACGCATTCGTCCGGCACCGCGCTCGCCAGTGCCGCGTGGAGATCGCCGCGATGGGCGAGCAAATAGGGCGCACCGAATTTCTCCTCCGCGCTCTCGCCGAAGATCATGTCGAACTTGATGTCGCCGCTGCGCCAGTCGCGGTTATTCCAGGAGCGCGGATAAAAGGATTGGCTGCGCATCCGCGCCTCCAGCCCCAGCGCGCGCAACACCTTCATAGCGTTGCAGCCGACCTGGATGCCGGCGCCGATGCGGGCGAATTGGGAGGCCTGCTCGTAGACCATCACGTCGATGCCGACGCGCCTGAGCGCAGCGGCGGTCGCAAGCCCGCCCATGCCGGCACCGACGATCGCAACCGAAAGCGGCCTTGCCATCGCGTCCCCCACCCTGTCTGCCGCGCGGCTTGAATGCCGCGTCGTCTGCTCTACGCGGGCCGGAAGCCGGCTCGCTCCAGTGCCGTACGCGCCTCGTCCGAGCCAAGCGCATCCAGAAAGGCCTGCACGGCCGGGCGCTGCTTGCGCGCCGTCACCAAGGCAAAGTCATAATGCTCTTCCGCCAGCGGAATGAAACCGAGGCCGACCGCATGGGCGACCGGCGCAATGGTCATGCCCCAATCGGCGCGGTGCTGCGCAACGGCGGCAGCGACAGCGTTATGAGAACGCGGCTGGTTCCAATAACCTTCCGGGCGCGCACCGCCGAGCAGCCGGTCGATCAGGATACGCGTGCCGGCGCCCTGATTGCGGTTGACCATGATGCATTCTGGGTCAGTGAGCGCGGCGGCGACGGCATCCTTCGCACTGAAGCCCTCGAAGCGCTTGTCGCCTTTGCGGAAGACAATGCCCTGCATCCGCCGCCAGCCCGGCACGAGTTCGAGCCCATCGACGAGGTAAGGTGTGTTGTAGGTCTCGCTCTTGTCGTCGAACAGATGGATCGGCGCAAGATCGCATTCGCCGCGCTTCGCCGCCGCGAGCCCGCCGAGACTGCCGACCGCAATCGAGCGCACGGTCAAGCCGGCATGCGCGAGCTGTGCAGTGACGAGATCAAGGCCGGTGCAGTGGCTGCCGACAATGACAAGGTCGGGGACCCGCACATGCGGCGTGAACAGCGTCACCTCGGCTTCGGTCCCCGCCGGCATCTGGTCGGCAAGCGCGTCGATGCGCACGAAGCCGTCAGCCTGCGCGAAGGATGTGATCGCACCAGACCCCTTGCCGGAGGGATAGGCGATCAAGCCGTCCTTGCCCTCGACCAGCGAGACCATGACGAATTCGGTGCGGCCGAGTTCGGAGGCGATGCGCACCGGCACGGTCGCGTTCACCTTGGCATCGGAGCGCGGCGGCAATCCGGCCATCTTGCGCAGCACCGGCACGATCATGTCGTGGAAGGTGAACATCGCCGAAGTCGGGAAACCCGGCAGGATCACCACCGGCTTGCCATCGCACACCGCGAGGCACAGCGGCTTGCCGGGCTTGAGCGCAACGCCGTGCGCGATGATGCCGGGCTTGCCGAGCCGGCCGATGATGCGATGGGACAGATCGCCCGCGCCCTTCGACGTGCCGCCTGATAGCACCAGCATGTCGGCGTCCACCAGCGCACGGCGCATGGCGGCTTCGAGCTTTGCTTCATCGTCGGGAATGGCGCCGAGGAAAACCGCCTCGCCGCCATTCTCGTCGATTGCGGCTGCGACGATCGCGCCGTTGGTGTCGTAGATCGCCGCCGGCGCGAGCACTTCGCCGGGCTGCACCAGCTCGTCGCCGGTGGAGATCACGGCAACGCGCGGCTTGCGCGCGACAATCACCTCGGCGATGCCGCAGGCCGCCAGCATGCCGATCTCGCGCGAGCCGATGATCGTGCCGGCGCGCAGCAGCGCTTCGCCGCGCGCGATGTCGGAACCGGCATAGGACACGAATTGTCCGGGAGACGCGGCGCGGCGGACATCAATCGCATCCAAGCCAGCCGGCTGGGTATGCTCGACCATGACCACGGCGTCGGCGCCACGCGGCAGCGGACCGCCGGTGGCGATCGCCGTGGCTGTTCCCACGGCGACTTGCAGTATCGGCGCGGTGCCGCAGTGAATGGTCTCTCCGTTCAGCGCGAGGCGCCGGGGTGCGCCTTCGCCGGCTGCGGCGAGATCCGCCGAGCGCACGGCAAAGCCGTCGACATTGGAACGGTCGAAGGGCGGAACGTCGATCGGCGCGGTGATGTCTTCGGCGAGCGCGGAGCCGAGCGCATCGGCAAGCTTGCGCGGCTCGCCTGGGATCGCGCGCGGGAACAGCGCAGCCTCGAAGCGCGCCAGCGCATCCTCGCGCGACAGGATCCTGAGGAACTGTTCCTGTTCTAGCGAGCTACGATCTTGCGACTGCGGGATCATGGTCATGCCGGAACCCATATCATTCCCGCATCAGATAAGCATCGGCCGGCGCGCCCGCTGCAAATCCCTCGCTGCTCCCGTGAATGATCAGCCAGGCATCCGCTCGGGCAATTGCCTGTAACGGCCACTCCCCCACCGCAAGCGGCATCCACGCATGATGTTCCTCCGCCAGCAGAGCGATCTCGGCGATGCCGACACTGGATGCGATCTTGCGCGCGAGCGGCAAGGTCAGCTGTCGGCGCGGCCGGCGCGCCGACAGTCGGCCGATGAGCGGAAGCACGAGCGCGAACCAGGCCGCGAGCGCATGATCCGGCGAGCCGGGCAAGGCGACGGTGGGAACTTTTCCGAGCCGCGCCACAGCGGCGGTACGCCCGGGCTGGAGCGCAAGACCATGGGCGATCACGTCGCCTCGCCGGGCCAGCGCGGTCACGGCAGCATCGCGGCGACCGACGCCGCTGCCGCCGATCGTCACAACAAGATCGCAGTCGAGATCGCCGAGCGCCTCCGTGATCGATGCGGCATCGCGCGTTCCGGCTTCGCGGGTTTGCACGTGCAGTCCCGCAGTACGCGCGACGTCCGCGATCATATGCATTGCCGCCGCAGCGCCCGGCACATTGACGATGTGCAGCCGCGGCCGCCGCACGCTCAGCCGGTCCAGCCCGGCAACGCGCGCGAGCAGCAGGGCGGCGGGACTAACGGGATGCCCCTCTATCGCGACAGACCTACGTTCTCCGATATCACTTCCGGCGCGCCTGACGCCCTGCCCCGGCACGGCCTCCGCCAGCACTTGGGCAAGCGGCCCCGACATCTCGACGGCGTCGGCATCGAGCACACAGTCGCGTCCCCTCGGCACCGCATCGCCGGCATCGACCCAGGCCGGCATCGTTGCCAGCGGCAGCGGCGAATAGGCGGACGCTCCGACGAGATCATTGGCGCACAGTGCCCAGCCGTCTGCGGCGGCGATGTCGTGAGGCGGATAAGCCGCAAGCAGCGGAGTGCCCGCCGCGATGCAGCCGGCCGCTTCAGTCAGCGGCAGCTCCACCGGTGCAAGCGGCCCGAGCCCTTCCAACAACGCGACGAGCGCAGTGTCGAGCGGCGTCAGGGATGGCGGCAGGCGCTGGGTCATGCGCCATGATGGACCATGCATCGCCCGATTTGGCAACCGCTGGCGACGCGGTCGTCAGCCGCCGGACTTGCCCGCATTCGGGAAGAACAACTGTTGACCGTCGACCTTGTAGCCGGCGATCGCCGCCTGCCCCTCCTGCGAGATCAACCAGTCGATGAAGGTCTGCCCCAGTTCCCCCTTGACGGTTGGAAACTTCTCGGGGTTCACCGGTATCACGCCGTATTGGTTGAGCAGGCGCTTGTCGCCTTCGACGACGATGTCGAGATCGCCGCGATCCTTGAAGGCGATCCAGCTGCCGCGGTCGGACAGCATGTAGGCATTGGCAGCACGCGCGGCCTCGAACGCTGCGGTCACGCCCTGCCCGGCCTCGCGATACCAGGCTCCCTTGGCACTGGCGATGTCGATGCCGGCGACGATCCAGAGCGCGAGCTCCGCGGCGTGGGTGCCGGAGCGGTCGCCGCGCGTCACGAACGGCGCGCCCTTGGCCTCGATCGCCTTCAGCGCGGTCACGATGTCCTTGCCCTTTACGCCGGCGGGATCGCTCTTCGGCCCGATCAGCACATAGTCGTTGTACATGACGTCGAAGCGCTTTGCGCCAAAGCCGTCGGCGACGAATTTCTCTTCCTGCGGCCGCGCATGCATCAGCACGACATCGGCTTCACCCCTTCGCGCCCCATCGAGCACCTCATCGGCGCGACGCGCAATCACGGTCACCTCAATGCCGGTTTTGTCACGGAAGATCGGCAGCAGATAATTGAGCAGGCCCGACTCCTGCGTCGATGCCGTCGTGGCCAGGACGATCGCGCGGTCTTCCGCGAATGACGCCGCGACACCTGCGGCAAGGCCGCAGAGAAGCGCTAATGCAACCGACAGGCGGCGAACGACCATGGCTGGTTCCCGTGAGGTACGAAATCGGCATGATCCTGATGACGGATTGCGCCACGCTCGTGACCGATTCCACTTCGGACGGCACAAACAGGACAACATCCGATAGAACGCGTGATTGACCACCACCGGCAGCAGGTCTCGCTGCGCGCGGCCGACTGAGCACCCGGGAAACATCGGCAATGCATCGACCGGCATCTCGATTGCAATCGCGAGCGCGCTTCGCAAGGCCCGCACCAAGTCAGCGTGCGAGAAATGACGACAGGTGCAGAATCGGAAGTCAGATCGGAAGTCAGGACGTGTTGCAAAGCAGCGAGATGATCGGGCATGGTCCGTGTGAACCGAAACTGAACTGCAGAATTCCACCTGCGTCGAACCTCTAAACAGAAGCAAGAATTTGCATAGGAATGCAGGATGGAATTCCTGACGACGAGTGAAGCCGCCGACTATCTCCGGCTCGGCGAGCGCAAGCTCTACGAGCTTGTCACCACCGGTGCGATCCCTTGCACCAAGGTGACCGGGAAGTGGCTCTTCCCGCGGCACGAGCTCGATCTCTGGGTGCTTTCGGGAATGTCGCGTCCGGCCGGGATGCTGATCGCGGAGCCGCCGCCGGTCGTGGGCGGCAGCCAGGACGAGCTCCTGGATTGGAGCCTGCGCGAATCCGGCTCAGGCCTGGGATCGATGAGTGAAGGCAGCGCACGCGGGCTCGAACGCTTGCAGCGCGACGAGGTGATGGCGGTCGCCGTGCACTTCCACGGCTTGGATGCCTCCGACAATCTCGCCCGCGATGCCAGTACCGATGCGCTGCGGGTCGCTCCAGACCTGCACGATGTGGTGCTGGTCGCGTTCGCACGCCGCGAGCAGGGTCTCGTGTTGCCGCCGGGCAATCCCAAGCGGCTGCGCGGCCTGTCCGACGTGCTCGCGCTCGGCAGCAGGATGGCGATGCGGCAACAGGGCACGGGCGCGCAGATGCTGCTCGACGTGCTGTTGAAGCGCGCCGGCGCCTCGATGCGCGATTTGCGCCAGGTGGAGACGCCAGCCCTCACCGGGCCGGATCTCGCCGAAGTGGTCCGCGCGGGACAAGCCGATTGCGGCGTCGCAACGCGAACGGCAGCGCGCGCAGCCGGCCTCGATTTCGTGCCGCTGGTCTGGGAGAATTTCGATCTTGCGATGCGGCAGCGCAGCTATTTCCGCGCGCCGATGCAGACCCTGCTCCGGTTCCTGAATGAAAGACGGCTGCGGCAGCGCGCCGAGGAGCTGACCGGCTACGATCCCTCGCCCGCGGGACAGATCCGCTTCGCAGCCTGACGTTGACGGCCGCCCCCAAATAGTTGCAAAAGAAACCAATTAAACCGGGCCATACCCGGGCAACACCGGCCAACGTGCCGGATCAGGGGAGGACAAGCGTGAATCCAATGAGATTTGGACTGCCGGTCGTTGCCGCATTGGCGGCGGCGCTGATGCCGGGCACGGCGTCGGCGCAGGTTTCCGATGACGTCGTCAAGATCGGCGTGCTCACCGATATGAACGGCCCCGCCTCCGCACCGACCGGCCAGGGCTCGGTGACGGCGGCACAGATGGCGATCGACGATTTCGGCGGCACCGTGCTCGGCAAGCCGATCAGCATCGTGATCGGCGACCACCAGCTCAAGGCCGACGTCGGCGCCGCCATTGCGCGGCGCTGGTACGACGTCGACCAGGTCGACCTGATCGTCGACGTGCCGGTCTCCGCGGTCGGGCTCGCCGTGCAGAACATCGCCAACGAGAAGAAGCGACTGTTCATCACCCACTCCACCGGCACCGCGGACTTCCACGGCAAGTTCTGCTCGCCCTACGCGATGCAGTGGGTGTTCGACACCCGCGCGCTCGCGGTCGGCACAGCGGATGCAGTCGTCAAGCGCGGCGGCGACAGCTGGTTCTTCATCACCGACGACTATGCCTTCGGCCATTCGCTGGAGCGCGACGCCTCCAGCGTCATCACCGCCAATGGCGGCAAGGTGCTGGGCTCGGTGCGGCCGCCGCTGGCAACGCCAGACCTCTCCTCCTTCGTGCTGCAGGCGCAGGCCTCCAAGGCCAAGATCATCGGCATCGCCGCCGGCCCGCCCAACAACATGAACGAGATCAAGACTGGCTCGGAGTTCGGCGTATTCAAGGGCGGCCAGCAGATGGCGGCGCTGCTGGCGCTGATCACCGACATCCACGGCCTCGGCCTGCAGGCGGCGCAGGGCCTGTTGCTGACGACGTCGTTCTACTGGGACATGGACGACAAGACCCGCGAATGGTCGAAGCGCTACTTCGCCAAGATGAACAAGATGCCGTCGATGTGGCAGGCCGGCGTCTATTCGTCGGTGATCCACTATCTCAACGCCATCAAGGAAGCCGGCACCGACGATCCGCTCAAGGTCGCCGCCAAGATGCGCGAAAAGCCAGTCGAGGATTTCTTCGCCCGCCACGGCAAGCTGCGCGAGGATAATCTGATGGTGCACGACCTCTGGCTGGTGCAGGTGAAGACGCCGGAAGAAAGCAAGTACCCCTGGGACTACTACAAGATCCTCACGACGATTTCGGGCGAGAAGGCCTTTGGGCCGCCGGACCCGGCGTGTCCGCTGGTGAAGAAGTGACCGCGTAGCGGTCATTCCGGGGCGGTCCGCAGGACCGAACCCGGAATCTCGGGATTCTCAGGTGCGCAACTGCGCACCATAGTTCGATGCCTTGCATCGCCCGGAATGACGGTCGCTTAGAGCGACCGTCATTTCACCACGCCGATCTCGCGAAAGTACTTCATCACGCCCGGATGTATCAGCTCTAGCTTCGGCGCCGCCGCGACCGTGTTCGCCGCCGTGGTCTCGCAGGCTTGCGCTAGCTTCTTGCAGAAGGTCGCCTCGACACCGTGCAGCGTCTTCGCGAGCCGGTAGGCGACATCGTCAGGCAGATCTTCGCGCGTCAGCACAAAGCTCCAGGAGCCGAGCGAGGCGATAGGCTCGGACTGCTTCGGGTAGGAGCCGGCCGGCACGGTCAGCGGCTTGAGGAACGAGTGCTTGGCGCGGATGCGCGCGATCTCCTCGGCATCAGGGGCGATGAAGCGCGCGCCTGATGCACTCAATGCCACCGCCGCAAAGCCGGGCCAGCCGATGCCCGCGCCCCACAGTGCGGCCACACGACCATCCTCGACCATCGCGGGGCCATCGCCGGCGCGGTCGAGATACACAGCCTTGAAGTCCTCGTCCTGCTTCAGGCCAAGCCCGTCCAGCACATAGCGCGCCAGGATCGGCAGGCCCGAGCCCTTGGCGCCGAAGGCGACGGGCTGGCCGACCAGATCGCGGATCGTCTTGTAGGGACTGTCCGCCCGCACCACGAACATGCCGGGGTTGGAATAGATCGCGGTGAGGATTTTCAGCCGCACCGGCGCGCGGCCGATGCCGGCAAAGGCTTCATAGGCCGGCTCGCCCGCGACCAGCGCGAGATCGAGCTCGCCCTTCTCCAGGAGCGGAATGTTCTCGTTGCTGCCTTTGGTGTTGCGCGGGGCGATGGTGGCTTGCGGATCGGCCGCGTTCATCACCTCGGCAAAGGCGTTGCCATAGAGCGGAAAGCCGCCGCCGGGCGTCGCGGTGCCAAGGCTAATCGTAAGGCTGATCGTCGTGGTCGGAATGGCCTTGCCTCCGGTTTGAGCAGCGACGGGACTAGCGAGCAGCGCCGCACTGAGAAGGATAAGGAAAGCGAATCTCATGGTCGTTCCCGGCGGACCTGCGTCAACACCGACTTGCGGCGATGTAGGCAACGGCCCGATTTTGTGAAAGCATGCTGCCCAACGACAATAAAACAATGGGAGGCGACATGTTGCGAATTTTGCGTAATGCTGTTTTCGGGCTGGTGTTTCTTCTCTGTCTTTTCAGCGCTTCCCCTCCCGCCTCCGCCGCCGACTACCCCCAATCGCCCCGTGCACTGGATGATCGGCTTCGCCGCCGGCGGCCCGGTCGACATCGTTGCGCGGATCATGGCGCAGTGGTTGTCGGACCATCTCGGCCAGCAATTCATCGTCGAGAACCGCGCCGGCTCCGGCGGCAACATCGCGGCCGCCGCGGCGATCAACGCGCCGGCCGACGGCTATACGCTGCTGTTCGTCGCGCCCAACAACGCAATCTCGACCTCGCTCTACAAGAAGCTGCCCTACGACTTCCTGCGCGACACCGTGCCGGTCGCGAGCATCATGCAGCTCACCAACATGCTGGTCGTCTCCAATGCGATGCCGGTGAAGACCGTCAAGGAGTTCATCGACTACTGCAAGGCCAATCCCGGCAAGATCTCCTTCGCCTCGTCCGGCAACGGCACCTCGGTGCACATGTCGGCGGAGCTGTTCAAGGTGATGACGAAGTGCGACATGGTGCATGTGCCCTATCGCGGCTCGGCGATCGCCTTCCCCGACATCATCTCCAACAAGGTGCAGCTGATCTTCGACAATCTGCCCTCCGCGCTGGAGCAGGCGAAGGGCGGCAATGTCCGCGCACTCGGCGTGACCTCGCCGCAGCGCTGGCCCGCCGTGCCCGACGTGCCCGCGATCGCAGAGACCGTGCCGGGCTTCGAATCGGTCGGCTTCTACGGCATCTCCGCGCCGAAGGGCACGCCGCCCGAGGTGGTCGAGATCCTCAACAAGGCCGTCGGCGAGGCGCTGAAGGACCCGAAACTGGCGGCGCGGCTGACCGAGAACGGCGGCATCCCCAAGCCGATGACGCCCGCCGAGTTCGGCAAACTGGTCGCGGACGAGACTGAAAAGTGGCGCAAGGTGGTGGAGTTCGCCGGGGTTTCGGTGGATTAGGGCCGGCCGGCCGCGGTGGCTGTCGCTTGCCGCTAAGAGATCGGGGGACCGGCGGGTCCCCCTCGAATCAAAAATGTCGAAAACAACCCCATGCACAGTAGAAAAGGCGGGGGATCACAGCGGGTTACAGGAGCGAAAAATGAACTCCGTAAGGGGTATTTGACTCGTCGGGCAAAACAGCCGCACAATCCTATCATCACCCCATCCCAGCAATCGACCGGCGAGCAGCGCTTGACGCACGGCGCCAGCGCTCCCGATCGCCCAGGGCCGGCATTGCACCCCCGCCTCAGGCCCTGTAAACGAACCGCGCACCGTTGCCGGCCGCACGTCAAGCGGCCGTCTCGCGGCGGGGCCTGTAGCTCAATGGTTAGAGCCGGCCGCTCATAACGGTCTGGTTGCAGGTTCGAGTCCTGCCGGGCCCACCACCCTTGGAAAGGAGGGCCCTTGATCTCTCAGCACTTTTTGCCAACTAGACAAATTCATTCTTGGTTTTTGCCACGGTTTGTTCTGCGCCAGCGACTTCATCGCGCCCTCGTTTTCTGTGCGGGCCCCTCCCGCGATTAGCGCCTCACAGGCCACAACAAAGTGCTAGGCTCCTCCTTGTCCCAGCGACGTGTTTTGCCTGGTCGTTCGGAGGGCGCTGTGGCGGAGCAGCGGATTCAAAGACGATTAGCGGCGATCCTGGCCGCTGACGTGGTCGGTTATTCCGCGCTGATGGAACGCGACGAGGAAGCTACCTACGCCGAGTTCGAACGGTTCAAGCGAGAGCTGATCGAGCCTAGCCTCTCCCGCCACGACGGGCGACTGATCCGGACCACGGGTGACGGCGCGTTGGCCGAGTTCGCAAGTCCATCGGCTGCGGTGCGATGCGCGGTGGAGATACAGGAAAGCATCGCGTCAGGCCGAAGCCCCCTTAAGCTACGCATTGGGGTCAATCTCGGAGAGATTATCGTCAGGGCTGACGGCGATCTTTTTGGTGACGGGATCAACATTGCTGTCCGGCTGGAGGGGACCGCCGACCCGGGCGGCATCCTGATTTCCGAAAAGGTGTACAGCGAAGTCGAAGGCAAGCTGGATCTTGGCTTCGAGGACCGGGGCGAACAGCAGCTCAAGAACATCTCCAAGCCGGTCCGCGCTTTTGCGGTGCGCGCGGGAGCGCATAGCCCGCTAATCGAGAGGCTAAGTGCGGCCCCGCCACTCCCGGACAAGCCGTCCATCGCTGTGCTGCCGTTCGAGAACATGAGCGGCGATCCCGAGCAAGAGTATTTTGCGGATGGAATGGTTGAGGAAATCATCACGGCGCTCTCACGGTTCAAATGGTTGTTCATGATCGCGCGCAATTCGAGCTTTACGTTCAAGGGCAAAGCCGTCGATGTGAAGGAGGTCGGACGCAGGCTTGGCGTGCGCTATGTCCTTGAGGGGTCTGTGCGCAAGGCGTCAGGGAAGGTTCGGATCACAGGGCAGTTGATTGACGCGGTGACAGGCGCGCACATCTGGGCGGACAGGTTCGAGCGTGATCTAACAGACGTTTTCGCTCTCCAGGACGAGGTAACGGTCGCCGTTGTCTCGGCCATTCAGCCAAAATTGCTTCAGACAGAAATTGCAATGGCGGCGCGGCGGCGACCGGAGAACCTCACCGCCTATGACTTTTTTCTCCGGGCCATGCCGCAGTTCTACTTAACGACCCGCGAAGGGGTGGCCGAGGCGATCAGGCTGGCCCGTCGGGCTTTGGAGCTAGATCCCGGGTTCGGCTTGGTCGCGGCTCTGGCAGGTGCCAGTCACATGCGCAATGTCGTTTGGGGCTATGCTGTCGATCCCCAATTCGAACGCAACGAAGCGGTTCGGCTTCTTCGCTGGGCATTGAGCGTCGACGATGGCGATCCAGACACGCTAGCAGTGGCTGCCGTCATCTCGGCGTTCATGGTCGGTGATAGGGAAAGTGAGATCGAAATGGCTGACCGGGCGGTCGCGCTCAACCCAAATTCATACATCGCGTGGCACGGCCGAGGCTGGGTCTATGAAGTAGCGGGGCTGCCGGAGGAAGCGATCCGGAGCTTTGAACGCGCCCTTCGCATGAGCCCGGTGGACCCGATGCTACACCAGACGCTTAGTGGGATGGGATATGCCTTTATTGAGCTTGGTCGCTTTGACGAGGCCATCATCGCAGGGAAGAGAGCCCTTCGTCAGAACCCCTCCTTGGGGGTCGCTTATCGCTGCCTCGCGTCCGCTTTCGCCCTTCTTGGACGTGACGCGGAGGCCCGTGAGGCGGCCGCGCGTCTGCTTGAGGTCGATCCGGCCTTCACAATATCCGCGAGGATGGGTCGGGTCAGACGATCACACGCGAAGCTGCTGATTGAGGGCCTTCGTAAAGCGGGGTTGCCCGAGTAACTTCTGGCGCCCAAGCGGCGGTCCCGGATGGTCCGCTCTCGCGCCGCTGTTTTGGCTCACGAGGTTCAACCGACAAGAACTCGCTCGAGCAACCAATACGTGCCGATCGCCGCGGCGGCGATGGAGGCGATGCGCGGCGTCAGCTGCGCAGCCCGCCCTTGCGACATCAGCGTCAGCAGCGGAAGCGCGATCACCACGAAGATAAGCTGGCCGATCTCGACACCTGCGTTAAATCCGACCAATGCGCGGAGCAAGGCTGCGCCCTTCAGTTCGAGCTCGCCAAGGGCAGATGCAAACGCAAGTCCGTGCACGAGGCCGAATCCAAAGCTCCACATCCACCGCCGCCGATCCGGCGCGGCCGCAAACAAGTTTTCCAGCGCAACCCAGATGATGGTCGCGGCTATAAGCGGCTCAATGATGCGTTCGGGGACCCTGACAAAACCGAGCGCTGCCAGCGTGAGCGTCACGCTGTGGGCGAGCGTGAAGGCGGTTACGATCTTCACCACCGACCAGAAGCCGCGCGCGATAGCGAGTAGCGCGAGAAGAAAGAGCAAATGATCGTAGCCGGTGAGAATATGCTCGACGCCGAGCTTCACAAAATCCAACCAGCCGGTCGCGACGGGACGGTCAATGTCGATGGCCGCCGTTCGTGATGTCTCACCGAAGACCACCTGCCGCTCGCCGTTCGACGTGTGGATGTTGCCGAGGCTCTGATAATGTTCGCCAAGAAGACCGCCCCAGTCTTCTGTAACCGTGAGGCGGCCATGCCCAGGGTCACAAGTGAAGCCGATCTCGATTGTCGCGCGGGTCTCGTTTGCGCCGGCGCCACCGATGCGCACGCGTCCAGCGCGGCAGCGCGTGCCGCCAAGGTCGATCGTGACGCTCCTGCGCGCCGCTTCGGCTACCGCTTCGGCCGCCGAGCGATCGCCATTGGCGGCGGCGTTCAGCATGGAAGCCGACGCCTGCGGTATTTCGGGCAACGCGACAGAGAGCGCATAAGAGAGACGGTCACCCGACAACTCGATGCGGACCAATCCGGTGGTGGTCACGTGGGCCGAGACATCGGCGCAGCAGGCAATTGCAAGCCAGAATGCTGTCCATAGTGCAAAACGCGCGCTCACGGCATCTTCCCCACCCGCTCCCACTCCTCGGCGACGAAGCCGGGCAGCAGCGCAATCTCGCCGCTTCCCTCGCGCCTGGCATAGTGCGACAGTCCGAGGACATTGGTCGCGCCGAAAGAGATGACGAAGGACGAAGCACCACTGCCGTTGACTACGACGCGCAGCCGGGGCGGATCCAATCCGAATTGCGCGGGGTCGACGCCTGCAGTCTCGGTCGCGCTCAGTACACGCTCCGGTCCCGAATTGCGCAGCAATCTGAGCGCGCCGTCAAGCCGAGCCGCGAAGCCTGCCGTCGTCGCCCCCGCCGCCGCATGCCAGCCATCCTCCGCGCGGACAAAATGCCAGCGTCCCTCGCGTGTTTCCAATTCGACCTCGCGAACATCCTGAAGCTGGATCGTCATCAGGCCTTTCGGCACAAACGGCAGCAACCCCGAACCGCCGCGACCGCCGGTCAACGCGAGTGCCGCCAGAAAGACGATGGCGCCCAGAGCAGCAGCGCTCCAGATCAACCGGTTCATCGCCGCAACCACCACATCGCGCCACCGGCGAAAGCGATCAGCCCCGGCATCAATAGAACAGTGACGATGAAGATGCCGCGCATCTGCTCGCCCGTCAGCGTGACGGTCGGCAACACTTCCACAGGCGGCTTCATGGTCGGCGCTCGCTCCTCGTGCGTAAGCCAGGCGAGTGCCGCGAGCACAACGTCCGAGTTGGCCAGATACGGGAAGAATGAGTTGGAGACGAAATCGGCGTCACCAGCCACGACCATGCGGAATATCGAGGGGGCCGTTTCGTTCAATCGGCCTTCGGCGGCGACAGCGATAATCCTCGATGCGCGTAGTGCGGACACCGCAGTCGAATCGTCACCCAAGCGGTCGGCGATGATGTAAGCCTCGGAGCTGCTGGCCGCCAGTGGCGTCAGCTTGAGGCCGGCCGTCGCGACTATTTCGAGTGGGCGCGCCCCCGGATAGAACGACAGTGTCAGGCCGCGCGTGATCGGATGGACACCATAATGTGACACGGCAATCATCTGTTCGTCAGTGAAATAGTGCTCCTTGGGATCGACGATCACGCCATTGCCAACCTTGATGCCGGCAGTAGCGAGCAGCGCGGCAAGGCTGTCATCAAGCTCATAGTCGGGCTCGATCAGGAACATCGCCGAGCCGCCCCGCTCCAGATAGCGGCGCATCAGCTCGGTCTGGCCGGGAGAATAGCGGGTGCGCGGATTGGCTACGACGACAACGCCGCAATCGTCCGGGATCGGCTGGCCGGTTGCAAAGGAGACCTTGCGCGCGGCAAGGCCGAGCTTCTCGATCGCGCGTCGTAACCGGCCGATCCCGTGCTGCTCCATCTGCACGACCGCCAAGCCCGAAGCGTCGTGGCTATGGCTGTGAGCACCTTCGAAATGGGTATGGAATTCGAAATTGTCGATGTCGTATTCGCCGTTTCCGGCGGCAAAGCAGATCACGACCTCGCGTCTGCGCAACAGACGCAGCACGCCGAGCGCGATCTCGCGATCATCTGTCGTCACGACTTCGATGCGGCGATCGCCCGACCGCAACACGGCCGAATTGTAGGTGCGCACGCCGAAGCTGGAGGCAAGCGCGGGGTTCTGGTCGGCGTCGATCAGGCGGACGCGAAAGTTCGCGTTCTCTCGTTCGAGCTGCCGCAGCATGGTTCCGAGGGCGACCGCGCCGGGATTCTGCTTCTGATAGAAATAGGCAATGTCGATCGGTTCGGCGAGCCTGCGCACCACCTCACCGGCTTCCGCAGAGGGCGTGAAGGCCTTCTCGCGCGTGAAATCGAGATGCGCGTCGTGACGGAACAGCGCCACGTTGGCGAGGACCACGACGGCGACGGCTACGGCGACCACAAGGGCAGCAGAGACAGCACGGCTGGCATAGCCGAGCCGCACCGGCAGCTTCAGGCCCGCCACAAACAACAGCGCAAGCGCGGCAATCACGCCTAAAAACCAGACGATATTGATCGCCTCGGATGCCTGCATCATCGCTGTGCAAGCCTCCAGGTGGTCAAGAACAGCGCGAGCATGCTTGCGGTGATGAAATAGCCGATGTCCGAGACGAACACCGAGCCTGACACCATCGGCTTGAAATGTCCTATCAGGGACAGGTTGAGGGCGAGGCTGTCGAACGGCGGCGATAGCAGATAGGACACCGAATCGGCAAACCAGAGCATCAGGAAGATACCGATCGACAGCGCCGCCGCGACGACCTGGTTTTCGGTGATGCTTGACATCAGCAGGCCGACCGCAACCAGGAGCGAGGCATGCAACGCGAGCGCCAGATAGCCGGCATGGATTTGTCCCCAGTCGGGCTCGCCGTAACGATCGAGGATCACCGCATAAACGAGCGAGAGCGCAAAGATGCCGAGCACGAGTGTCAGCGTGGCGGCATATTTGGCCAGCACGATCGAAAGTTCCTGCACCGGCGCAGTCAAGAGCAGCTCGAG
Source organism: Bradyrhizobium sp. NAS80.1 (assembly GCF_001908205.1). Taxonomy (GTDB): domain Bacteria; phylum Pseudomonadota; class Alphaproteobacteria; order Rhizobiales; family Xanthobacteraceae; genus Bradyrhizobium. Next base: position 64,991 of record NZ_LGHL01000028.1, read on the forward strand.
CGTCTCCGACCGCCGCTCCTCGGCAAAGCTGCGCATGGTCAGCACCGGCACGAGCAGGATCGACAGCACATACATCTGGTGAAAGATATATTGAAGGTTGGCGACCTTGGTCGCAAACAGCGTCAGGCTGAATGTATAGCCGAGCACGAGCAGGAAAACCGCGGCCACTGTGTAGCCAATCGGCGACGTCAGCGTCGCGTTGAGCTCCTTGGCAAAGAGAATGCGCAGCGTTCTCATGCGAGCGACAGGAACCAGGCTTCGAGGTCGGGGGTATCTGCCATTGCGCGGACGCCCAGGAGGCGCCCGTTGAGCAGCACCGCTACCCGGTCACAGGTCTTCTCGACTTCGCTGAGAATGTGGGAGCTTATCAGCACCGTGTGGCGCCCGGCCAGCGAGCGGATCAGCTGCCGCATCTCAATGATCTGGCGTGGATCAAGTCCATTGCTGGGCTCGTCGAGAATAAGGATGTCCGGATCGTGGACCAACGCCTGGGCGAGCGCAGTCCGCTGCCGATAGCCCCTGGACAAGGCCCGTGTCGGCTTGTCGGCGACAGCGGACAGCGCGAGCCGATCGACGATGCGTTCGACGGCGCCTTTGACGTTCCGCTCGGGCACGCCGCGCAGCCGTGCCATGAAGGCCAGGAATTCTCCCACCCGCATCTGCCGGTACAGCGGCGCTGCTTCCGGCACATAACCGATGTGCCGCCGCACCGCGAGTGAATCGCCGACGACATCGTGCCCTGCGACCATCAAGCGGCCCGCCGATGGCAGGAGATAGCCCGCAAGCAGCCGCATAAACGTGGTCTTGCCGGAGCCGTTCGGACCCAGCAAGCCAAACACTTCCCCGGCGTGAATGTCGAGCGTGAGCCCCTCCAGCGCCGATACCGGCCCGTAGCGCTTGCTCACATTGGACGCGGAGATCGCTGGGGCGTGATCCGTCTGGATCAACGCATCACTAGGCGCGGCGTCGATTGCCGAGATGGTCATGCGGCGTCCCGAACAGGCGAGTCCCTCCGCGGGAGAAGTGAATCTACGGCCCCGCTTCGGGGACCCGCCCTGAGGTCCGGCGCGGGCTCTCAAGGGAGCGCCCCGCGCCGGGTTAAGGCTCAATCATAGAACTCTGGCGCATGCTTGGTGGCTTTGAAAACCTCCGGATCGTGCCCGTAGAAGATCTGGGCATTGTTGGCGTCGCGAACCAGCCGAACGCGCTGGTAGCTGCGATAGGCATCGCTCGGATTGAACGTGCCCGGAATCGGCGGGATCAGGTTCTTGTCGAGGTTCTCTTTCAGATAGACCACGTCGCTGGTCAGAATAACGGTACCCGTCTTGGGCAATTTGACGGTCACGAACTGGCTGCCGGGGGTATGGCCGGGAGCCCGCATCACGCGTACGGAACCGTCATCGAACAGATCGAGGTCGCCCTCGAGGCGGATGATGTTCATCTTCTTGGTGTCAGCGAAGTCGCCCGGAATATAATAGAGCGAGTAGCCGACATCCGGCCACCAGGCGGCCTTCAGTTCGTCGTTCTGGGCAACGAGGGTCGCATTCGGAAACTGACTGACATTCCCGCCATGGTCGAGATGCAGGTGACCGACCACGACATATTTGATGTCGTCAGTCTTCAGTCCGATCTTCTCGAGCTGTGCGGGAATGGCATCGTCCTTTGTCATCTTGAGACCGAACCCCTTGGCAAGAGGTCCCCACCAGCCATCGGGATCGGCAATCGTTTTATCGTTGTTTCCGGTATCGATGATGACATTGCCCTTGGGATGCTTGAGCACATAGAAGCTCACGGGCGCCCAATCGATATTGCCTTGACCACCCATCTGCAGGGCTGCCTTCGGGAAGCCTCCCAGCGAACCCGACGTAAAGACGTATAGCTTTGGGCCTTCCTGCGCGGCGGCAGCGCTCGCAAGGCCGAGCGCGATAGCCAGACTCAATGCAATCTGCTTGATCGTCATGGCAACTCCTCCTGAGCCTTCGTTTTACGGGCTGTCTTTGTTTTACGAGCTGTCCTTGTTTTACGGGCTGTCTTTGCAGCCACGGCTGCCTCGCCTGGCGCGGCCGAGGCGGATAGCCAGTAAGAATAGTTTCGCCCCTTGCAAAAGCAAGTTGGCCTACCCGGCCCAAACGGGAATGTTTTTCCCCCACGGGGCCAGAGTTGAAAGAACGATACGGTTCAGGCGGTTCGCAAAAACGGCCCGGCAAAGGGCGGACCCATGTTTTTGCTGACCAGCCTCGGCATCAACACGCTGCGCTGCACTCGTGGCATCTCGGATGGGGGTAGAAGTCAGTCCACGTTCTTTCCGTCTTTGTTTTCCCGTCCAGAGCTACGGCCTGGCCGCGATAGCCCAGCCAATGGCACCGGGACCGGCGGTGCTTTCAGGCATGGGAATCCATGGCCCTTCAGACCTTGCAGGCTCACTTCGATACATCGACATCCCAGCATAGACAGCGATCTTCGTTTTTAAACTGTGGGTTATCCCCCTCGGGATCTGCACAACCGCGCAGGCGATATGGGTTATCCTTTCGATTTAGAGGCGCTTGTTCGAAAACTGGTCAGCTGCCCGTTCTCTTATCGCGACGGCACTCGGATGATCGGAATTGCCTTGGGGTCGTTCCAGTCCACCGCCTGAAGGCATTTGTCAAAGAACTAACTTCCCGATAGCCCAGCAGCCACGCAATTTCGGAAACCGGCAACTTTCGGTCGCCGAGATACCGTTTGGCGAGTGCGGCCCTCAGTTGGTCCAGCACATCCGCGAAGGTAACACCCTCATCACGAAGCTTCCGCGATAGCGTTCGAGGACTCATCCCAAGCTGGCGCGCGACTTCCGACGCGCTGGCTTTGCCGTGCGGCAGTAGCTGCGGCACGATTCGCTCCACATTCGAACGGATACTCGCGCGCTCTCTCGGTCGGGAAGCAAGCGCTTCTTCCGCGTATCGTAGCAGCAACTTGTTCAGATAGGTGTCGTGTCCCACAATCGGAAGCGAAGCGACTGACGCAGAAAAAAACGATTTCGTCAGCATCAGCGCCAAATTCAACATCAGCCCCGAAAAAGGCTTTGAACTCCGCCGGCGGATCAGCTCGAAAATGCCTAACTCTTAGTTTGTGCGGCGCTAGTTGGTTGGCTGTCAGCTGTCGGCAGATCCGCACCAGCGTAACCAGCCAGAACTCCAAGTGATGCCGGTCCGACCACCGGTCCGCGCTAATGTAGTCGAGAGTGATGGTTGCCGTTCGATCCACGCTGAAGTTCAAGCGGACTCCTTCATTATTAATCCGGCTGTAGCGCTCGCAGTTGCGGAGAGCGTCCGCAAGTCGCTGCGAGGATGCCATCACGTAGTAGAGTAGACCGATTTCTCGCAAGTCGAAGTTGCGGGCCAGATGAAATCCGAGCAATTCGTCCCGAAGTTCCTCGGCTGCTAATTCCAGAACCTTCACTTGGGCGTGCACCTCAAGCCGGGTGGTCGGATCGTCGGCCTCCTGGACGGTTAGTCCGGCCCCCGACACAACAAGCCTCACGTCTTTGCCTAACTTGCGCAGTTGGGCGCATGCTAGACGAGCGACCCCTCCGGTGGCGCTCGGTATCCCACCGAAACCTCTGGGTTTGACAGAACGCATGTCTCCCAACCGGTCCAATCACTGGTCTACGGCGAAAAAGGCCAAAATCATTGGCTTCCAATCGCAAGATTTTCTGCGTAAGGCCTCCCAAAATCGACCATGATCTTCCCGGCGGCTTGCGTCCTATTGATGTGGATCAAGAACCTAGCGGCGAGTTGAGCGCCCGATCTATCGCGTAAGGGACGCGTTGCGAAATGCGGTCGGTCAGAAAATGGCTAACTTCGCTTGGACTGTCCGAGTATGCGGACCGCTTTGCCGAACATCGAATCGATTTTTCCATCCTTCAAAACCTCACGGACAAGGATCTCAAGGAGGAGCTTGGCATCGTGCCTCTTGGAGATCGCCGGAAATTGCTCCGCGCGATTGCCAAGCTTGCCGGGGCTGCCTCCGCCACGCGGAGGCCTGCGCCTGGGTCCAAATCGAGCCCACGGGACGAAGCCGAGCGCCGTCAAGTCACGGTGATGTTCGCCGATCTGGTCGGTTCGACCGCGCTTTCCACGCGCATAGACCCGGAGGACTTGCGAGAAGTCATTTCCGCCTATCAGAAATGCGTCGCCGAGACCGTGCCCCACTTCGGCGGGTTCGTCGCCCGGTATGTGGGCGATGGTGTCCTCGTGTACTTTGGTTATCCGCATGCTCATGAGGACGACGCCGAGCGAGCGGTCCGGGCTGGGCTCGAGCTGATTACGGTCGTTGCCGGGCTCAAGATGCGCGCTCCTCAGCAAGTCCGGGTCGGTATTGCAACCGGAGTGGTCGTGGTCGGGCACCTGATCCCATCGGGCGAGTCGGAGGAGCGCGGGATGGTGGGCGAGACGCCGAATCTTGCGGCGCGCCTGCAAAGCATCGCCGAACCGAACACAGTCGTCATCGCCGAAAGCACGCGAAGGCTTCTCGGCAGTTTCTTCCAGCTCGATGACCTCGGGATGAGGAACCTCAAGGGCATTGCCGGACCGGTGCAGGCGTGGGCAGTGCTGCAGGCCAGTTCCGTGGCAAGCCGCTTCGAGGCGCTGCACGCGTCCGGCTTGACCGCGCTCGTCGGGCGCGAAGAAGAATTGGAATTGCTACGGCGGTGCTTCTTCAGGGCGACGGAAGGTGAAGGGCAGGTGATACTGCTCTCCGGCGAGGCCGGTATTGGGAAATCACGGCTCACGAGCGCGTTTGTTCGACTTCTTGCTGGCGAGCCACACATACGCTTGCGCTATTCCTGCTCTCCGCAACACACTGACAGTGCGCTCTACCCGATCATCGGCCAAATCGAACGTGCTGCCGGACTGGCGCGCGAAGACACCTCGCGGGCGAAACTCGAAAAACTCGATGGGTTGCTCAAACAGACCTCGACGTCCGCGACGGACGCTGCGCTCTTTGCCGAGATGCTATCGCTGCCGAACGACCGACGCTATCCCGCAGTCGAACTCACCCCGCGGCAGCGCCGTCAAAGAACACTGCAAGCAATCGTTCTGCAAGTAGAGACTCTGGCCCGCTCCTGTCCGGTGCTGATGGTCTTCGAGGATGCGCATTGGTCCGACCCTACCAGCCTGGAACTATTGGGTCGGGTGGTGGACCGGATTCGGACACGAAGCGTGTTGCTGGTCGTAACCTTCCGGACGGAATTCAAGCCGGGCTGGATCGGAAAGCCGCATGTGACCTCCCTTAGTCTCAATCGGCTGGCGCCCCGCGAGGTCGGCGCCATCATAGACCACATCGTCGGAAGCAACCCGCTGACGGCGAGCATGCGGCAGGACATCATCGAGCGTACGGACGGCATCCCCCTGTTCGTGGAAGAGATGACGAAGGCAGTGCTGGAGGCAGCGAGCGAAAGCGAAGCGCAGCGGGCCGCCGCCTTGGTTCCTTCGCCAGCACTGGCGGTCCCCGCAAGCTTGCACGCATCGTTGATGGCGCGGCTCGACCGGCTCGGCCCCGCCAAGGAGTTGGCGCAAATCGGGGCGGCGATCGGACGCGGGTTCTCCCATTTCCTGCTGTCTGCGGTCGTGCGCAAGCCGGAAGCAGAGCTGCAATCGGCACTTGACCGTCTTATTTCGGCTGGCTTGCTGCTCAGGCGAGAGGGCACGCCGTACGCGACCTACTGCTTTAAGCATGTACTGGTACGGGATGCAGCTTACAGCACGCTGCTGCGCGAGCCGAGACGTGCGCTTCATGCCAGAATCGCCGAGACCCTCGAAAGTCACTTCGCGGAAATCTCCGAGAAGCAGCCCGAGCTGATTGCGCATCACTACCGAGAGGCGGGCGATGTGGCAAAGGCCGTCGGTTACTTGTCTGCCGCCGGAGACCGCGCGCTGTCGCATTCGGCGCTGAAGGAGGCGCACGAACACATCACCCAGGCGTTGCAGCTGATTTCCGCATTGCCTGACGATGACATCCGACGGCATGGTGAGCTGAAGCTGCAGACTGCACTCGCCCGAACGCTGCAAGAACAGAAGGGCTACGGGGATCGGCAGGTGGGCGAGGCCTACACCAAGGCGCGCGAATTCTCGAAACGCGTGGCCGATGCGGGGATGCATCTCGCGGCGCTCTACGGGCTGTGGGCGTATCATTACCTCAGTGGCCAACCCGCCGCGATGCTGGAGCAAGCCAACGAATTCCTGGCCCTTGCCGAGCGCGAAGACGAAGCGGGCCCGATCATGGTCGGGTACCGCCTGGTCGGAACGTCGCGTCTGATCAACGGGTACATCGCAGACGCGAGCGATGCACTGCATCAGGCGCTTGTGCGCTACGATCCCGACGCGCACGGCGCCGCCTCGCCGGCCGGGCGGAGCTTGCGCGCGCGCTTCGGCCATGATGTGGGCGTGACGATGCACTCGTATCGATCATGGGCGCTGTGGCTGTCTGGCCAGCCTGCGGATGCAGAGAAGGCTGCGGAAATTGAGCTGGAACGGGGCCAAGCGTTGGAGCACGACGATCAGTCACGGCTCTATGCCCTATGGCATGCCGGGATGACGTATGTGCTGTTGCGCAATGAGGACAAGGTGGCGGAGATCGGAAGTCAGCTAACAGAGCTCGCCGATGATCGCCAGCTTCCGTATTGGCAGGCACTCGGTAATTTTTTGTGCGGCTGGCGCGCTGCGCGCGGAGGCCAAGCGGGAGACGCGGTCCGGCTGCTGGACGAGGGGCTGCGGCTTTGGGCGCAAACGGGCTCACGAATATTCCGCCCGATTTTCCTGGCGTTCCTCGCCGAGGCCTATGCCGCTGATGACAAGCCAGACCTGGCCCATCGCACCTTCGAGGAAGCGCTTCGGACTACAAACGAAACCGGCGAGCGATGGGCTGAACCTGAAATCCATCGCCTGTTCGGTGATTTCCTCACCCGCCGCGGATCGGGTGACGCGGCGATCGCCAGTTACGAGCAGGCGATCACCGTCGCCCGCGGGCAGGGATCACGATCGTTCGAACTGCGTGCGACAACGAGCCTCGCCCGTGTCTTGTCCGATCAGGACAGACATACGGAGGCGCATGACCGTCTCCTGAACATCTATCGGTCCTTTGACGCAGGGTGCGATGCGGCGGACTTGGCCGACGCGAAGGCCCTGCTCGACGAGCCGCCATCCGCATCGTGACGGCGCGGCCAGTGCGATGCCTCAATTGATGGCCCAACCCGGGATTACGGGATTACAGTGACAGTGCACTCAATGATTCCGGCCGCTTTCGTGGGCTCGAAGGCTTATGAAATAGGTGCACAGTCACCGTAATACCGAAAAACTCACTCGGGATTGTCCAGCTTGTCCAGCTCAGCCCTCGCCAGCGCCGTGGCTTTCTCGATGGCCTGTTCTCGCGTGACAGTGTTGGGGTTCAACCGGCGTGAGACAAGGTTGTCCCAATAGAACCGGACCGACTTCCGTCCGTCCGCGAACCACACCTCAACGCTCCCGCAGTCGTCGTCTACGCCACGGTGAGGGATGATGCGGATGGGGTCGCCTTCGGCCATGGGCGAACGCTACCATTCCGGCAGGACGGGGGCAACGACGGCATGTGTGGCCGCTGATGAGCGTTCGCCCCGCCCGGACCTCGGATGCTAACGACGGGCAGAAACGAGAAGCATCATTGGCCGCTCCAACTCTTCCGCGAGCTCAGGCGTTTGTGCGATCTGCTCGGGCGACGGGGCAAACTCTTCGACGGCAAGGAGCTGGAAGCCGGAGCGGATCAATGTGTTGAGCGTCGTGCCGATGGTCCGGTGATACTTGATCACGCCTTTCGCAAACCAGTCGGTCTGGCGCTCGCCTTCGATCGAGTAGCGATTGACCGGCCAAGTCTTGCGCCCGCCCTCGTCGGCGATCCAGTGCGGATGGACCGCTGCCATGAAGATCGGATGCTCGATGGTGAATACGAGCTCCCCGCCAGGCGCGAGCGCCTGATGGATCATGCGGATGAGACGGTTGAAATCCCTGATGTAGTGGAAAGCGAGTGCACTGTAGGCGAGATCAAAGGCTGCCTTTGGCAACTCCACTGTCTCCAGATCTGCAATCCGGTATTCGATTTCGCGATCGTTGGTATCCGCCTTTGCTCGGCTGATCATATTTTCAGAGAGGTCCAGGCCAAGCACCGAGCTTGCACCTTGCTCACGCATCCAGCGCGCTGCCCAACCAAAGCCGCACCCCAGATCGACCACGCGCTTGCCGGAAACTGTCGGCAACATCGCACGTATGGCATGCCATTCGGGCGCGCCGTCGAGGCCCCGAATCTGTCTCGAGAGCTGGCTGTAAGCGGCAAAGAAGTGCGGATTGTCGTAGATATTCTGTGCCATGGTGTTCTCCATCTTTTTGGACGGGGACGAGGCACATTCACAACCGAAAAACCTCGTCCGCAAGGGCGAGGCCAAGTTGGCGATACGCTTGATCAGTTAGCGCGGTCGACATCCCGGCATCCCACCCGTGGTGATGCCGGCAAACCGGGAAACGATATGCGTGTCCTTGTCGACCATGCGTTGAACATCTCTCAATCGTTGGCCCCGGTCAAGCAGGAGCATAGCGCAATGGCTGCTTTGCCCGCATCCCCGTCATCCCTCACTTGAGGTTTCTCGCTCGCGCAACTCGAGCGAACCGATAGAAGGCCTATCTGTTCGTCACGGCAACATTGGAAACCAGGACGTAAGCGAAGCGATCCCTGCCGCTTCCCGAAGCTATGCTTGCTGAACGAGCGAATGCAACGCCTGAACCGCGGCCTCGCGGCTCTCCACGGGAACGAACAGACTGACCGAATGCGGCGACAGCACGTAACTGTCGGGGACGATGCCGTGATGTTCGAGGACCTGCAACGCGCGGAACGGCAATTCCGACGAAACGCCGCCGAAGCAGGTGAGACTCACCGAGCTCGAGGCCTCGCGCTGCTTGCGCAGATCCTTGGCATCCTCCAGCGTGCGCAACAGGGCATCCAGCCATTCCGTATCACAGGCCACGGTCAAGTTGGTTTTTCCCGTCGTGAAGTGTGATGCGAGGAGCTGCGGCCAGGACAGGCTGTTTTGCTTCAGATGCTGCGCGAATTTCTCGAAACCTTGATTGAGATCAGTGGAATCGATTTCCACGTACTCAATGCGAGCCATCGAGTTGACGGCAAGAACTCTTCCGTTTTCCATGCCCACAACCTCCTTCATCACTTGCGTGCTGTCTTCGACGCCGCTCCACTGCTTGAGAACCAGGGGTACATCCTGGCTTTGCGCGAGCTCCACGCTCCGAAAGTGCAGGATCTTTGCGCCCCAGAAGCACATTTCGGACAGCGATGCGAAGTCCACGCGCCGCAGCGGCTTTGCATCCGGCACGATACGCGGATCGGCCGAGCAGATGCCGTCGACCTCCTTGATGATTTCACAGCGGTCGGCTTTCAGCGCCGCGGCCATCGCGACGGCCGTGGTGTCGCTGCCGCCACGGCCAAGCGTGGTGATCTCCCTGGTCGCCGGGTTCACGCCCTGAAATCCGGCCAGCACCACGACGCGCCCGCGATCAAGTTCCTCGCGCACCCGAATGGGCCGTACATCCAGAATGCGTGCCGAGGAATGGGAGTCGTCGGTCATCACGCCGGCCTGGCTGCCGGTGAAGCTGATCGCGGGCACGCCGAGATCGGAAAGCGCCATGCTCATCAGGGACATGCTGATGCGCTCACCGGTCGTCAGCAGCATGTCGAGTTCACGGCGATTGGGGGTCAGGCTTACCTGATAAGCCATCTGGATCAATTGGTCGGTAGTCGTGCCCATGGCGGAGACGATCGCCACGACACGATGGCCCTGTCCATGCAGGTCAGCGAGACGGCGCGCAACCGCGCGGATCTTCGCCGGTGTTGCGAGACAGACACCGCCATATTTCTGCACAATGACCGGATGGTTGCTCATCTAACCTCGCTCGGAAGCGACACCGCCTATCCATGTGCCGACGACTTCGAAGTTCGGGCGGAAGGCAACGAGGTCCGCGCGGTATCCGGGCGCGATCCGCCCAAGCTCGGACTCCAGACCCAGAAAGGCCGCGGGCGTCCGAGACGCCATCACGAGGGCATCGACAAGCGAGATTCCGGCCAGCGCAACCGCGTTGCGTACCGCCTCGATCATGGTGAGGTGAGCGCCCGCGAGTGTGCCATCGGGACCCGTCAGGCGATTGTCGTGCAGCGTGATTTGCCGTCCCTGCAGCATGAATTGCCGGTCGTTCGTGCCCGCCAGAGGCATGGCATCGCTGACCAGCATCAATCGATCGCGCCCCTTGCAGCGGAAGGCAATGCGCAAACCGGTGGGGTCAACGTGGATCCCGTCGCAGATGATCCCTGCAAACAGCCGGTCATCTCCCAGCGCGGCGCCCACCAGGCCCGGCTCCCGGGCGTTCAACTGCGACATGGCATTGAACAGATGGGTCACCCCCGAGACACCGCGATCGACCACCTGCCCGATTTCGGATGCCGTGGCATCGCTGTGGCCGGCCGCGACACGCAATCCGGCGCTGATCAGTTCATCGATCATGAACACGGGCACGCATTCCGGGGCCAGGGTCACAACGGAGCGGCCGCAGTCCCCAAAGCTTTTGATGGCGGCGAGATCGCGGCCGTTGGGCACGCGGATCTCCGCTTCCGGATGGATACCCTTGCGGGACTTGTTGAGGGCCGGACCTTCAAGATGAAAGCCGTGCACGCCGGGAATCTTGAGGCACGCCTGAGCTGTCGCAGCCAACCGCTCGATGACCTCGCTGCGGTCGGTGATGAGGGTCGGCAGGCAGCCCGTGGTTCCCGCCTCGCGATGCGCAGCGACGATGCGTCGAACGCCGGCCTCGGTCGGCTCGTCGTTGAGGAGAACGCCCCCCGCCTCCGTTCACCTGAGTGTCGATGAATCCGGGTGCAAGGATCGCATCCTGGGGAAGCCGGATCGATGCGCGCGGCTCTGACTCTCCGAGGGTGATGCCTTCAATCCGGCCCCGCGAAATCCTGATCGACCCCGGCCCACACATGGCGGTTCCGTCAAAGATTTGCGGCGCAGCGATCGTGAGAACGTCGGAAGAGGAGCAGGCGCCCATCAGGATTCATCCGAAAGTGGCAGTCACAGACCCGTGAGACGAGCGTCGTAACCTCAAATGGTCCCCATCTAGGCATTGGGGGACCCGGAGCGTAGCCCTGGCGTTAACATCCGATGGGAACAAAAGGTACCACGTATCTTGGCATTGATGGGGGCGGAACTCGCTGCCGCGCCCGGATTGAAGACGAAAACGGCAGGCTGCTCGGCGAAGCAAGCTCGGGACCTGCGACGACCCGCATTGGCGTCGAAAAGGCCTGGCGTTCCATCATGGAGGCGACAGAAGCCGCTGCCACGCAGGCGGGTTTGGCGCGCGAGGATTTCGCGCGGATGCATGCCGGAATTGGCCTCGCCGGGCTTGGCCGCCGGGGCGCGGAAGCGGCGCTCAAGAACATCGCCCATCCCTTTGCGTCCGCCATCTTCATCAGCGACGGCTTGGCTGCCTGTCTCGGCGCCCACAGCGGCGCGGACGGGGCGATCGTGGTTGCCGGCACGGGCTCGGTTGGCGTCGGCCTGATCGGCGGCCGCGAAATCCGTCTCGCCGGTTACGGCTTTCCCGTGTCGGACGAAGGCAGCGGTGCCGACATCGGCCTGCAGGTCGTTCGACTGGCGCTGCGGGCCGCGGATCGCCGCGGCGAGCTGACCCCGTTGCTTTCAGAGGTGCTGGGCGCATTCGATCATGATCCTTATCAGGCGGTGGCCTGGTCTGAAGACGCCAGGGCCACCGACTACGCAGCGTTCGCGCCAATGGTGATGCGGCACGCCAATGAGGGCGATCCGGTCGGCCGTCGCATTGTCGAACGCGCGGCCGATGCCATTGGCGATCTGCTCGATCTGTTCCTGGCGAGAGGAATTGATAGGCTCGCACTGGTGGGCGGGCTCGCGGATGCCATTACGCCCTGGCTGACGCCCGATCTGCGCGCCCGCCTGAGGCCTCCTGACGCCGACGCGGTGGCCGGCGCCCTGCTGGTGGCGCGAGGGCGGCTTGATCTACCCAAGCCGGATCTACCCAAGCCGGATCTAACCAAGCCGGATCTGCCCAAGCTTGATTTGCCCGAGAGAGAGACCGATCATGAACAGGCATCGAAGTCCCGCGGATGAGGGCGCATGGATCAACCAGATGGCCACCGAAGACGTCGATCCCCGCTTTGCCGATCTTGATGCATGGTCGCTGACTTCCGCGATGGAAGCCATGTGGGAGGGTCAGCTTGCGGCAGTCGCGGCGATCGGCCATGCCCTTCCTGCAATCACTGCGGCGACCGAAGCGGCCAAGGCGGCACTGGGCGATCACGGACGCATAGTATATGTCGGCGCCGGCACCTCGGGCCGCGTGGCGGTGCAGGACGGCGCCGAGCTGACACCGACCTTCGCCTGGCCTAGGGAGCGCGTCCGCTTCATCGTCGCCGGCGGAGACAGCGCGTTCGTCACCAGCATCGAGGGCGCGGAGGACGATATCGACGATGCGGTCGCGCAGATTGATGCGGCGCGGCTCACGCCGCACGACGTGGTGATCGCCGTTGCCGCCAGCGGGACCACGCCATTCACGGTCGCGGCGCTGCAGCAGGCAGGCTCTTTCGGTGCTGTGACGATCGGTATCGCCAACAATCCCGGCACCGCACTCCTGGCATCGGCAAAGTTTCCGATCCTGATTGAGACCGGCCGCGAGCTGATCGCCGGATCGACGCGGATGAAGGCGGGTACCGCGCAGAAGGTCGTGCTCAACCTGATCTCCTCAGGGATCATGCTGCGCCTTGGCCGGGTGTATCGCGGCATGATGGTGAACATGCCGCCGACCAATGCCAAGCTGAAGCGGCGTGCAGAGGCCATGGTGGCGCAAATCGCGCACTGTGATCCCTCGCAGGCGGCACGCTCGCTCGAGCAGGCCGAAGGAGACATCAAGACGGCAGCCCTTCTGGCCTTGGGCATCGACAGGATTGATGCCGAGACCGTTCTGAAAAACTGTGACGGCAACCTTCGGCGCGTATTTGCCGAGCTCGCCAGGAATCGCGAATTGCATCGCGACCGGCACCCAAAGGGAACGGCCGCGCACAATCGAGGCGGGGCGGTCGAGCCGTGACGACATCCGCGATGGCGAGTGAAATCGGGGAGAGCGCGGATGTCGTCGCCAACATAGTTGGCAGCCGCCCCGCCACGCGCGACATCGCACAGCGAATTGGGATTGGCTCCCTCCCCCTGTGCGTCGTGTGCGGCCGGGGAAGCTCCGGGCATGCCGGAGTCTTTTTGAGATACCTCGTCGAGACGCGGCTTCGCCTGCCCGTTTCAGCCAGTGCTCCGTCGGTGATCACGGCATTTCGTACGCCCTTGATGTTGCGCCATGCGCTGTTCATCGTGATCTCGCAATCCGGGCGCAGCCCGGATCTCGTCGCAGCGACCAAATCGGCCCGCGCTGCGGGCGCCCGCACTGTTGCCATCGTCAATGCGACGTCGTCGCCGGTAGCTGACGAGGCGGAATTCGTCGTTCCGATCGAAGCCGGCGAAGAGCACTCCGTAGCGGCGACCAAGACCGTGATCGGCTCGATGGCCGCGAGCGCCGGACTTGTTGCCGAGCTGGCGGACGATCATGCGCTGCGGTCGGCGCTCGACAGGCTGCCTGAGCGCCTTACCCACGCGCTGGCGCTTGACTGGTCCGAGGTTGCCGATGATCTCGCCAAGGCGTCAGCCGTGTTTGTGGCGGCTCGGGGCCTGGGCCTGGGATCGGCGCGGGAAGTCGCGCTCAAACTTTCGGAAATCCTGCGCCTGCCTTCCATTGGTCTGAGCTCCGCCGAGCTGCAGCACGGGCCGCGGGCCGCGTTATCATCGCGCACACCGGTTGTCATGATGCGCCTCATGGATGAAACGGCGGCTACGGTGGACGCACTGGCAGAAGAACTGCTCGAGCAAGGGATCACGCTGCATCTATGCGGCGGACCGCATGGCTCGCTGCCCTGGCTGGCCGAGGATGACCCCGCTACCGACCCGATCACCATGCTCGTTCCAGCCTATCGGATGATCGAGCAGGCGGCGCGCGCCTGCGGATTTGACCCGGACCGTCCCCCTCGCCTGAGCAAGATCACCGAGACGTTTTGATAGCTGGCTGCTCGCTGGCGACCGAGAGCCGGAGCAGCGCCGCACCAGCAAGGCACTAGCTGTTCTGGGGTTGGCAAGCGAACTCGAGACGAATGCCGCCGGGGGCCGCTACCATAAAGTGGACCTTGGGTCCCTTTCCGACAGGTTCAGGCGCAAACTCCACAGCGACGCCTGGCCACATCGAGACTTTTCGAAACAGTATGTTGAGGCTTTCGATATCGCTGACCTTCAGTGCAAGGTGATGCAGTCCCAGGTTCTTCTTTCTGTCGAATTCGGTGTAGACGGCGCCTTGCACTTGCCAGAGCGTAATCCGATCGTGACCGTCCGAAACGAATACCGCCGGATAGCTCGGATTGCCCCCGACGACATTCCAACCCAGGCACCCGCAGAAGAACTGTCTGGACGCCTCAAGGTCGAGAACCGTAAGACCGACATGGTCGATGCCAGTCGTCATAGTCAGAGCCTGCTCTGGCTGTCTCTGATCTGCACCCATCGTCTTTCCCAATGTCTCGTCGAAACGGAATTTCCGTTCCGAATGCGAATTGAGAGAAAGTTAGGGCTACCCGCACCTGACGCGAAGCCCCGCCGTCCGGAAGACACCATTGCGTACAGCGAACGAATACGCGCCTGTGCTGCTGTTCTCAAAGCGGAGACGCAACGACATGACCGTTCGATGCTTGAGGCAAGCCGAAGTCGATGGTCGAATTGCATCAACAGTGCTGTATTGGAAGGCGCTCGGAAGCGAGTGCGGGTTGAGAAACCCTACTTTTTGCCGCGAGCTCCGATCGACATCACCATTTCGGAGGACGTCTCTCCACGAAGGCCCGCAGACCTTCCTGTGCGGCGTCGGTAACTGCCACGTTGCAGATGTCCTCGACTGCGTTCGCGATGCTCCGGCGATAGTCCAGATCGATCTGGCGCATGAAGGCGGCCCGGCCCAGTCGCACGACGGTCTCGGATTTGGACGCGAATTGCGCCGCGAGATTCATCGCCGCGGAATCGAGTTCGGCGTCGGGAACAACTCTGTTGACTATTCCCAACTCGAACGCCTCCCTGGCATCGAACGCACGACCGCTGAAGAGCAGTTCGAACGCCCTGTGACGACCAATCAGTCGTGGCAGATGCGCATAATGAATCCCGGGGATGATGCCGACGTCGATTTCCGGATAGCCAAAGGTAGCGCTTTCGCCGGCCAACACCACGTCACAGGACACCGCCATGGTCATGCCGCCACCACGTGCGGCTCCGCCCACGGCCGAGATCGACGGCTTGCCGAGATTATACTGCGCATCGTACAGGCCGATGTAGAGCTCTTGCACGAACTCACGGATCTGCTCGCCGGATTTGCCAAGCAGGATATCGAGATCGAGGCCGGCCGAAAATCTCCTCGCGACAGCACTGGAGAGAACGACGACACGTGCCGTCTGGTCGGCGGCAGCGCGCCGGAAGGCGGCCACCACCGCGCGTATCATCTCGAGACTTAACGCGTTCACCGGCGGTCGCTGTAGCGTGATCCTGGCGACGTTTCCGGAAAGCTCGTAACGAACGGTTTCCGCCGCGCTGTCAGATTCTTTCGTCATTCATCAACCCCGACGTTCCTCGTGCCGATGGCGCGCAGGATCAAAAGCAACAGCCATCATCCTCAGTTCGCGGCCTTCACCAACGGACACTTTCCTTCCGAAAGCGGCCGATAGGCTGTCGCCGCGTCGATCTTGCCGATAACCTTCAAGTCATCGAATTTATACTTCGACTCCGCCGGCGACTTCACTTCAACCATCATGAGATCTTCCAATACGCGACCATCGTCCCGGATCGATGCGCCATGGACGAAGACATCGTTGACTTTCATTTCGCGCATCTTCGCAGCGACCTTCTCACCGTCCAGCGTTCCCGCTTCCTTGGCCGCTTTCAGCCAATGCAGGACGCCCGAATAGGTCAGGGACTGCACCGTCGTCGGCGGATTGCCGCGGTAACGCTTCATGAACTCACGCGACCAGGCTCGTGTCTTGTCGTCGATGTCCCAGTGAGTAGCGGTCGCGAACTGCAGGCCCTGAGCGGCCTGCAGTCCAATCGCCTGGATATCGCTGGTGAAAACGACAAAGCCGACGACATGCTGGCCGCCCTGCGTGATGCCGAATTCCTGAGCTTGCTTCAACGCGTTGCTGAAATCGCCGCCGCCGTTGGCCAATCCAACTGCCTTGGCCTTGGAAGCCTGCGCCTGCATCAAGAAGGAGGAGAAATCAGAGGTGTTTAGCGGATGCATCGCGTGGCCCAGAACCTTTCCACCAGCGGCCTGTACGGCCGCGGCCGCATCCCGGTAGAGCGATTGGCCGAAAGTGTAGTCGGCCGCCAGGAAGTACCAGCTATCAAGTCCCTTTGCGACCGCCGCCCGCGTGGGCGCTGTGGAAAGGGCGTAGGTGTCCGGAATGAACTGAAAGGAAGTGGGAGCGCACGAGGGCCCGGTCAGCGTCGATGCGAAGCCTCCCGCGATGGCAAAGACGAATTTCTTTTCGCGCGCCAACTCCTGCACGGCGGTCGCAACCGAGCTCGGACCGCCGTCGGCGACGAGAGCAACGTGGTCCACATCAACCCATTTTCGGACGATCGACGACGCGATATCGGGCTTGTTCTGATGGTCGGCGTGAAGAACCTCGATCTTGCGGCCCAGCAGTTCACCGCCGAATTCCTCGACCGCCATTCTCGCGGCAACCGCCGAGCCCTCTCCGCTCAAGTCGGCGTAGAGGCCCGACGAATCATTGAGCACGCCGATCCGGATGGGATCATTGTCGGCAGCAAAGGCTCCGGGGGCGACCGTCGTGAGAGCCAGCGCCGCAATTGAAATGATCTTCCTCATCGAGCACTCCCATATTGTTTTGTTTCGCAGCTTCCGCTGCTTCGTCTTCGGCGACACCAGTGCAGCCCTGCGGCCTCGCCCACTCGCTCGCAGACCGGTCACCCCTTCGAAGATTTTGAAGGCGTTTCACGCGGTTCGAATACGATCCCGCGCGTGATCATGTCGTCTATGTCGGACTGATCGAAGCCCGCTTGCCGGCACACCTCTCGCGTATCGGCGCCCAGAGTTCGCGGCGTGGAACGCACCGTACCCGGCGTGCGCGACAGCTTGATCGGGATGCCCAGCGCCTTGTACGCACCCTCCTCGACGATCATCGACCGATGCGCGGTGTGCGGTGCCGCCAGCACCCCCGGCACGTCAAGGACTGCGCTTGCCGGAATTCCCTTCGCGAGCAGCCGGGTGCTCAGGGCTTCCGCGTCCTGGTCTGAGAGGTGAACCTGGAGGAGGTCGTGCAGCTCGGCCCGGTTCTTCACCCGCAAGGCGTTGGTGCCGAACCGTGGATCATCCGCCAAGCCTGCGCATCCCAATTCACTGCACGCGGCGGTGAACTGTCCGTCATTGCCGACGCCCAGAAACATCGGTCCGCTCTTTGTCTGAAACTCCTCGTAGGGCGCGATGCTCGGATGCTGATTGCCGGTCCGCGCCGGCACCACGCCGGCTTGAAGGTAACCTGCGGCGTGAGGGTGAAGATACGACAGTGCACAGTCGTAAAGGCAGACGTCGAGCTTCTGCCCGAGCCCCGATCGCTCCCTTTCATAGGCGGCCAGCAATATCGCCGCGAGCGCGTTCATGGCGGTGCCGAGGTCGACGATCGACATGCCGACGCGCGTCGGACCGGTTTCGGCCCGCCCGTTGACGCTCATGCAGCCGGCGATGGCTTGCACGACGGTGTCGTATCCGGGCAATCCGCCAAGAGGACCGTCTTCGCCAAAACCGGTGATGTGACAATAGATGAGCCGGGGGAATCTTTTCGACAGGACATCGTCATAACCGAGGCCCCAGCGCTCGAGCGTTCCCGCCTTGAAATTGTGGACCAGAACGTCCGCCCCCTCGAGCAACCGCAGGAGCAGATCGCGGCCTTCGCTCTTCGACAAGTCGGCGGCTGCATGCATCTTGTTGCGGTTGATGCCGCTGTAGAAGGCGCTTCCCTCCGGCCCGAAGGGTGCCCATGACCTGGTCTCGTCGCCCGACGGCGGCTCGATCTTGATCACCTCCGCGCCGTGATCGCCCAAAATCTGCGTGCATACGGGCCCGGCGAGCACCCGAGACAGATCGATCACCTTGAAGCCTGCCAAGGCGCCACCGCTCGATTTATCTTTCGAAATGCGGTCCATATGTTTCATATACTGAAATTATGTTTTTCTTTTTGACACGTCAAGGGCGGATGTGGCGAGTTCGATGTGCGATAACCTTGAACGACTCGTCCGGGCGGGAGATGGGAGAACGGGAAACTGAATGTCGCGAAGACGAGCCATAACGGGCGATCGCCCTGTCAGCGATGCGGAGGCCGGGGAGCGCGGATCGAACCCGAGTGGAGCCCTGTTGCGCGGACTGGAGGTGCTTGAGGCGTTTTCGCCGGAGCGCGCTATGCTCGGCAACGCCGAAATCTCCGCGGCAACGGGTCTTCCGAAGCCTACAGTATCGCGGCTGACCCGCGCCCTCGTCGAGGCCGGTTACCTCGAATACGAACCCATCCGCGGCAAGTATCAATTGCGTCCGCGGGTCCTGACACTGGGCTTCTCTGTTCTCAGTAACATGAAGGTCCTGCCGATCGCCCACGAGCAACTGCAACGGCTCGCGACCGCCAGCGGTTGCGCAGTCTCACTCGCCTGGCCGGACCTGCCGCACATGATCTATCTGGACCGATGCATCGGAGAGGCGTTGCCTTACTTCTTCAGCGTCGGATCTGCCATCGACATGGCCAGAACTGCGACCGGCCGCGCCTATCTCGCGTCCCTTGATCCGAAAGCCCTCGAAAGCATGCTCGCGAAACTCGCGCCTTACTACCCGGACGACTGGCAACCGTTGCGCGATGCCATCATGCTCGCAGTATCTGAGGTCAATGAAAGAGGATTCTGCCTCGTGGACACGACGTGGCGCCAGAATATCCGGGGCGTCGCGGCTCCCCTCGTCTCGAGGGATGGTCGGACGCGGATGTCGATCAATTGCGTCACGCCCACTTTCGCGATGGACCAGGAAACGTTGGTGGGGAAATGGGGCCCCCTGCTTGCGAACACAGCCCAAGCGCTCTCGATGTATCTATAGCTTCAATGCGGCGAGGATCTGCCCTCCCCTGATCAGGGCCAGCTACATCACGCAGTCGCGCGGCTCGCCCTTCTCCGGCAGCGAGGTCTTTACGATTTCAATCCCACGGCGGCTTGCCCCGGAAGGCCTCGACCAGGAAATCCACCATGACACGCACCTTCGCACTGACGTGGCGGCGGCTCGGATAGACGACGAGCACGTCGATCTCGGGTGACTGATAGTCCGGGAGCAGACGGATCAACCGGCCCTGCCGAAGGTACTCGCCGATCAGGAACGTCGGCTGCAGGATGAGTCCGAATCCGGCCAGTGCCGCCGCACAGGCCGTTTCGCCGTTGTTGGAATGGAGGATATTGGACACCGGCACCGCGTGAACCTTGCCGGCCTTATCAAGCAACCGCCATTCGTTGACCGACGCGGAATAGGAATAGGCAATGCAAGCATGGTTCCTGAGTTCGTCGGGCGTTTGCGGCGCGCCATGCCGCGCGACGTAGTCCGGTGATGCACAGACGAAATGATGGACGGCGGCGAGCTTGCGGCTGATCAACGCTGGCGATCCGCCGCGCGAGATGCGGACCGCCAGGTCAAACCCCTCGTCGACGAGATCGACGAGCCGGTCGACCAGGCTGATGTCCAGTTCGATATCCGGATAACGCGCCATGAAGCGCGGCCATAGCGGCGCAAGATGAAGGATGCCGAAGCTGAGTGGCGCGTTGATCCGCAGACGCCCGCGCGGCTGCATTGCGGCTGAGGACGCGATCGCCTCGGCCTCGGCCACTTCGTCCAGGATCGAGATCGCGCGGTCATATAACGTCTTGCCGGTTTCGGTCAGCGACAGGCGCCTTGAGGTCCGATTGAGCAGGCGCGCGCCGAGCATCCCCTCCAACTCGTTGACGTAGCGGGTGACATTGGCCGGCGAGGTCTCGAGCTTGTCCGCGGCGCGGGTAAAGCTGCCTTGACCAACCACCGTGGCGAAAACCTCGAAAGCACGCAGACGGTCCATGGGCGCCTCGATCATTCAGGAAAACTGAACTATATAGTCAGTTTCTGCGCCTACTTTCCAGCTTTGTGAGGGTCTAGGTAGTTTTTCATGACCCGCGATTGGCGCGGCCGAACGGGAGAACCGACATGGCACAGGGTACGGGACGTCTTTCAGACAAGGTTGCAATCGTGACCGGCGCGAGCTCGGGCATCGGCCGGGCCACGGCCAAGCTGTTCGCGGCCGAGGGCGCCAAGGTGGTGGTCGGCGCGCGGCGCGAAAGCGAGCTCGCGAGTCTGGTCGAAGAGATCAAGGCCAGCGGCGGCTCGGCTGTCGCGCTCGCGGGCGATGTGCGCTCGGAAGATTATGCCAAAGCCCTCGTCGCATTGGCCGTGAAGACATTCGGCAGGCTGGATATCGCCTTCAACAACGCCGGCACGCTCGGTGAAGGCGGCGCCTCGACCGGCGTCTCCGAGGCCGGCTGGAACGACGCCGTCGCGATCAATCTCACCGGCTCGTTCCTTGGCGCCAAGCACCAGATCGCCGCGATAGCCAAGCACGGCGGCGGGTCGGTGATCTTCACCTCGACCTTCGTCGGCTACAGTTCCTCGTTCCCCGGCGTCGCCGCCTATGCCGCGAGCAAGTCGGGCCTGATTGGCTTGACGCAGACTCTTGCCGCCGAGTTCGGCCCGCAGAACGTCAGAGTCAATGCGGTCCTGCCCGGCGCGATCGAGACCGAGATGTATCGGGAGATGAACGACACCCCCGACAAGGCGGCCTTCATCACCAACCTGCACGCGCTGAAGCGCGTGGGACGGCCGGAGGAAGTCGCGCGCTCGGTGCTTTACCTGGCGTCCGAGGATTCCTCGTTCGTCACCGGGACCGCCTTGCTGGTCGACGGCGGCCTGTCGATCACCCGCACCTGAGGCGGTCGATTAACCGCGGCATCATTTGAGGAGGCTGACATGGGATTGCTGGTCGACGGTGAATGGCGAGACACCTGGTATGCGACGAAGGCAAGCGGTGGCCGCTTCATTCGCAAGGACAGCTCCTTCCGCAACTGGGTCACGGCCGACGCCAGCGCCGGCCCGACCGGAATTGGCGGCTTCAAGGCCGAAGCCGGCCGCTATCACCTCTACGTCAATCTCGCCTGTCCATGGGCACACCGCACGCTGATCATGCGCGCGCTGAAGGGGCTCGAGGACAATATCTCGGTATCCGTGGTGCATTGGCTGATGCTCGAGCATGGCTGGACCTTTGCTGACGGCCCGGGAGTGGTCCCCGACACCGTCTACCACGCGCAGTTCCTGCATCAGATCTATTCGGCGGCCGATCGATACTACACCGGTCGCGTCACCGTTCCCGTGCTGTGGGACAAGCACACCGGCAGCATCGTCAACAACGAATCGTCAGAGATCATCCGGATGCTGAACTCGGCCTTCGACGAGGCCGGTGCCGTCCCCGGCGATTATTATCCGGCAGCGCTGCGCGAGGAGATCGACACGATCAACGCGCGCGTCTACGACACCGTCAACAACGGCGTCTACAAGGCAGGCTTCGCAACGACGCAGGAGGCCTATGAGGAAGCCGTTGTGCCGCTGTTCGACACGCTGGACTGGCTCGAGCAACGGCTTGCCGATCGGCGCTTCCTGCTCGGAGACGGCCTGACCGAGGCCGATATCCGCCTGTTCACGACGCTGGTGCGCTTCGATGCCGTCTATGTCGGGCACTTCAAGTGCAACATCCGGCGGCTGGTCGATTATCCTAATCTGTCGGCCTTTACGCGCGACATCTACCAGTGGCCGGGCATCGCCGAGACGGTGAATTTCGAGCACATCCGGCGGCACTATTACGAAAGCCACCGCTCGATCAATCCAACCGGGATCGTTCCGCTCGGTCCTGCGCTTGACTTCACCCTGGCGCACGGTCGCGAACGCTTGGCCGGAGCGAACACTGCCTCGGTCGGCAGCTTGATCGATAGCGCGCCCATGCACTCCCGTTCTCGCGACAGATTGCAAATCGACGAACGCTGATACACAAGAGGAAGAGCCGTCATGCCCCGCCGTCACGCGAACCAGTTCGCTTCATTGCTGACCGCCGTCACGCTCGCGAGCAGCGTCCTTGCCTTGACCGGCGGCGCCCTGGCGCAATCGGCAACCGCCCAGCCGGCCGGGCCGCAGAAGCGCGTGCAGTCGATCGGCATCGGTCTCGAGGAAATCGAATACCCTTATCCGGTGCGGTTCCTTGACCTCACCATCGAAGGCCAGCAAGTGCGCATGGCCTACATGGACGTGCCGCCCTCCGCTGCCGCGAACGGCAAGACCGTCGTGCTCCTGCATGGCAAGAGCTTTTCGGGCAACTACTGGGCGCACATGGTTGCGACCCTGACGGGCCAGGGATATCGCGTGATCGTTCCGGATCAGATCGGGTTCGGAAAATCGTCGAAGCCCGATATCCGTTATCACTTCGATCTTCTCGCGCGCAACACCAAGCTGCTGCTCGACAACCTCGGCGTGAGTCGTGCGGCGATCGTCGGCCACTCCTTCGGTGGCATGCTCGCGGTTTATTTTGCCCGCAATTATCCCGAAACGACGGCCGTTCTGGCACTGGAGAATCCGATCGGCCTCGAGGACTACCGCAGCGCCATCCCGCCGCAGCCGATCGAGGCCCTGGTGAAGACCGAGATGTCTCAGACGCCGGAAAGCTACCGTGCCTTCATGGCGGCCTTCTTCGTCGGCTGGCCGGCGACGGCGCAGCAATATGTGGACATTTTCTCGGGCGTACTGCTGAGCGCTGAGTATCCGCGCTGGGCGCGGGCGTCGGCGCTGACCTACGACATGATCTTCAACGAGCCGATCCGTCACGAATATCGCCTCCTGAGGATGCCGGTCCTGCTCACGATCGGGCAAAACGACCGCAGCGTATTCTTCCGCCGTTATGCATCGCCGGAAGCGATCAAGCCGCTCGGCAATTGGCCGGAACTTGGTCGCCAGGCCGCAAAGGATATCCCCGATGCCCAGTTGATTGAGATCGACCATGCCGGCCATCTGCCTCACATCGAGCAGCCGGAGCAGACTGAGGCAGCTCTCACGGCATTTCTCGCAGAGCGGTTTCAATAGTCGGCGGAGCTCTGTCGGCTTTATCTCGTCGGCGCTCGCTCGCAAGGCGCCTTGTCGGGTTCGAGCAGTGACCTCAAGCGGCCTGCTATTTCCTCTGCGGAGAGAGCATCGCCAAAGTGAGCCGCAAATTTGCCCTGAGGATCGATGAGATAGGTTATCGCAGTGTGCGGGATCACGTAGTCACCCTTGCTGGCGTGATCATCCCGTCTTTCCGCAAAGACGCGAAACGCTCCTTTGACCTGATCGATCTGCTCCCGCGAGCCCGTCAGCCCGGTAAATCGCGGATATGATCGCAAAAACGCGCGCATCACGGCCGCTGTGTCACGTTCCGGATCGACGGTGATGTAAATCGGCCGTATTCGGTCGGCGAGTGGACCGAGCGAATCCAGCGCAACGGACAGCTTTGTCAGCGCACGCGGGCACACCAGCCGACAATTGGTGAAACCGAAGAAGATCAGAACGTGGTAACCGCGATAGGTCTGGTCCGAGACCTCGTGACCATCATGATCCATCAGGCGGAACGGTCCGCCGATCGACGCCGGCGATGAACTCCCAGCGCCGCTCACTTGGAATCCTGTTCGCCAGGTTCAAACGCCATCACGCATGAATGTGCAAAACGCTCGGGACAATGGAGCACCACGTCGGCGCCGTCAATTTCCACCTGAACAGCTCCCGCGATCTGCACGTTGGTCCCCGAGCCGCGCGCGAACTCCGCTCCGTCACAAGCCAGCGACCATGGACCGCGGGCTAACGCCCTTGCGATACGCACGATACCATCGCCCGAAACGTCGCGCCGCCGCTCGACCGCGAAGTTCAGCCGGTTGTTCTCTGGATCAAATATCGCACGGCTGATATCGACATCTGATCCGACAGCGACGATGGCCGGCTCCTCAAAGTGAGCCGGCTCCCAGGGCTCATTGTACAAGTGCCAGAGCCCGTCGGGAATATTGAGCCGAGCGTACCCCAACAGCACGTTTCCAGACATCGGTTCGACCAACGTCCGGACGCCTTCGGCATTCTCGACCAAATCGTTCCGTGGATAGTACAATCCGCCGTCAAGCCAGGCCGGAGCCATGTAACGATCCGCGTGCGCGAGTAGCCCGCGCAGCGTTTCGGCATCTCCCATTTCCGAGACCCAAGCAGTGATCCACCCGAAATCGCAATCGTCGGTGACGATACGCTGACCCATGACTTCCGGCCGCGCCGGCACATTGATCGAAAGCGCGCCGTCGACGCCGGGTTTCAGAAAGTCGCGGATCTGCCTCGGATAATGCGCATGGACAAAGTCGCGATTCCACATGTTAAGCAATGCACCCGTCCACGCATCGACCCACGGCGCCTTACCAATATTCTGACGCACCGCCTTCGTATCCTGGGCCATCATGATGTGATAATGGCCGTTGTCACCGATGCGGCCAAAATCCTTCCAGGCCTGCTCATAGCTTCGTGTCACCTCCTCCGCAATCGACCCGCCGTTGATTAGATCATGCATGCGGAAGCCGAGAATCGCGGGCTGATTGCATATCTGAAACACGCAGTTCGGCTCGCAGGCGACACCAAGGTAACCGGATTCAACCATCTGCCAGTAGATGTGATCATTGAGCGAATTCTGGTCGTACTCGAAGCACTTCGCCTCGCCTCCCCAAAAATAGGACCAGAACCGGAAAGTCAGCGCAGCCGGCTGTGCGTAGCGAGCATCGTTGAAGAGATAACCATACAGCAGTGCCATCGATTGAACGTAGGCGCTGTACATGATGTTATCTCGACCGACCGGATTCCATTCCTCGCGATAATTCGCCGCGAGGTGAGCGTTGAAGATGCTTCCGCCGCGGCTCACATCGCGCCAGTACATCCAAACTTCCGGCAAAAGCATCTTTTCGATCAGCCGCTCGAAGACCGGCTTGAACACACCGGGCGCCGCAGGCAGTCGATGCCTATGCGTCAGCGCCAGGGCGTAAGCCATGTAGGCGAGCTGAAAGCGAAAGCCACCAAAATCCTCCTGCCCGTACCCCTTTCCTTTCATCAGCTTCCATTGATTGGGCGGCTGTCGGGAGAGATTGTCGAAATGACGGATGTGACCTATCTGCAGCTTGTCCAGACTCTCAAATGCATAGCGGCTGCTCATGGACATCTCCCGAGACCGAGCGTTGCCGAACCTTACACCATCACCACCATCTTGCCTCAGACATTTGACCGGATAGAGATAGACGATGCCTTCGAGATCGCTCCGGAGCAGCGGCAGCGCCACGCGTAACATGCCCGATGTGACCATCTCGGTCCGCACAGCAAGATCGGCGCCTGCCGCACATCGGCATTTGCTACGCTAGTGCCAGGACCAGCAGACAAACACGACGGAGAAAGCGCTCTCCGTCAGGATGGGTTGAGGGACCGCCAGTCACGGATTGCTGATCTTGGCGATCCAATAGTTGTTGTAAATATCGCGGATCATGTTCCTGTTCTCCACGAACGGCGAAGTTTGGCGACGCCGTGCTGAGGCTTTCTCAGATAGCAGATGGGGCCTGGCCCTGCTCGCGCTGATCGCCTTTGCAGATAGTTCGGTCCTTCCGCTTCTGCCGGACCTGCTGCTCGTGCCGATGTTGCTCATACGGCCGGATCGGAGCGTTCTGCTGTGCACCGTCTGCGTCGTCGCGGCGTCTGCCGGGGCCCTCCTTGGCTACGGCATCGGCCATCTCGCCTGGGCCGCGGTTGGACAGACGCTCGTCGATTTCTACGGCCAGGCTGACAACTTCGAGCGCTACCAGCGCCTGGTCGAGGATTGGGGTGTCTGGATCATTATCGCCAAGAGCTTCACGCCGATCCCGTTCAAATTCATCGCTATTGCTGCCGGCGTTGCATCGATGAATGTCTTGACCTTCATCGTCGCCTCCGTGATCGGTCGCTTCCTGCATTTCGCGATTGTGACGGCCCTCGTCGTGTTCTGGGGAACCCATTTTCTGCACTCGATTGAGAAGTATCAGCGATGGCTCGTCGGGCTCGGGCTTCTCACGGCGATCGGCCTTGGCATCGTCTACTCCTTCCGCTAACCAACGCCGGCCTGGTTGATGCGGGCTGCCGAGCATTTAGCGGACATCCATTCTCGCGAGTAAGTCGAAGTCCTCAGTTCGAGCTGATGACCCGACACCCATCTATCACTAGACTGGATGTTGGTACGGCTGCTGATGACCGTTACCGTGCTGCAACCGCTCACTCGAGGAGGGCCGCCTGTGACCACGCTAGTCGAGCGCCTCGACTTGCCCGCCGCGTTGCTGCGCGCGCGCAGTCGGCGCGAAACTGAAACTGACACCGTTCAGTTTGCGCAGGCCGCGCTGGCAGCGGCTAAGCAGGAAGGCCTGCGGCTGGCGGTGCGAGTGCGCTATGTCGCGCTTGCCGTCATCGCCTGCCTGTTGCCGATTATCAACCCGGCATGGGAGCAGCTATATTATGTGGCGCTGCTGGGCCTGTTCGCGCTGATCGGCTGGGCGCAGGCCAGGGTTGGGCGGGTCGGCGTGTCGAGACCGGAGCTTGCGCTGCTGTTCTGCGACCTCGCGCTGCTGACGTTCATCATCGTGGGGCCAAATCCCTTCGGCTCCGGACACTGGCCGGCGGCGATGCAACTCCATTTTGGCAACTTCATCTATTTCTTCGTGCTCCTGTCGGGCGCGACGCTGGCCTATTCCTGGCGCACGGTCATCACGGTCGGAACATGGACCTCCGCCCTCTGGATCATCGGAATTGCCTGGGTGTGGTGGCAGCCAGATCGCGATCCCGCGCTGACCGCCCGCATCGCGGCGGCGCTCGGCAGCGATCACAGGCTGTTTCACCAGATCTCACCCAACTCGATCGTGTTCGGCGAGCGCATTCAGGAGATCGTCGTGTTCATGATCGTCGCGGTGACGCTCGCCGTGGCGGTGCGCCGCAGCAATGATCTCCTGATCCGCCATGCCGCGGTGGAGCGCGAACGCGGCAATCTCGCGCGCTACTTCTCGCCGAACGTGGTCGAGGAATTGTCAGGGCATGACGAGCCACTGAAGCAGGTGCGCACACAAAACGTCGCGGTGCTGTTCGTCGACATCGTCGGCTTCACGGCCTTTGCCGATGCGCGCACGCCGGACGAGGTCGTGCACACCTTGCGCGAATTCCACGCGCTGATGGAGCAGGAGGTCTTCCGTCACAGCGGCACGCTGGACAAATATCTCGGCGACGGTCTGATGGCGACGTTCGGCACGCCGTTCGTCGGAAAGGCCGACGCCATAAACGCCCTACGCTGTGCGCAGGCGATGATGACGGCGGCGGATCGATGGAACGACCGGCGCAAGGCGGCCGGCGAGACTCCGATCCGCGTCAGTTTTGGCTTGCACTATGGGCCGGTGGTGCTCGGCGACATCGGGCTGACCTGTCTCGAGTTTGCGGTGATTGGTTCGACAGTGAACGCCGCAAGCCGGCTCGAAGCCCTGACCCGAACGCTCGACTGCGCGCTGGTGGCGAGCGACGATCTCGTCAGGCAGGCCAGGACCGAACTCGAAAGTGCAGAAGCGGCGTTTCGTCCCCTGATGGCCCAGGCCCCGCAAACCATCCGCGGGCTCGATCAGCCGATTGCGGTCTGGACGCAAGCACGCGCGGAGGAGTGATCGGTCGGGGTGATCGCGGGCGGCTTGCCGGCCGGCACTTGACCGAGTGCCTCTGGCAAAGAGTTCGCCCGTCAGACACCGATTGTATATCCGCCGTTCACCGAAAGATGCTGGCCGGTGATGTAGCTGGCTGCCGGCGACAGCAGGAAGCAGACCGGTTGCGCCGCCTCATCGGGAGTGGAAAAACGCCGCATCGGTATCTGTGACATAAAGGTTTCCCGGAACTTTTCCGACCGAGCCGTCTCGGTCATCTCCGTTTCTACGACGCCGAAACAGACCGAATTGACGCGAATGCCGCGCGCTCCCCATTCTCGCGCCGCGCTCATGGTGATTCCCATCACGCCCGATTTGGCGGCGCCATAATTTATCTGGCCGATCGTACCGCGGCGGCCGGCATCCGACGAGATGTTCACGATCACCGCCGGTGACGTGTCACCCGTCTCGATGCGATCCATCATGTGCCTTCCCACAGCCTGTAGACAATAGAAGACGCCAGACAGATTGACGTCGATGACCTGCTGCCATGTCGCTTGCGACATCTTGTGAATCATCGCCGCGCGTACGATACCCGCGTTGTTCACCAGGCCGTGGATCGCGCCGCGCGCTCGAACCACGTTGTCGACCAACGACTGCACAAATTGCGGGTCCGCCACGGAGCCGACATGAGCGTCTGCGCGTTCTGGCCCGAGATCGGCGACTAAGGTCTTGAGCTTGTCTTCCTTCAAGTCCACGAGCGTAACGTGTGCACCAAGTTCGACGCTCTGTCGGGCGACGGCCTCACCGATGCCCTGGACCGCACCGGTGACGATAATGTTGTAGTCCGCAAGGGTCATGGGGTTCTTCATGGTTCCTCCAGGTCGGCTTGTTGGGATTCTGCGACGAGCGCATTCGCCGATTCAATAGGAGCGCAGCATACCGAGATCGTGTTGCGCAACATAGTCTAGCTAGGACTGGCAAGATCAGCCGGCGTCCGATCGCAACCGGTCCAGTCGGTCGGCTGCGCTTTGCTTCTTCAATGCATGGGGGTGATCTGAACGTTCAACTATTCTTTGCTACGAGACGCCGATGAGCGCCACAACATGCGAGCGCTCAGAATTGAAATGGACTAACCGAAACCGACACCGTTCCATCCGGTGCTTGTTCTACCTCAAACTCCACCTGCTTTTGCGCTGTCACATCCTCCACCGTCGCAGACAATACCCCACTGCAAGTCACTGCTCGCTGGTCCTTGCTTCTTGAATTCGTGCTTATATCATCACCCAACCTGTAGGACGCCCCCTGTCTCGCCTTTTCCCAAACTGCCAATTTTTCAGCTTCTGTGCTCGCACTATTTACTCTTGCTTCAACCACGCTCGAATGCCTGGCAGCGTAGTTGACAAGCGCATTATTGCCGTCGCCCGAAACGACCTTAACCACCGCGTTGCGCGTATCCAAAGAATCACACTCAGGCCCGGCCTCGCCGCCGCAACCGCTCAGCACAAGCAAAACAGGAAGACTCCCCAGAACCGTCTGCCGCTTCATCGAGCGCTCACGATTATCTTTCGGTGTCCGACAAGGCCTCCTGTTACCGGAGCGGACGCCATTACTGGTCATTTTCCATCCGAGTACGGCAAGTATGGCGTGGTTCTTCCTTGCCGGGCACACCCGGTTTGGCACAGATATGTTTCATGAGCAGTATATCGTAACTGACCCGCTTCGTATCGTTAGAAGTGCCTGCTGCTCTTCCCGTTCTGGATCACAATGCGACGCGCCCTTGGCGAGATGCCGACGTCTGAATCGACCTCGATTGTGTTGCAAAACTCCGGTTGAGGCGACTCGCGAACCGTGATTCCGTTGGTTTGAGGCGGCATTTGCGGGAGCAGCGGATGTTAGGGCG
>NZ_LGHL01000280.1 GCF_001908205.1 Bradyrhizobium sp. NAS80.1
TCAGCCTGTTCCGCACCACGCCGAACTACACATATTGGGCATGGCCGCGCAAAAAGCTGACCTCGACCGATCACGACACCGGCAAGCAGAATTTCCTCATCAACGGCGTCGAGGAAAAGAAGGCGATCATGTGCCTGCAGAAGGCCGCCGCCTCCCGCGGGCCGTTCGACCCTGCCAACCGCCTGCGCGGCCGCGGCGCCTGGCGCGACGAGTTTGGCCGGCTGATCTGGCATTCCGGCGACAGCCTGTGGCTGGTCGAGAACGGCAAGCTGATGCAGAGCGCGCCCGGCGAGGTCTCCGGCGTGTTCTATTTCCGCGCGCCCTCGATCATGGCGCCATGGCCGGAAGCCGTGCCGGCGGAGGAAAGCCCGGCGCGCGAGATCTTCGACATGCTCAAAACGTGGAGCTGGGCACGGCCGCAGCTCGACCCCGTGATCGTGCTCGGCTCGATCGGCGTCATGTTCATGTCTGGCGCGCTGAAGGAACGGCCGCACACGGCAGTGATGGGCGACTTCGGCACGGGCAAGACCGCGCTGACCAACCTCATTCAATCGACGATCGGCGACGTGCTGTTGCGCGCGGAGAACCCGACCGAGGCCGGCGTGCGCCAGCGCATGGGCCTCGATGCCCTGCCCGTGGCGATCGACGAATTCGAGGCGAGCGAGGACAACGCGCGCGTGTCGAAGATCGTCGAGCTAAGCCGCATCGCCTATTCCGGCGGCACGCTGCTGCGCGGCGGCTCCGATCACAAGGGCGTCGAGTTCACCTCGCGCAACGCGTTCTTCTGCGGCGGCATCAACCTGCCGCCGATGAAGCCGCAGGATCTCAGCCGCTTCGCCATTCTCGACACGCGCAAGCTGCAGGTGAAGGGCAAAGTCGAGCCGAAGGCAGAGAAGGATTGGGGCCGGCAGGTGCTGCGCGCGCTGATGGACGCATGGCCGCGCTTCCCTGCGCTGCTGGCGGACTGGCGCAGCCTGCTCGCCGAAGCCGGCCTGACGGGCCGCGGCACGGATACCTATGGCACGCTGTTCGCCATGGCGCAGCTCATGCTCGGCGAAGAGGACATGGAAGCGCTGGGGCTCGACATCACCGAGCCGGCGCGGATCGGCGCCATCGTCGCAGAAGCCACGGCCGAGGAGCGCGCTCTGCAGGGCGAGAACTGGCGCGAGTGCATCGATCATCTGATGGGCGCGCCGATCGAGGCGATCAAGGGCGGCTCGCGCCCGACGATCGGCAGCGTCACCGAGGAGTTGGAAAAGGCCTACACGCAGGCGAGCGACTACGACCTGTCGACCGCGAAAGAGAAGATCTCGATGGCTGGCTGCGGCCTGATCTACGAGGCCGACGCGACGCTGCCGGCCGGCAAGGTGCGCTGGCTGCTCGCAGTGCCGCCCAAGGGGCCGCTGCTCGCGAAGATGTACCAGGGCACGAAGTGGCAACAAGGCGTCTGGTTTCGCGCGCTGAAGCAGGGCCCGCCGGAGGTGGTGCGATCAGGCCCACGCGGCAAGGTGGTGAAGATCAACCGCGCCGCCGAGCGGTGCCTGCTGATCGATCTGGCGGCTTACGACAAGCACACGGAGGCGACTGAGTGATTATCGCACGCATTGCCGGCGCAACGCGCGTCATCGGTCAATCGCAAGGTTATCTCGGCCTGCCTCTTCGCGATGAATTGCGCGAGGTCTCGATCGGCGGCGAGACGGTGCGATGCCGCGCCATGGTGACGGCGTGGGAGCCGACGCCGGATGAGGTCGAGCGCATCAAGTCAGGTGCGCCGATCTATCTGTGCGTGCTCGGCATCGCGCATCCGCCCGTCATGCTCGACGTTGGCGAGGTGCCGGAATGAGCAATAGGCTCAAGATCCCGCGCGAGCGCCGCCGGCAGCCTGAGACGATCGAGGATCTGCTCGCGCCCGATCGCGTGTGGGTGACGCCGGGCGGCTGCTGGCTGTGGCTCGGCGGTGATGACGGCTCCGGCGAGTGGCATGGGCTCGGCGCCTATGGGCGCATCCTGCGGCCCGGCACCCGGCGCGTGATGCCGGTGCACCGCTACGTCTTTGAGAAATTCGTCGGGCCGATCCCGTTCGGATACGACGTCGACCACATGTGCGCGAAGTGGGCGCCCGACCCGCGCCCTTGTCGGAAGTGCGTCAATCCCGACCATCTGCAGGCGATCCCGCCGTTGCTCAATCAGCAACTCAAGCTGTTGCGCCGGCGCGGCTACGGCATGGAGGAGCTGGATCTCGACGAGCCGCCGATCGAGCGGCCGGAAATGCCAAGCCCGGCGCCGTTGCTGGCACCGGGCGAGCGCGAGGAGGATGTGTGGCTGTGAGCCCTCAGCCCATCAGCTCGCGATATTTCTCGGCGCTCAGCTTCAGCTTGAGCATCAGCCGCAGCAATGCCGCGACAGATCCCGGCACGGGCGTTTCGCCTGACTTCCAATCGCGGCCGGTCTTGTCGTTCACACCCACCACGTTGAGGCAGAAATCGCGATTGGAGAAGCCCAGGCGATCGAGCGCCCGGGCGTATTCGTCATGCGACATCGGCTTCATTGGTGGCGCGCCTTCTTGTCGAAATACCGCCGCTCGGCCTCCTCGACCTCAACGCGGTAGCCCGCGTTCACATCCAGCCGGCAACGCTCCCGAAATTGTGTGCGTGTCAATCCCGCCGGCACGGCCGCTAAGATCTCGCGGATAT
>NZ_LGHL01000281.1 GCF_001908205.1 Bradyrhizobium sp. NAS80.1
AAACGCTCAGCCACGCATAGAACTCCCGCAGCGCGATAATTTAGGCTCCGAATGGTTGGTGGCTGGCACAAGTTGCTTGCAGTCCCGAGGTCCGCTGTGGGTCATCAGCGTCGGTTGCGCCGTCTTACCGGCATTTCCGCTCTACCCCCTCAAAGGCGACATTCGGATGATCGCCGGAGTTTGTCGGTGTGGGCCAAATGCGGAATCGGCCACTATGCGTCAAGCGCAATTAGAAATGATAGCGTCGCCAACGCTCCAAGGACGCTTCGACAGCCGTGAAGCCAGCCCCACTTTTCAATGAGTTCGCGGCTGGTTGAACCGGCATCCTTCGGATCAATGGCCATTAGTTTATTGTTTGTCGGCATGATCCCCCAGACGGTCCAAGGCCAATTCGCAATCATGAGCACGGCTCCGATCAACCAGAACCATTGATCGGTTTGCCACCAAGCCATCACGCCAAGCAGACATCCGATTACTGCAAGCGGAGCCTGCATTGCAAAACCCCTTTTGTATGCGGGCTTCCATTCGGTAATCAGCGCCCGATCGTCGAGTTGCAAGCGAGCGGGTTGCTCGGCCCAATTGATGTAGACTGCCGCCCCCGTGAAGAGCGCGGCAACAATCAGAGCGAGATGTCCTGGCAGCATTAAACTCTCCCGGAATCGAGGAGTGTGATAAATTCACATCTTTCATGGCGCGCGCACAACGGCGGGACCTGCAAAGTGTGCGGTGCAAGCCTCCACTGGAGAAGGCCCCTCAAAAAAGGCGTGCTGATGTCGGAGATGGGTCATTCTCGACCGACTCTGCGGGTTTCGGCCGCCGTTCGATGTCTGCTCTTCCCCGAAACCGACCATCTATTCCGTGACAACGAAATGACGCGAAGGGCCAAGAGCCGACGTGGGCCTAAGGTCATTCATATCGCGCCAGGGATTGGCTTGAGCAATATCTAATCTCATTGAGAAACTGTTATCCCTCCGGCAGGCCCGCGCTTCTTAGCGCATCGTGAAAACGCTTTAGATCCGTCGCTTTCTTGAACGGTATCGGCGGCAAATTGCTGATTCTTGCGCTAGGAAAAGCCGCAAGCCAGTCGTGCACAGCGGCCCCTGCTTCGTCGCCTTTCCCTAGCAAAACACAGCTGCTTGCAAGCAG
Organism: Bradyrhizobium sp. NAS80.1; assembly: GCF_001908205.1. Lineage (GTDB taxonomy): Bacteria > Pseudomonadota > Alphaproteobacteria > Rhizobiales > Xanthobacteraceae > Bradyrhizobium. Next base: position 1,147 of record NZ_LGHL01000281.1, read on the forward strand.
AGCATGTCCCTGCCACCACTCGCGCTTCCGCGCGACCGATCTTGCGGCCCATTCGCGTGACCTGGGGTAGTCCTCAGCCACAAAGTAGGCCAGCGCTAGTCCAGAGAAGCGAAAAAAGATGCTGGGGTCGCGGGGGTTCGCGCTGATACAAATCTCCGAATTTCGGACGCTCTCGTCCGGCTCTCCGGCCAAGGCAAGCACTGTGCCGAGGCTGCCAAAAGCGAGTGAAAAGTTCGGATTTAGTTCAAGAGCACGCCGGTAGGCAGCGACGGCTTTATCGTGCTGACCAAGACCCTGACCCAGTACGCCGCCGAGAATCCAATGTGAGTATTCGTCGCGATCGTCGAGCCGAATCGCGTTTCGCGCTGACTGCAATGCGTCCCCGAGCATTGCCCCTCGATCGTCGCAAAAGCCCATTAGAGCCAAATGGTACGTGGCAGCAGCGAGGAGCTGATGGCCTTTTGCAAACGATGCATCAATGCGCGTGAGTTCGGTGGCAACCTTGCGTGCCTCAGCAATGCTTTCTTGCGTGAGTGCATAAATATTTTTTAATCCCTGCTTAGCAAGATCCCAGGTTCGAAAATCTGGCCTCTCGCTTCGTTCGGCTAAGGCCCCCTCGCGAAGCACAACTTGAGTTTGGGTAGATGCGACGACGCTGCGTGTGATCTCATCCTGAATTTCAAAAATATTAGCGAGGCTGCGGTCATATTTCTCGGCCCAAAGGTGGCCCCCCGTAGTCGTCTCGACCAACTGCGCAGTCACACGAACGCGTTGATTCGATCGCCGGACGCTGCCTTCGAGGATATATCGGACCCCGAGTTCGCGTCCGGCTTGCTTCACGTCCACCGGCCTGCTCTTGTAGACAAATGCAGAATTGCGCGCGATCACGGACATCGAACTAATTCGCGACAGCTCTGTAATGATGTCCTCAGAGAGCCCGTCCGCGAAGTATTCCTGCTCTGTATCGCCGCTCATGTTCTGGAAGGGCAACACGGCGATGGACGGCTTATCGGGTAGCGAAGACTGGGTGGTGTCAGTAGACCACTCTGCGGACGCTGTCGCGGAGACGTCCACGTTCATCTGCAATCGCCACGTGCGCATCGGCTCAACGATGTTTTTCAGGTTCTGCGGCCCCATGTCCTCAAAGGCTATATCGACCTTCCCGCGAATCTGACGTTGGGCGTCATCGGAGAGGCAGATGCCGCCGGGCTCCGCGATTCCTTCAAGACGGGCGGCAATATTCACGCCGTCGCCGAAGATATCGTTGTCATCTACGATGATGTCGCCGACGTGGATGCCGACGCGGAATTCGATCCGCCTGGCCCGTGGCACTGTGGAATTTTGCTCAACCATGCCGCGCTGCACCTCGATGGCGCATCTGGCGGCATCGACGGCGCTGGCGAACTCGACCAGCATGCCATCGCCGCTCGTCTTGACGATCCGCCCGCGATGCGCGGCGATGGTGGGATCGACCAGGGATTTTCTAGCGGTCTTGAGGTGAGCCAGTACGCCTTCCTCGTCCGCACCCATCAGGCGGCTGTATCCGGCGACATCCGCCGCCAGAATTGCCGCAAGCCGCCGTTCCACGCGATTGTCGGTCATAACGGCCTCCCGAGATCGGCAGATCCGTCGGACATATCAAAGCATATGGCGTTGCCCTTGGGCTAGGGTCAATGTCGGCTTCGCGTCATCGGAGGTAATACTGTGATCAAGCAGAAGATTTTTGCTTCACCGCCCGCCAAGTAGCATCCAACAGAGGACGCGCTGAAAAGGGACCCGGCGCCGCTGGTGCGGTCGTCCGGCTGTCGGCTTTTGTCGCTGCTATCTCTTTCCACGATAGTGTGAAACGACTTAGACAACCTTCGCTTGCTCCAGTTGCATTTGTCGGCGAAGATAGTCATTGGCAGCAAAGTCATTTCTCGGGAGTTCCGTCTTAGGGAGATGTCAGATGACTTCCATCGTTGAGACCGCAAAAGAGTTTTTTACGGCATGTGAGGCCGGAAAAGGGTGGGATGGCTGCAAGGCGTTCTGCAAGGCAGACGCTACCTTTTCGGCCCAGGCAGAGCCGCTTATCGAGGTGAAGACGCTTCAGCAATATACTGACTGGATGAAGGGTCTCTACACCCCTCTACCGAACGCAAGCTACGATATTAAGTCGTTTGCGGTTGACCAGGAACGCAATAACGTGGCGGCGTACGCAGTCTTTTCCGCCACCAATTCGGGGCCGGGTGGGCCATCCGCCCCGACCGGGAAGTCCACACGAACTGACTATGTCTATGTGATGCAGTTCCAGGGGGACAAGATTAGCCACATGACCAAGATTTGGAACGCGGGCATGGCTCTGAGAGAACTCGGCTGGGCCTAAATCCGAGCTAAGCTCGCCACGTGGTGGCATGTCGCCTTCGGGTCAAACTGAGAAGAACTCACGGTGAGCAAAAACGAGTCCGCTATTGCCTTGATTGCCGACGTGCGAGCGGACATGGATTTCGGTCGCTGAGGGCCACAAGCGGAAGTCGAAACGCTCTCACAAAGGCGCGGCGGCGAGCCGTTCTGTGAGGCCGACCCGCCGCCGTTTGATATAGTTCGCCAGCCATTGGCTTGGGGTGCATAAGTTATTCGACAGCGATATTACCCGCCGCCGCCTTTGATATTCGGCAGGTGTTTCATGTCCAGCAACGGGACAGGGTTTTCGGGGTGTTGTAGATCGGGTCTCCAATCGTTGGAGGCTCCGCCCGGAAGCCGCTTGATACTTGGATAATCAACAATCGACTTGTTGAACTCCATCACGACCGGGGTGATGAGTGCCAAGACCCAGCCGTTGTCCTGTCCGGCGTACTTGCCCGGTGACTGCGTCGGCATACGTGCCGACATCGCGCCGTTGAAGACCATGTCGTATTTCTCGAACGGGTCCATTGTGAGATTGTAAGTAGCGCCGATCGCGCCGAGGTTCTGCTCAGGACCGAGCCAAGTGTCCTTGGCCGTCCATAGGTACTTCCACGCGATATTGAGATCGGGGTTATTGGGATCACCGGCGACATCTGCGCGTGCCCCCATGAAGTTTTCGCCGTCGATGTAGACCCACGACCTTCGTGCTGAGTGCTTCGCGCGACCGAGGATGTACTCGCTGTTGTCGATGCTATCAAAGTAGATCGGCTTGCCATTGTTGTCGGTCCATGCGCCGTGCGGCGGTGGGGTCAGGCCGACCATCTTGGCGAGCGTTGCCCAGCAGTCGATGTGCGACATCATTTCATCGTACTTTGCGCCAGCCGGGATTTGTCCGGGCCACCACATCAAGCCCGGGACGCGCCAACCGCCTTCAAATGCCGTGCCTTTTTCGCCACGGAATGGCGTGGTGCCGGCGTCGGGGTAGGCATCCTGCCACGCACCATTGTCCGCCGTTACGATCACAATCGTGTTGGGCGCTTCCGCGCGGATCGTGTCCATGACCCGCCCGATGTCGTCATCGAGTTCGAGCAACGAATCCGAATAGTCGCCCAACCGGGACTTCCCTGCGAATTTTGCTGCGGCATTCGTCGGGTTGTGCATCTTCATGAAATTGACGTCCATGAAGAACGGCTTGGCATCCTTGGCATGCTTCTTGATGTAGTCGATTGCGTAGTCGGATTGACGAACGTCGAAGTCGGCAAGGCGGTCGTACGTGATGTACTCGCCTCTCTTCGCCGGTTGTCCTGCAACTCCCTCCCACTCGTACATGTTCACGACATCAAAATAGGCTTTCGCGATTTCCGGGTTGTACGAGGGAAACCACGGATGAAACCACTTCGTCGTGTCGGCATAGGTGTAGACGCCCGGATAATATGCCGCGAACGCCTTCATCTCATCGAAGCCATGTTCGATTGGGTAGGACTCGGGCTTGTCACCGAGATGCCACTTGCCAGAAAAGTAAGTCGCATAGCCGTTCTTCTGGAAATACTCGGCGATGGTCGGCGTCTCTTTTTTCAGCGCATTTTCGTCTGCCGGAGCGACCACAATCGAGAGTGCCGAACGGATCGGAATACGCCCGGTTATGAACGAGGCGCGGCCTGCCGTGCAGCTTGCTTGACCGTACCAATTCGTAAAGGTCGCGCCTTCCTTGGCGATCCGGTCGATGTTTGGGGTCGGATGGCCGAGAGCAGCGCCGCCCCCCCGAATAGGCGCCGAAATCGTTCCAGCCGGTGTCGTCAGTCATCAGCATGACGATGTTGGGTCGCTTCTGCTGTTGCGCGGATGCTGGCAGGCCCGTCACCGCTAAAACGGCGACACTAGCCATTAGACAACGCCATAACGCGTATCCATTTTTCATGGGTCACTTCCTCCATCTTGATGGTCTGATGCGAAGGAAACGGTTAGGCAAATCAGGGCTGTACGCAGTCTATCGGTCGTCAACTGGCGTGTTCCCTTGCGCTCCCACTACCCGAGCGTGACATCCGAGTAGGACGAATTGCCTCATGGAAGCTTGAGCTAAATCAATGCGGCTTAGGCTGACCGCTTGTCAGGCCGAACCTGCTTTGGTCCGCTGTGGGTCTTGGCTGTGTGAAAACGCCAAGGCGCTTGAGCGCGATAGAAGAAGTTAGTCGTCCAACGCGGTTCTAGCGCTTAAGCT
>NZ_LGHL01000282.1 GCF_001908205.1 Bradyrhizobium sp. NAS80.1
TAGAGATGGTCGACCCGCGCAGTGTTGAACGAGGACGAGCGCCGCTTGATGCCGTGCACGATGTAGCCGAGCGACAGCAAGTGCTCGGCGAGATAGGCGCCGTCCTGGCCAGTCACACCGGTGATCAGAGCAACACGTTGAGTCATGAGAGCCACTGGTCCTATCAATCACGCCCTAGAGCGTTCGACTTATCGGGCGCATTGCACCCGACGGCACCGTCATTTAGCTCTTCCTTGGACTTGTCGTCGTTTCCGGTCAAGCCCGGCACCGGCTATCCCGTTGCGCCCAGCGATTTCGGAGAGAACGTGGTGACCTCGCTCGACCTGCCCCCCTAAATCCGGTTCGCGCTCGGCGACCTCACCGCGGCGCTGCCGGGCACGAGCCCGTGCGGGCGCTCCAACATGCGCATCAAGGGCTGGATGGGCTGCGCCGACCAGACTACCAAGATCACGGGCATGTTCGTCCGCCCCGAGCAGATCGCCGAGGCAAGCGCCACCCCGCGTTCGGACGATTGCGCCTCATTGTCACGCGCTAGGGCGAAGCCGACGCGATGACGCGGAGAGTGGAAACGGCGACCGCGAACGATGTGCTACGGGAGGAGATCGCGGCCAGCTTGCGCGCGGTAACGAAGGTCAGCCCGGCGCGCCGCTGAACGACGGCAAGGTTATCGCGGACGAACGCTAGACGCTCAAACCCCAATTCCCTGCGAACAGGGAGTTCTGCAAGGATAACACCAACCAACGAGACTGCGATCGCATGAAAAAGTACCAAACATGCCTCGGAAACCAGTGTATCTGGCACGCGTCAAAACCGAAACAGGGAAAATCGGGACCAAGAACAGGGACTGCGCGAGGCCTGAGCAGGGAAACCACATGATATGGACATCTACCGCGGTCGATCAGGAGGAGGGAGAGAATCTACAAAAAAACTTGCTCTATCGCTGCGTTTCAGGTGCTCTCGCTAGGGGAAGATGGGTGAACAGCCAGATTTCTCTTCGTCCCGAACTTATGCCTCCGATGGCCCAAACAGTCTTGGAACGGCAGCACGATACCTACTCGCAGTCTCCCCCTCAGATCCAAACGAACGATCCGCCGCAGCAACATAATGATAATCGGCCACGAAAAGATCTTATGGCGTCCTAGGTGTGGTCTTTCAGGAGGTTGTCCATCTGGTCTGAACCGAGGAAGCCGAGGTTGCGAAGCTTCCGTGTTCCAAGGAGAGACCAGATGAACGTCCACAAGAATGCGCCTTTGACGCCCAAAGGTCGAGAGGCGATGGTGCGATGCGTGGTCGGGGGCGGGCTGAGCCAAGCTGCCGCGGCTGACCTGTTCAACACGACGCCGAAGACTGTGGCCAAGTGGGTCAAGCGGTTCCGCGCAGAAGGTGTGGAGGGGCTGCGCGATCGCTCCTCCAGACCCCATTCATCGCCGAGCCAAACCCCGCCAACCACGTGCAAGGCCGTCGAGACGTTGCGCCGACAGCGTCACACCGGCAAGCAGATCGCAGCCGAGGTCGAAGTGTCCCCCGGCCACCGTCAGCCGCATCCTTCGGCGGTTGATGCGTCGGGAGACTTCACCCCGTCCAAGGGACCAACGACCAAAACCGGCATCCTTCTCGATGTAGAAACGACCGGCCTAGACCAACGGAAGGGCGAGATCATCGAGCTAGGGTTGGTCAAATTCGACTACCTGGCCGACGGCCGCATCGCCGGCCTCAGGGATGTCTTCTCGTCATTCAACTAACCCTCGACGCCAATTTCGCCCGAGGTCACGGCGCTCACGGGAATCACGGACGAGATGGTCGCCGGGCAGCGGATCGACGATGACGCCGTTTCATGATTCGTCGACGACGCTGTGATCGTCATCGCGCATAACGCGGGCTTCGACCGAAAATTCGCAGGGCACTACTGGCCGTTATTCCAACGGAAGGCGTGGGGATGTCGGCGACGGAGGTAGAGTGGCGAAAGCACGGCTTCGAAGGCTCTCGGCTGGGCTATCTCCTGAACGGAGCCGGCTTCTTTCACCAAGCTCATAGAGCTGTAGACGACTGCCATGCCCTTGTCGAAATTCTCGCCTTCGAGGTCCCGACCGGCGCACCTGCACTGGCTATGCTGCTCGAGCAAGCCCGCAAGAAGACGATGCGGGTCTGGGCAGAGCAATCGCCCTTCGATCTCAAGGACGCCCTCAAACGGCGGGGCTACCGTTGGAGCGATGGCAACGACGGAAGGCCACGGTCGTGGTTCATCAACGTGGAGGAAAGCCAGCTCGGCGCGGAAAATTGCGTCTCTCAGGGCCGAGATTTATTTCCGTGACCTCGAGCCCCGCCTGCAGACCCTGACGGCGTTCGACCGGTTTTCGATCAGGTCCTAGTCCACGCGCGACGCTTTCACGTAGCTACATCAGGAGACCCGCTAATGCGACCTGGGCCGGTCACAACTGCCGCTCTTGGAATATCGGCGCTCATTGCCCCCACCCTCGCCGCCATCGATCCGGCGACGGGCCCAAGCTACGCGGGCCCAGACCATGACCTTCATGGCGGCGCTGCGCTACGACCGGATCAGCGCGCCATGGGTCTTCGACGGTCCCATCAATGGCGAGCTCTTCACCCTTTATGTCGAACAGGTGCTGGCGCCGCCCCTCGCAAAAGGTGAACTCGTCATCCTCGACAATCTCGGCAGTCACAAGGGCAAGGCGGCGCGCAACGCCATCCGTGCCACGGGAGCGCATTTACTCTTCCTGCCGCCCTACAGCCCCGACCTCAATCCGATCGAGCAGGTCTTTGCCAAGCTCAAACATCTGATGCGAGCGGCCGAGACACGTGATGTCGAAGCGACTTGGCGCAAGGTCGGCAAACTCCTCGACCTCTTCTCCAAGGAGGAGTGCGCCAACTATCTCAAAAACTCAGGCAATGTTTCTGAATAAAAACATCATGCTCTAGCTGTGTATTCCAGTCCTGAGAAGACTCGCGTTCGTGCACCGCCACGGCCTTTCTGGTCAGTCTGGCGTTCGCCCTGCGGGAGGCGTTCGCCCGAGTTAGCAGGCTGTTGAAGAAGTCGGTAGCGAAGCGTTTCGTGTCGTGATTCTCTAGGATCAGGATTTAACTAGGGGGCGCGATGCGTGGGAGTGACGAACGGTCCGGCTCGCTTTTCAGTTATGTAGACCTGG
>NZ_LGHL01000283.1 GCF_001908205.1 Bradyrhizobium sp. NAS80.1
AAGGAGCTTAACAATTTCAATAACTTGCGTGTCTCACGCACCCCGTTTTGTGGGGTTCTATTGCGAAATGTCTCACGCCTTGATGTGGTCGATCTTCTCGCCCATCCGGTCGAGCCGGCCGGCGATTTCCGAGCGCAGATCCGAGAAGCCTTTTTCGAGGCGGCCGACGACAAGATCGAAGCTGCCTTTGCGCACGAATTCGTCGCGGGCCCAGATCTCGACCTGATAGAGCTTTTCCTTCAGCGCGGAGATCTCGGCGTTGTGCTCTGCACGGAGCTGCGCCTCTTGCCGCGCCAGCTTCCAGACCAGCCCGCCGACGCTGGATAGGATGACAATTGCCAGACCGGCCGCCGCGATCATGACACCGATGTTGTCAGCCATGCTGCTGCTCATCGTTCGAGAGGTTCCGGCGCTGGTGCGCCTGGCACTCGCGTGTTGCGGAAAGGTTCCCGTTGGCCTTGACCAGGGCGGCGCGATGCTCGGCCACCGAGGCCTTGGGGTTCTTGTCGCGGCTGATGGTCGGCAGATCCACCTCAGCGGCGAGGTTTTCGCAGTCGCGTGAGATCACGAGGGCCGGCCGGTCGGCCGGAGGCGCCGCCGAGTGCGCGCAGGCTCCGCACATCGTCGTCATCGAAAGCGCAAGCAGGCGGAGGCGGCTGCTTTGAGAGACGGTCGGCATAGTCGTTCACCTCTTCCTGTAGCGTGGCAGCGCGCTCGCGGTTCTCGTCGGCCTTCTGCTCGGCGAACGCGGCCGCAACCTTCTGCTGCTCGAGCTGGAATTGATGCCAGTTCAGCTCCATCGTCAGCCGCGCGACTTCGGCCCGCTCGTCTGCGGCGCGGAAGCCGATCGCGAGCGCGAGCTGCGCAAGCAGCAGATAGGCGAGCAGCGAGGCTGCGACCGTGTAGGGCTCTACCGCCGGCAGCAGCCGGCCGATCAGTGGCAGATGTCCGACGACAAGGCACGTAACGAAGAGCGCGCCCACGGCGATGAGCGCGACGTCGGATGTGGCGATGGCCCAGAACATGGCGCTCATGCGATGTGCTTCGCGATCCAGTCCGCCACGCTCTGTTTGCCCCACAGCCAAAGCGAGATCAGGAAGCCGGCGACAAGGATGAGCAGGACGAAGCCGAGTAGCATCGCGACGACTTCGCCATTGGTCATCGCGCCCAGGCTGGTGAGGCCGATGCTCGATGCGCCGGCCGTCACCCAATTGCGGACCCGACCGAAGAAGCCGCCGGCGGAGGGCGCCGCGCCTCCTGCCGGCGTACCGGCGGGAGCGTCACTGCCGGCGACTTCTCCGGCGCCGCTCTGATCGCTATCGCCATCCGCCTGCACCTCTCCGAGGAACGAGAGGGGCGTGGCGGTCGGCGCGCGCGAGCAGAACTCGAAATGCATGGGGTCAGTGCGGCCCTGGTAGTCGCCGCCCCACAGGGCGCCCTGCCGCTTGAACGCGGCGACGGCGAGCTGCGGCATGGTGCCGTGGCCGGTGTTGAAGCCGTTGTGCTCGGCGTCGAAGTCGATCGCGGCGCCGTAGGCGTGGTTCGACCAGCGCGGCTTGCGGCCTTCCTTGTTGCCGGGCTCATAGCCGCGGACGTAGCGGGGATTGTAGGCGCCGGAGAACACCGACAGGCCGAGCCGATCGACCTTGTGTTGATCGCGGCCGCACTCGCGCCAGATTTCGTCCAGCGCCGCGGCGAGGGCGCCGGCCGCCTTCACGTGAAACATGATCTTCGCGATGGGCTTGCCGGCATAGTACATCTGGAACGGCGGGATCACCGGCTTGAGCTGCTTGCCGGGCTCGCCCTTGTCGGGATCGCCGTAGAACGCGGCGAGTGATGCAGGATCATCGTGCGGCCAGCGCGGCATATTGAAACCCCTCGTTGCAATGAGGGGCACAATGCGCGCGCGGTCGCGGGGTTAAGTGAGGGGCGGGACCGGCGTCTTCGGCGGCTCGCTCGCCTGCGGCGGGCTGTTCGTGAGCTGCGCCAGCGCCTGCTCAACCAGGCGCGCCTTGTCTTCCATCGAGACCGCGAGGTTCGCAAAACCCTCTACGGCCGAGGCGGCGCGCTCCTTGGCGGCGATGATGCGGTCGGCGGCATCGCCGGCCTGCTTGTCTATATCGTCGAGCGCGTTCTGCGCCAGCGACGTGAGACGTTCCAGACCTCGCATGGGCTTAACCTCCTTGGGTGACGATGGTTGCAGCTCGGCGATCGCCGTCTGCAGATGCGTGTCGAGGGCTTCCGCGGCGGCCGCCGTCGCGCGAAAGCGTCCAGTCCGTGAGGGCAGGAAGGTGCTCATTGGATCAGCGGCGACAGGGCGGCGACGAGCCGCGGGATCAGCTTGGCGATGTTGGCAGCGAGTGTCGGGTGCACGCCGTCCGGGATGTCCGTCGGCGTAGCAGCCCAATTCGGATAGGTATCGATCAGCCCGACATTCTCGGAGAGGGAGAGCGAGCGATAGATATCGTTGTAGGTGTTCAGATTGATCCGCGCTATGGCCGACGAGCTGTTGCCGATGACCGGGTTCATCGTCACCAGGAAAATTGCTGGCGGTGCAGGCAGCGCTTTGAGCGTGTTGATGATCGTGAGATGGTTTGCCGTGCTATCGGCCGTCGAGAGGAGCGCGCAATCGTTCATCATGAACTCGATGATGACAGCGCGCGGCCTCACGTTCTTCAATGCTGTGAGATAGTTGGTCATACCGACCGTCGACCATGCGCCGCCAGAGCCGAAATTGTAGCAGCGCACTCGGCTGCTCTTTCCCGGCGCCAGCGCCCGTTGCAGCACGGGCACGTAGCTGCCAAACGGTGGGCTGCCGGCGCCGTCATTGCCGGTGCCTTCGGTCAGGCTGGTACCGAAACAGGCGACGTCGAAAATCTGCATCAGATCACCGCATCGCGCATGTCATGGAAGCCCTGCACGAAAATGCTCAATGTCGGCGTCCCCGTGTTGGCGAAGATGTAAATGCGCTGCGCTGTGTCGGTCCACACGTCGATGACGTTCCACTGGCCGCCGCCGATCACGCCGAGCGTGGTATCGGTCGGCGCTCCGAGATCGGGATCACTGAGCGAAATGAGCGCGGTCGTGGTGGGGTTCACCAGCAGGCGCGCGCGCGTCTTGATGCCGAGCGGCACGCTCGGCAGGGTGTAGAGCGTCGGCGTGGTGTTGATCGCGACCGCGCTGAGATCGCGCGGCGCGCTCTTGTACAGGAACATGCCGGTGCCCGGCTCCTGAAACATCGGAATGATGTTGGCGCTCGGGTCGGTCTTGAACGCGCCAAGCCGCCGCTTCGGCGTGTAGCCGCCCGGCATCACCGGCGCGACCGGGCTGGTCCCTATGATGACGTCGCCGGCGCCGCCGGCGATGGTGTCGATCGCTTGCGGGAAATACCACGTATTGGCCGCGCGCGCGCCGGTATCGAGGCCACCGTTGCCGTTGCCGGCAACCCAATTCGCATCAAGGCGTTTCGTGATGGTTGCAGCCAATGCGATATTTTTCGCGTCGGCGATATCGCGGCATTTGCCGGAAGATACGTCGATCCTGAGATTGGGCGAGCCAACATTGTTGGCGATCGACATGCCGTAGATCATACCCGGCGGATAGGCTGCGACCGCCGCCGCCGCTGCGGCCGCCGATGCTGCGGCGGCGGTTGCCGAGTTCCCGGCGGCCGTATCGTGGCCCGCGGCCGACGTATTGGCGGCCAAGGCCTGGTTCGCGTAGTTCTGCGCCGCAGCCACCGCAGCTTGAACGGCGTCATCTCCAAGGGTGCCCTCGCTGATGTCCCGGCGCAGCTCCTGGCCGACGATCACCATCCGGTCCAATTCGGCTTCGAGGAGCGTCGATCGCAGCACGCCGCCGCGGGTGACGTCCGTGGTGCGCGACGGGATGCTTAGGCCGCGAATATCGACCTGCGCATTCTGTGGCCGTGCCGTGTTGAGCGTCACGGTGAAGTAGGCCGGAAAGCCCGTGGCCGGCGATGCCGGCGCGATCGTGTACTGTGAGGGATCGAGCAGTACCGGGAACGATGCGCCGGGATCAGTAATCCTGATCGCGACGTCGGCCGGATCGTACAACAGGAATGAGACCGGCCCGAAAACCTTTTGGTTCAAGCCGGCTTGCAGGATGACGTGGCGCGTTCCGCGCGGAATTGGGTACGTTGCGCTCATGCGCCGGAGGATGAGCGCCGGCACGCGGCGTTAAGTGAGCAGGCGTCGGCGCCTATTGCGTTGCTGGCGCGCGCCGCGGCAGGATCTCGCCCGGTGCCCACCACATGCCCTGCCTGGTCTCGTTCTGCAGGCGCTGTTCCTGTTCCCGAAAGCTCTTGTGGGCGTCTGGATCGGTCAGATATTGCAGCTGATCCAGCACCACGCGACGGTAGGCCGCGCGCAGATACCAGAGCGAGGACAGCACGGGCGTGTAACGTCCCAACGTGTTGACGGTCTCGCGGCCGATGTTGGTCGGCTTGCCCTGCACGAGCTGCTGCACATTGCCGGCTGTGAGCTTCCAGAGATCTCCGACCAGGCCGACTGTCGGCCCCGAAATCTGCTGCGCCAGCGACTGACCCTGACGGTTGACGTCCGAGAACAGGTAATCGCCGAGCAGGCCGAGGCCGCCGCCAGTCTGCACCGCCGCCATCCAGAAGCGCGGATCGGCCATGGACTGCGGGTCCTTGCCGTTGATCACGTTCTTGATCTGCAGCGCGATCGCGCCGCCCATGGTGAGCGACAGTGCGATGGCGCCGGCATAGCCAGCCCCGCGCGCGGCGCCCTGGTGCAACTCCTGCTGGATCGCCTGAAGCTGCAGCGTCGTCAGCGATAGCGCGAACGACTTGAACAGCAGGCCGCTCTCGACCACCTCGCCCCAGAACGAGCCCTTCGGCTGCGTGCCGACGAAGAACGAGCGAGACCGCGCCGTTGAGGTCGGGACCGCGCGCTCTGTCTGCTGCAGGATGGTTTCGAGATACTGCTCGGCAATCCGACGCACGCCGGCGGCGGTCTGCTCGGCCGCGACCTCGGCGTCGGTCGTGTCGATGCCGAGCAGCTTCTGCACCTTCGGCAGCGCCGGCCCTTCGGCGAGAGCCGCCACGTCGATCGGTCGCAGGAAGCCGGCGCCGCCCTCCGGCTGATGCAACGGCGTAGAGCGGATCACGTCCCACGCCGTGCGGTCAATGCCATAGCCTTGCATGGCGCGCCGCAAGTAGGGCTCCATCTCGTCCCACGTCTTGCCGGCCTGGTCGGCGACGGCTCCCTGAAAATCGAGCGCGAAGACGTGCTTGCGGGCCTGCGTCATAGGCTCAAGGCCGGAGAGGGCAAGCGTGCGCTCGGCCAACCACTTCGACCACTCGCTGCCGCCGACCTGGCCGGCCATGCGCGCCTCGTCGCCGAGAATGTGCAGGAAGTCATCCATGACGATGCCGCTGCGAACGGCCTGCTCTGTGGTACCTTCGGAAAAGGTCTTGGTGATCCCCCACAGCGCTTTCGTCATCGGCAGGCCGGAGAGGTAGCGCGCGGCCGCATCGACGAATGGATCGGTTGCGGCCGCCGTGATCGAGGCCGAGCCGAGCAGGGCGGAGGTGAGCAAATTGCGCACCGTGCCAAAGCCGGTCGCCATATTGCCCGACACCACGCTGCGGCCGCGGATGTACTGGTAGACGCTGTCGATGCGGTGCGGGATGTAGTCGAGCTTGTCCCTGACAGCGTCGGCCGTCTTGCTGCCGCGGCGGTAGAGCGAGGCCTCGCCGGCGATCGATTTGGCGGCTTCCACCTGCACGATCTGCTTGAGCCATTCCATCGTGGCATTCGGGTTCGGCCCGAACTGCTCCATCGCGGCGATGTCGCGCGCCATACCGTTG